>NZ_JBEOTZ010000021.1:0-153375 GCF_040303825.1 Streptomyces sp. NPDC094143
GCCAGGAGCGCGTACACGTACGCCCGCGACCCCGGCAAGGTCGAGGCCCCTCGGGACACCGCCCGGACTACTCGTCCACCTTGGCGAAGCCGGGCTCCAGGTTGTCCAGCGCCCACGGGATGCCCAGCACGGACGGGCTGCGCAGCTGGCTGATGGTCGCCACGTCGGTCACGACGTAGCGGTCCTTCTTCACCGCGGACATGTTCTTCACCAGTGCGCTGGACTCGAAGGCCTTCCTCAGCTCCGGTGTGGTGAAGGCGATGACGACCAGGTCCGCGTCGAGCTTGTCGAGCTGCTCGAAGGACAGTTCGCCGGTGGGGCTGCCGCTGACCGTCTTGATGTTCTTCACCGACGGGGTGAGGCTCAGCCCCACCTCGCTCATCAGCTTCGCCGCGAAGTCGTCCTCCGAGGCGATGGTGTAGATCTTGGCCGGGGTGTTCCCGATGGACAGGCTGTAGGTCCTGCCCGCCAGCCCGGGGTGCTCCGCCTTGACCTCGGCGATGCTGTCCTCGGTCTCCTCGACGGCCTTGTCCGCCTGCTCCTGTCTGCCGACGGCCTTCGCCACCACCCGGACGTGTTCCTGCCAGGTCTGCTTGCCCCACGCCGTCTCGTAGCCGATGGTCGGCGCCACCGCGGAGAGCTTCTCGTAGTTCTTGTCCAGGGTGAAGTCGGAGGTGGCGAGGATCAGATCGGGCCGGAGCGCCGCGACCTCCTCGAAGTCCACCCCGTTCATGGTGTTCAGCAGCTTGGTCTTCTTGGTGTCGACCCGGTCCTTCAGCCAGGGGTGGACCCCGTCGGCGGCGAAGGCGTCCTTGGAGACGGCGATCGGCGTGACCCCCAGGGCGTACAGGGCGTCGACGTCGTCGGTGCCGCCGTCGCCGACCACCACGATCCGCTCGGGCTCCTTGGCGATCCTCGTGCTGCCGAACTTGTGCTTGACGGTGACGGGGAAGGCGGACGAGGCGTCCGCCTTCGCGTCGCCGGAGGACGGGGCGGAGTCGTCCTCGACGGAACCGCAGGCTGCCAACCCGGCGGCCAGGGTGACGGTGAGAAGGGTGGTGAGGAACTTTCTCGGCATGTGCGTCCCTTGTCGCCGGGTACAGGCAGGAGTCATACGGCCGTCAGTAAAGCAAGGTAAGCCTTACCTCAGCAACGGTCTCCGGTCAATCGCCGTTCCCCCACGCCCACGTGATGGAGCGTCAGTTATGGACGCGCCGTCAGATAACCTCCCATGGTGCGGAAGTAGTCGCTCGCCGCGTGCTCCGTGCCGTCCTGCGTGCGCAGCCGCCGGACGACGAGCCCGGGGCAGCGGCCGGTGTGTGCCTCGGGACCGGCCACGATGACCACGCCGTCGCCCTCACGGATGAAGATCCGCCCGGGGGTGCCGCCGTAGCGGCCCTCGGACACGGCGGCCGAGGTGATCCGCAGCCGCTGCCCGCGGTGGAAGGTGTAGGCGTTCGGATAGGGGTCCGACTGGGCGCGCACCAGCCGTTCCAGCCGTTCGGCGGGCCAGGTCCAGTCGATGCGGCTGTCCTCCTCGGAGCGCTTGTGGAAGAAGCTCGCCCGGGCGCGGTCCTGGGGCAGCCACCGCCCGGCGTCCCGCCCGGAGGCGATCAGGCCGAGCGACTCGCGCACGATCGGGGCGATGAGGTCGACGGTGCGGTGGAACAGGTCGGTCGCGGTGTCCTGCGGCCCGACGGGCACCGCGCGCTGCACCAGGATGTCACCGGCGTCGAGTTCGCCGTTCATGCGGTGCGCGGTCACACCCACGCGCTCCTCGCCGTTGAGGAGTGCCCAGATGATCGGTGAGAAGCCGGCGTAGGACGGCAGCAGCGAGTCGTGGATGTTCAGGGTGCCGTGCGGGGGGAGGTCGAAGACCTCCGGGGGCAGCCAGGTGCGCCAGTTGTTGGCCACGATGAGGTCCGGGCGGGCCGCCCGCAGCGCGTCGAGGAGTTCGGGGTCGTCGGGCCGGTTGCGCAGGAGGACGGGGACGTCGTGCTTCGCGGCGAGTTCGGCGACGGAGTTGTCCCAGATCTTCTCGTAGGCGTGGTCGCTCTTGGGGTGGGTGACGACGAGGGTGACCTCGTGGTCGGAGTCCAGCAGGGCCTGGAGCGTGCGGTGACCCCAGGTCTGATAGCCGAACATGGCGACGCGCATGCGGTTCTCCCTCTCCGGCGGCTCCATTGCAAGGTAAGGCTAACCTTATCTAACATGTGGCTGCCTGAGGGAGGCGATGCCACGGTGAACTCACCGCTCACGGGATCGGACACCACGGACACCACCTACGACGTCCTCGGAATAGGCTTCGGGCCGTCAAATCTCGCTCTGGCCATAGCGATCGAGGAACACAACGCGGGAGTCCCGCCGGAGCGCCGGCTCAACGCCCTCTTCCTGGAACGCCAACCGGGCTTCGGCTGGCACCGGGGCATGCTCATCGACGACGCCACGATGCAGGTGTCGTTCCTCAAGGACCTCGTCACCCTGCGCGATCCGGCCAGCGACTACAGCTTCCTGTGCTTCCTGCGCGAGCGCGGCCGGCTCATCGACTTCCTGAACCAGAAGACGCTCTTCCCGCTGCGGGTGGAGTTCCACGAGTACTTCGAGTGGGCCGCCGCCCGGGTGCGGCACCTGGTGGCCTACGACCGCGAGGTGACCGCCGTCGACCCGGTGCGCGACGCGTCGGGCACCGTGACCGGCTTCGACGTGGTCTGCTGCCACTCCGGGGTGACGTACCGCGCCGGCGACCTCAGCGTCGCCGTCGGCCTGGAGCCGCACGTGCCGCCCGGGGTCGAGCTGTCCGAACGGGTCTGGCACAACAGCCAGTTAATGCCGCGGGTCGCCGAACTGCGGGGCCGCCGCCCTCCGGTGCGCCGCGCCGTCGTCCTGGGCGCGGGCCAGAGCGCCGCCGAGACGGTCGACTACCTGCACCGCTCCTTCCCCGAGGCCGAGGTCTGCTCGGTCTTCGCCAAGTACGGCTACACCCCGGCCGACGACAGCCCGTTCGCCAACCGCATCTTCGACCCGGAGGCGGTGGACGTGTACTTCGGCGCACCTTCCGAGGTCAAACAGTCCCTCTTCGACTACCACCGCTCCACCAACTACTCCGTCGTCGACATGGACCTCATCGAGGCCCTGTACGCGACCTCCTACCAGGAGAAGGTCGCCGGCCGGGAGCGGCTGAGGTTCCTCAACGTCTCCCGCATCCGGGACGTCCGCACGCGTGACGACGGCTCCCTGGACGTCGTGGTGGAGTTCCTGCCGACCGGGGAGCAGCGGGTGCTGGAGGCCGACGTGCTCGTGCACGCGACCGGCTACCGCCCCCGGGACCTCACCACGCTGCTCGGTGAGGCGGCGAAGGTCTGCCTGCGCGACGACGAGGACGCCATCCGCGTCCGACGCGACCACCGCGCCGAGACCGCCCCGGACGTGACGGCCGGCATCTATCTCCAGGGCGGCACGGAACACACCCACGGCCTGACCTCGACCCTGCTGTCGACGACGGCGATCCGCGCGGGCGAGATCCACCGCTCCGTGCTGGACCGGCACGGTGGCCGAGCGCGCCCCTGTGCCGAACCGGGGGCATGACCTTCCCGCCCCACCGGGTCCTGCGCGCCCTCGACCGGTTCCACGCAGCCGGCCCCTGGGACCACAACGCCCGCTTCCACCCCTGGATCCTGCGGCACCTCCCCGCGCGGGTGGACAGCGCCCTGGACGTGGGGTGCGGCAGCGGCGACCTCGTCCGGCTGCTGGCCGCCCGGGCCGGGCGCGTACACGGGATCGACGCCGACCCGGCGATCACGGCCCGGGCCCGGGAGCTGACCTGCGCGGCGGTCCCGGTGACGTACACGGTGGCGGACGCGTCGGCCGGGCTTCCCGACCGGTCCTTCGACGTCATCACCTGCGTCGCCGCGCTCCACCATCTGCCGTTCACCGAAGCCCTGGAGGCCTTCCGGGACCGCCTGGCCCCCGGCGGCACCCTGGTGGTCGTCGGTCTGCACCGGGCGCGGACGCCGGTCGACCACCTGCTGGGTCTCGCGTCGGTGCCGCTCGACATCGTGATGGCGCTGCTGCGGAACCGGGGCCGCCGGGCACCGCGCCCCGTCGCGCTGTCCGCTCCCACCCGGCCGGCGGACATGACCTTCCCCGAGATCGCCCGCGGGGCGCGCGCCGTCCTGCCCGGCGCGCGCCTGCGCCGCCGTCTGTTCTGGCGCTACACGCTGGTGTGGCACCGCCGTTGACCGGCGTCAGTTCGCGGCGCGGAAGGTGCGCAGCCGCAGGGAGTTGCCGACCACGAAGACCGAGGAGAAGGCCATCGCCGCCCCGGCGATCATCGGGGTGAGCAGGCCGGCCGCGGCCAGGGGCAGGGCGGCCACGTTGTAGGCGAAGGCCCAGAACAGGTTCGAGCGGATGGTGCCGAGGGTGCGGCGGGCGAGCCGGATGGCGTCCGCGGCGGCCCGCAGGTCGCCCCGGACGAGGGTCAGGTCGCCGGCCTCGATCGCGGCGTCCGTGCCGGTGCCCAGGGCGAGCCCGAGATCGGCCTGGGCGAGGGCCGCCGCGTCGTTGACGCCGTCACCGACCATGGCCACCGAACGGCCCTCGGCCTGCAGCCGCCTGACGACCTCGACCTTGTCCTGCGGAAGCACCTCGGCGATGACCTCGTCGATGCCCACCTCGCGGGCGACCGACTCGGCGACGGCCCTGTTGTCGCCGGTCAGCAGCAGGGGCGTGAGCCCCAGCGCGCGCAGCCGCCGCACGGCCTCCGCACTCGTCTCCTTCACCGCGTCGGCGACCTCCAGCACCGCCCGCGCCTCGCCGTCCCAGGCGACCGCGACGGCGGTGCGCCCGGCGTCCTCGGCCGCCGCCCGGGCCCGCGCCAGTCCTTCGGGCAGCTCCATCGCCCACTCGGCCAGCAGCCGCTCCCGCCCGACCAGCACCGCGTGGCCCTCGACCACGCCCTGGACGCCCAGCCCGGGGACGTTCGCGAAGTCCTCGGGCACGGGCAGGGTGCCCAGCTTCTGCAGCGCCCCGTCGGCGACGGCCCGGGCGATCGGGTGCTCGGAGGAGTGCTCCAGCGCCCCGGCCAGCCGCAGCACCTCGGCCTCGTCGGTGCCGTCGGCGGTGTGCACGGCCAGCAGGGTCATCCGGCCGGTGGTGACGGTGCCGGTCTTGTCGAGGACGACGGTGTCGACGCGGCGGGTGGACTCCAGCACCTCCGGGCCCTTGATCAGGATGCCGAGCTGGGCGCCCCGCCCGGTGCCGACCATCAGCGCGGTCGGGGTGGCCAGGCCCAGGGCGCACGGACAGGCGATGACGAGGACGGCGACTGCGGCGGTGAAGGCGGCCGTGAGCCCGGCACCGTTGCCGAGCCAGAAGCCCAGCGTGCCCAGCGCCAGGGCGATCACGACCGGCACGAACACGGCCGAGATCCGGTCCGCGAGGCGCTGCGCGGCGGCCTTGCCGTTCTGCGCGTCCTCCACCAGCCGGGCCATCCGGGCCAGTTGGGTGTCGGCCCCGACGCGCGTCGCGCGCACGACGAGCCGGCCGCCGACGTTGATCGTGGCGCCCGTGACCGGGTCCCCGGTGCCCACCTCCACCGGCACGGACTCGCCGGTGAGCATGGACGCGTCCACGGCCGAGGACCCCTCGACCACCGTCCCGTCGGTGGCGATCTTCTCCCCGGGCCGGACCAGGAACCGGTCGCCGACCCGCAACTCGTGTACCGCGACGGTCTGTTCACGGCCGTCGTCCCGCAGGACGGTGACGTCCTTCGCGCCCAGCTCCAGCAGCGCCCGCAGCGCCGCGCCCGCCTTGCGCTTCGCGCGGGCCTCGAAGTACCGCCCGGCCAAGAGGAAGGCGGTCACGCCCGCGGCGGCCTCCAGATAGATGTTCCCGGCGCCGTCCGTGCGCTCGACGGTCAGTTCGAAGGGGTGCGTCATGCCCGGTGTGCCCGCGGTGCCGAAGAACAAGGCCCACAGCGACCACAGGAACGCGGCCGACGTGCCGACCGAGATCAGTGTGTCCATGGTGGCCGCGCCGTGCCGGGCGTTGACGAAGGCCGCCTTGTGGAAGGGCCACGCCGCGTACGTCACGACGGGCGCGGCCAGCGTGAGCGACAGCCACTGCCAGTACTCGAACTGCAGGGCCGGAATCATGGCCATGGCCACGACGGGCACCGCCAGGACCACGGCCGTGACCAACCGCTCGCGCAGGGGCCGGAGTTCGTCGGGCCCGGCGGCCGGTTCGCCGGGCCGTTCCTCGGGCGCGGGTTCCTGCGCGGTGTACCCGGTCGCCTCGACCGTGGCGATCAGATCGCCGACGGACACGGCACCGGAGTAGCTGACCTTCGCCTTCTCGGTGGCGTAGTTGACGGTGGCGCTCACCCCCTCCATGCGGTTGAGCTTCTTCTCTATGCGTGCCGCGCAGGAGGCGCAGGTCATGCCGCCGATGGCGAGTTCCACCTCGGTGCCGGTCGTCGTGCCCGTACTCATGGCTCAGGCCCTCCCGGTGAGTTCGTAGCCGGCCTCGTCGACGACCTCCGCGATCGCGGCGTCGTCGGGCTCGGCGGCGCTGGTGACGGTCACGTGGCCGGTGCCGAGATCGACCTCGACGCCGCTGACGCCGTCCAGCTCGCCGATGACCTTGGTGAGCGTGGCCTTGCAGTGGCCGCAGGACATGCCGGAGACGGCGTAGGTGGTGGCGGGCATCGGAGCCTCCCTGGGGATCGGTGGATACGGGACGGGGGTATTCCCGCACCGGCTTCATGTATACCCCCGAGGGGTATAGGATGCAAGCGTGAGAACGACTTGACTTGGTACCCCCTAGGGGTATGGTGAACAGCGTGAAGGCCCCGCATCCGAGCGGGAGGCCCGGTACCCGAAGGAGCCGAAGGCCATGAACACCGGACTGAAGATCACCACCTTCGCCGCCGCCCTTGCCGCCACGTTCGGCACGGCCTACGGCGTCGGCCAGGGCGTCGGCCCCGTGATCGCCGACGATCCGCCGAAGCACGAGGGCGAGCACGCCCGGCCCTCGTCCCCGTCCGCACGAGGCGACGGGCACGCGGGGCACGACGCGCCCCCGGCCGGCGGGCTGCAGATCTCCGAGGACGGCTACACCCTCGACCTGAAGACCCCGAGCGTCACCGCCGGGCAGCGAGCCGACCTGCGCTTCACCGTCCGGGACAGCGGCGGCCGCGCGGTCACCGCCTACCAGCGCGAACACGACAAGGAACTCCACCTCATCGTCGCCTCACGCGACCTGACCACCTACCGTCACCTGCACCCCACCCGTGCCGCCGACGGCACCTGGAGCACCCCCGTCGACCTGCCCCGCGCGGGTGGCTACCGCGTCTTCGCCGACTTCACCCCGGCGAAGAAGGACGCGAAGAACCTCACCCTCGGCGCGGACCTCGCCGCCTCCGGCCCGTACCGGCCGCAGGAACTGCCCGCACCGAGCACCACCGCCGGGACCAACGGCTACGAGGTCGAGCTGGCCGGCGCCCTGCGCCCCGGCAAGGCGAGCGAACTGAAACTGAAGGTCTCCCGCGACGGCAAGCCCGTCACCGACCTCCAGCCCTACCTCGGTGCCTACGGCCACCTGGTCGCCCTGCGCTCCGGAGACCTCGCGTACCTGCACGTCCATCCGAACGGCGAACCCGGCGACGGAAAGACCCGGCCCGGCCCGGACATCTCGTTCACGGCCACGGCACCCAGCGCCGGCTCCTACCGCCTGTTCCTCGACTTCCAGCACGACGGCGAGGTCCACACGGCGGCGTTCACCGTCCGGGCCGGGGGAGCCGCAGCCGGAGGCCCCGGTACCCCCGAGGGGCACACGGACGACGGTCACGGACACTGAGTGTCACCCGAGGGCCAGGTCCAGGTTGAAGGCCGCGCTGATGAGCGCGAGGTGCGTGAAGGCCTGCGGGAAGTTGCCCTGCTGCTCCCCGGTGTGGCTGATCTCCTCGGCGTACAGGCCGAGATGGTTGGCGTAGGTCAGCATCTTCTCGAAGGCGAGGCGCGCCTCGTCGATCCGGCCGGCGTGCACCGACGCCTCGACGTACCAGAAGGAGCAGATGGAGAACGTCCCCTCGTCGCCGCGCAGTCCGTCGGGGCTGGAGCGCGGGTCGTAGCGGTAGACGAGCGAGTCGGACACCAGCTCCTCGGTCAGGGCGTCCAGCGTCGACAGCCACTTCGGGTCGGTCGGCGATGAACTTCGTCAGCGGCATCATCAGCACGGCCGCGTCCAGCACGTCACCGTCCTCGTGCTGCACGAACGCCCGGCGCCGCTCGGACCAGCCCCGGCTCATGATCCGCCGGTAGATCGTGTCGCGGCACTCCCGCCAGCGGGGCAGGTCGGCGGGCAGGCCGCGCCGGTTGGCCATCCGGATCGCCCGCTCGATCGCCACCCAGCACATCAGCCGCGAGTACAGGAAGTTCTTGCGGCCACCCCGGGTCTCCCAGATGCCCTCGTCGGGCTGGTCCCAGTGCGTGCACACCCAGTGCACCAGTGCGCACACGTCGTCCCACTGGTCGCTGGAGACGGGCTGGGCCCACTTGTCGTAGAGGTAGATCGAGTCGATCAGCGCGCCGTAGATGTCGAGCTGCAGCTGGTCGGCCGCCGCGTTGCCGACCCGGACCGGCGCCGAGCCGTGGTGGCCCTCCAGGTGGTCCAGCTCCCGCTCGGGCAGTGCGGTGCGCCCGTCGATGCCGTACATGATCTGCAGCGGACCGGAGTGCGTGCCGTCCCCGGGGCTGATGTGCCGGGACACGAACCGCATGAACGCCTCGGCCTCCCCGGTGAAGCCCAGCCTGAGCAGGGCGTAGACGCAGAAGGCCGCGTCCCGCACCCACACGTAGCGGTAGTCCCAGTTGCGTTCGCCGCCGAGCCGCTCCGGCAGGCTCGTCGTGGGCGCGGCGACGATCGCCCCGGTCGGCGCGTAGGTGAGCAGCTTCAGCGTCAGCGCCGAGCGGTGCACCATCTCCCGCCAGCGGCCCTTGTACCGGGACGCCGACAGCCAGCGCCGCCAGTAGTCCACGGTCGCGGTGAACCGCTCCTCGGCCTCCGTGTGCGCGCACCGGCGGGGCGTCACGTCGCCGCCGACCTTGTCCAGCGCGAACACCGCCGACTCGCCCTCGGAGAGCTTGAAGTCCCCGCGCACGTCCGGCCCGTCGGCCTCCAGCGGCACGGTCGCGGTCAGCGCGAGCGACAGCCGCCCGGCCTCGAAGACCGCCGCCTCGCCGGTCAGCCGTACGGTGTGCGGCCGGGTGCCGTAGTCGAACCGCGGCGCCACACGCGTACGGAACGGGATCGAGCCGCGCACGCACACCACCCGCCGGATCAGCCGGTGCCGCTCGGCCTCGGCCGACCCGCCGCCGACCGGCATGAAGTCCTGCACCTCGCCGACGCCGTCCTCGGTGAAGAACCGGGTGATCAGCACGTTCGTGTCGGGGAAGTAGAACTGCTTGGTCCGGGCCGGCACGGCCGCCGCCAGCTCGAAGCAGCCGCCGCGCTCGGCGTCCAGGATCGCGGCGAAGACGCTCGGCGCGTCGAAGGAGGGGCAGCAGTACCAGTCGATCGTGCCGTCGGTCCCCACCAGGGCCACGCTGCGCAGATCGCCGATCAGCCCGTGCTCCGCGATCGGCACGTACCGCCGCCCGCCCGGCCCGCCCCGGTCCTGTGCCGTTCCGCCCATGACAGCCTCCCTGCCCAGGTACGCGCCTCAGCCCCAGCGTAGGACGGCCGGCCCGGCGCCGCCGTCGCGCCGTGGGGACCGGGGGACGGCCACCGGGGTCGTGGTCACTCGGTGGGGTCGGCCTGTCGGGGTCGTGGTCACTCGGTGGGGGCCGGCGGTCGGCCTGTCGGGGTCGTGGTCACTCGGTGGGGGCCGGTGTCGGCCTGCCGGGGGCGCGGTCCTTCCGTGGGGCCCGCGAACGGCCCGCCGGGACCCGCGGTCGCACGTGGGCACCCGCGGACGACCCGCCGGGGCCTGCTCACTCCGTGAGCACGTCGAACGGCCCGCCGGGACCCGCGGTCACACCGTGAGCACCCGCAGCCCGGCCTCCTCGAATTCCCGTACCGTCTCCGGGGCGGCCGCCGTGTCCGTGACCAGTGTGTCCACCGCCTGCGCCGCGCAGATCCGGGCGAACGCCCGCTGCCCCAGCTTGCTGGAGTCGGCCGCCACGACCACCCGCTCGGCCCGTTCGCACAGCAGCCGGTTGATCGCGGCCTCCGCCTCGTCGTGCGCCGCGGCACCGTGCGTGACGTCGAAGGCGACGACGCCGAGCACCGCCACGTCGACGGTGATCTGCCCGAGCACCCCGTCCGCGAGCGGCCCGACCAGCTCGTACGACTGCGCCCGCGCCACCCCGCCGGTCAGCACGATCTTGAACTGGGGACGCACGGCCAGCTCGCCGGCGATGTTCAGCGCGTTCGTCACCACGGTCAGCGCCGGCGAGCCGGACGCCAGGTCCCCGCGCACGGCCAGGGCCCGGGCCACCTCCGTGGTGGTCGTGCCGCCAGTCAGCCCGACCGCCTCCCCGGGCGCGACCAGATGCGCGACGGCCTTGGCGATCCGCTGCTTCTCGGAGGCGCGCCGGGCCGTCTTGTAGCGCAGCGGCAGCTCGTAGGACACGCCGTGCACGACCGCGCCGCCCCGCGTGCGCACCAGCATCTGCTGCTCGGCCAGCCCGTCGAAGTCACGGCGGATCGTCGCCGCCGACACCCCCAGCTCCCCGGCCGCGTCCTCGACGTCCAGCCGGCCGCGCTCCACGAGCAGTTCCAGCAGCGCCTTCCAGCGGGCGTCACGCGACATCCGCACCTCCACGTCTCGATCTCCGGGCGACCTTAACGCAGCCGATGCTGCCGCATGCTTGATGATGCTCGAAAGCTGGAGATATCTTGCAACAACGATCAGCACCGGGTTGAGATCACCGCGGAGGGTGCGGCATGACGCATGTCGAGGACGAGCTGACCAGTCAGCCCGAGTGCTGGATCCGGGCCGCCTCGGAGGCGGCGGATCACGCGCGGGCGCTGCCGGCCCCGGGTGAGCGCGTGGCGCTCGTCGGCTGCGGCACCTCGTACTTCATGGCGCAGGCCGCGGCCGCCCTGCGCGAGGACGCGGGCCAGGGCGAGACCGACGCGTTCGCCGCCTCCGAGTTCCCGCACGGCCGCCCCTACGACCGGGTCGTCGCCCTCACCCGCTCGGGCACCACGACCGAGGTCCTCGACCTGCTCGGCCGGCTGAAGGGCCGCACCCGCACGACCGCGATCACCGCCGACCCGGACACCCCCGTCCGGACGGCCGCCGACGACCTCGCCGTCCTCGCCTACGCGGACGAACGGTCCGTCGTCCAGACCCGGTTCGCCACCACCGCCCTCACCCTGCTGCGCGCGCACCTCGGCCTCCACCCCCACACCGCGGTCACCGACGCGCGGACCGCCCTGGCCCAGCCCCTGCCCGAAGGGCTCGTGGACCGCGGGCAGTTCACCTTCCTCGGACGCGGCTGGACCGCCGGCCTGGCGAACGAGGCCGCGCTGAAGATGCGCGAGGCCGCCCTGGCCTGGGCGGAGGCGTACCCGGCGATGGAGTACCGGCACGGCCCGATCAGCGTCAGCACCACCGGCACGGTCACCTGGATGCTCGGCGACGCGCCGGACGGCCTCGCCGAACAGGTGCGCGCCACCGGGGCGTTGTGGATCGCCGGCGACCTGGACCCGCTCGCCGAACTGGTCCGGGCCCAGCGCCTCGCGGTCGCCGTCGCCGCGTCCCGCGGACTGGACCCCGACCGCCCGCGCCACCTCACCCGCTCGGTGATCCTCGCGCCCTGACCCTGGAGACCCCGTGCCCCTTGCCACCACCGGCGAACTCGTCGGCCGCGCCGCCGCCGCCCGCTGCGCCGTCGCCTCGTTCAACATCATCACCCTGGAGCACGTCGAGGCCGTCGTCGCGGGCGCCGAGTCCGCGCGGGCCCCCGTCGTCCTCCAGGTCAGCGAGAACGCGGTCCGGTTCCGCGGCGGACAGTTGCTGCCGCTCGCCCGCGCCGCCGCCGCGGCCGCCGAACAGGCCGCCGTACCCGTCGCCCTCCACCTCGACCACGTGCAGAGCGACGCCCTGCTGTACCAGGCCGTGGACGCCGGCTTCAGCTCCGTGATGTATGACGCGGCCCGGCTGCCCTACGAGGAGAACCTCGCCGCGACCCGGGCGGCGGTCGACTGGGCCCACGCCCACGGCCTGTGGATCGAGGCCGAGTTGGGCCAGATCGGCGGCAAGAACGGCAGACCCCCGCTGGACGCCCACGCCCCGGGCGCCCGCACCGACCCCGAGGAGGCCCGCGTCTTCGTCGCCGACTCGGGCGTGGACGCCCTGGCCGTCGCCGTCGGCAGCGCCCACGCCATGACCACCCGCACGGCGGCCCTCGACCACGCGCTCCTCAAGCGCCTGTCGGCCGCCCTGGACGTACCGCTGGTCCTGCACGGCTCCTCCGGCGTCCCGGACGGCGAACTCACCGCCGCGGTCACGGGCGGCATCACCAAGGTCAACATCGGCACGGCCCTGAACATCGCGCTGACCGGCGCCATCCGGGAGTTCCTCACCGACCGCCCGGAAGCGGTCGACCCGCGCGGCTACCTCACGGCCGCCCGGGAGGCGATGACCCGGGCCGTGGCCCGGACCCTCCGGACACTCGGCGCGCCTACCGCTTGACGGCCTTCAGCACCACGAACTTCGGGTCGCTCGCGACGACTCGGCTGTTGCCGAACAGCTTGCGCAGCTTGACGTGGTAGCCCAGGTGCCGGTTGCCGATCACCCACAGCTCCCCGCCGGGCCGCAGCGCGCGCCGCGCCCCGCTGAACATCCGCCAGGCCGTGGCGTCCGTCGTCGCCTGGTGGGAGTGGAAGGGCGGGTTGTTGAGGACCAGGTCGACACTGCCCGACGGCACCCCGTCGAGCCCGTCGCCCACCCGGAACTCGGCATGCCCGGACAGGCCGTTCGCCCGGTACGTGGCCTCCGCCGACGCCACGGCCCGGAACGACTCGTCGACGAACAGCACGTCGGCGTCCGGGTCGGCCAGCGCCACCGCCGTCCCCACGACCCCGTTGCCGCACCCGAGGTCCACCACCCGGCCGCCCCGGCCCTCCGGCAGGTGCCGCAGGAAGAACCGGGTGCCGATGTCGAGCCGGTCCGCGCAGAAGACCCCCGCGTGATTGACCACCGTGCGCCCCGAGACGGTGCCGATCCCGTCCGGCAGCGTGTAGACGTACGGCCACGGACGGGCGGGCCGCTCCCGTGCCGGATCCGGCGTGCAGCGGATCAGGCGGGCCTTCTTCTCGGCCAGGGAGGTGCGGGTCGGGCCGAGGATCCGCTCGAACAACCGGAGCGTCGAGGTGTGGATCTCCTTCACCATCCCCGTGCCCACGACCACCGTCCCGGCGTGCACCGCGGGCGCCAGCCGCAGCAACAGGTCCTCCAGCAGCGCCAGGCTCTTCGGGACCCGCACCAGCAGCACGTCGATGCGCTCCGGCGGCGGGTCCTGGGTGGTGAGCAGCCGTACCCCGCCCGGTTCGGCCCCGGCCCGCGCCAGGTTCGCGCGCGTCGCCTCCTGCGTCAGGTACGAGTCGGTGATCTGCACCGGCCGGTGCTCCGCGAGCGCCGTGACCAGCGCGCCCCAGCGGTCCCCGACCACCACGACCGTGCCCGACAGCGGGACGTCCTCCGCGGCCAGATGCCGCAGCAGGTACTCGTCGGAGGCGTCCCAGGCGCGCAGCGTCTCGCGCGGGTCCTCGGGGAAACGGGTCAGCGCGAGCGCGCCCCACGGCGTCGTCATACGGTCGTTCATCGTGCGTCCAGGCTAGCCGAGCCGCAGCTCAGTCCCGGTCGGGCAGGATGGAGGGCATGGACGGCGAGCTGTTCCCCAGGGCCCGTGCCGAGGTCGCGCCCGGCGCGGTGCACGTGCCGGACTGGCTGGGCGCCGACGAGCAGCGGGCCCTGCTCGACGCGTGCCGCGACTGGGCCCGGCCGCCGGCCGGACTGCGCACGGTCCGCACCCCCGGCGGCGGCACCATGACCGCCCGGCAGGTGTGCCTGGGCTGGCACTGGTACCCCTACGGCTACGCCCGCACGGTCACCGACGGGGACGGCGCCCCGGTCAAGCCCTTCCCGCACTGGCTGGGCGACCTGGGCCGCCGGGCCGTCCGCGACACCCTCGGGGGCCCGGCGCCCGCCTACGACATCGCGCTGATCAACTTCTACGGCGCCGACGCCCGCATGGGCATGCACCGCGACAGCGACGAGCAGTCGGACGCGCCGGTGGTGTCACTGAGCCTCGGCGACACCTGCGTCTTCCGCTTCGGCAACACCGAGACCCGCACCCGGCCCTGGACCGACGTCGAGCTGCGCAGCGGCGACCTGTTCGTCTTCGGCGGCCCCTCCCGGCTCGCCCACCACGGGGTGCCCCGGGTGCACGCGGGCACGGCACCGCCCGGGCTCGGCCTGACCGGACGGCTCAACATCACGCTCCGGGTCAGCGGCCTGTAGGCCGCCGCTCCGGCGGATCATGACAGACTCGCCCTCATGAGCGGGAAGGCGGACCCCCGGCCGGGGGACGGGAGCACGTCGAGGACACGGCTGGACCGGGGGCGCACGGCCCTCGGACCCGCGCTGGAGCTCGTGCACACCGGACGCGCCCCGACCAGGGCCGTGCTCACCGCCGAGCTGGGTGTGACCCGGGCGACGGCCGGCGCGGTCGCCGCCGAGCTGGAGGCGCTCGGGCTGATCCGGGTCGACGCCCGGCCCGGCGCGGCGGCCGGCTCGCAGGGCCGGCCCTCGCACCGGCTCGCCGTCGCCGAGGACGGGCCCGTCGCCCTCGCCGCCCAGGTCCACACCGACGGGTTCCGGGCGGCGCTGGTCGGGCTGGGCGGCCGGATCGTCGCCACCGCGCCCGGGTGCGAGACGGTCGACGCCGACCCGGCGAAGGTCCTCGCCTCCGTCGTCACTGCCGGTGCCGAGCTGCTGCGCGAGACCGGGCGCAGATGCGTCGGCGCGGGCCTGGCCGTACCGTCCGCCGTCGCCGAACCCGAGGGCCTGGCCCTCAACCCCCTGCACCTGGCCTGGCCCGCGGGCGCGCCCGTGCGGGACATCTTCGCCGAGCAGGTGCGCGCGGCCGGCATCGAGGGTCCCGCCTTCGCAGCCAACGACGTCAACCTCGCCGCGCTCGCCGAGCACCGGCACGGCGCCGGACGAGGCTCCCGCGACCTGCTGTGCGTGGCCACCGGCCACCGGGGCGTCGGCGGCGCGCTCGTCCTCGACGGCCGCCTGCACCGGGGCAGTTCGGGTCTCGCGCTGGAGGTCGGCCACCTGACCGTGCACCCCGAGGGCCGCCCCTGCCACTGCGGCAGCCGCGGCTGCCTCGACGTGGAGACCGACCCGCTGGCCTTCCTCACGGAGGCCGGGCGCGAGCCGGGCCCCGAGGTGTCCCTGCTCCAGCAGTCCATCGACCTGGTGCGCCATCACTACGACGACCCGGGCGTGCGCACCGCCGCCGAGGCCCTCATCGACCGGCTCGGCCTCGGACTGGCCGGCCTGGTCAACATCCTCAACCCGGACCGGATCATCCTCGGCGGCCTGCACCGCACGCTCCTGGAGGCGGACCCGGGCCGCCTGCGCGCGGTCGTCGCCGACCGCAGCCTGTGGGGCCAGAGCGGCGGCGTCCCCATCCTGGCGTGCACCCTCGACCACAACAGCCTGGTCGGCGCGGCCGAACTGGCCTGGCAGCCGGTCCTCGACGATCCGCTGGCAGCCCTGACGGACCGTCACTGACCCGGCGTCACCCGTCCGCCGGGCACTCACGGCCGAACCGGAACCTGACCCCACTGGTATCGCGCTTGACCTCGTCGCTTCCGGGAAGGCGAGCCGCCGAACGGGCAGGCTGGTGGGCAGACAGCAGGCCCGCACCACCGAGGAAGTCGACGCAATGACCGATCAGCTCACCGTGAGCGTTCTGGGTACCGGCATCATGGGCGCCGCGATGGCCCGCAACCTCGCCCGCGCCGGGCACACCGTCCGCGCCTGGAACCGCACCCGCGCCAAGGCCGAACCCCTGGCCACCGAGGGTGCCCACATCGCCGGCACGCCCGCCGAGGCGGTCCGGGGCGCCGACGTCGTCCTGACCATGCTCCACGACGGTCCCGCCGCCCTGGACACCCTGCGCGAGGCCGCCCCCGCCCTGCGCCCCGGCACCCCGTGGGTGCAGTCCAGCACCGCCGGCATCGAGGACGTCGCCGCGCTGGCCGCCTTCGCCCGCGAGCACGACCTGGTCTTCTACGACGCCCCCGTCCTGGGCACCCGGCAGCCCGCCGAGGCCGGGAAGCTGACCGTGCTCGCCGCCGGGCCGACCGGGGGCCGGGACCGGGTGACGCCGGTCTTCGACGCCGTCGGCGTGCGCACCGTGTGGACCGGCGAGGACGGGGCCACGGCCGCCGCCACCCGGCTGAAGCTGGTCGCCAACAGCTGGGTCCTCGCCGTCACGGCCGCCGCGGGGGAGACCCTCGCCCTGGCGAAGGCCCTCGACGTGGATCCGCGCGACTTCTTCGACCTCGTCTCGGGCGGCCCGCTCGACATGGGCTATCTGCGCGCCAAGTCCGACCTGGTCCTCGACGGCAGGCTCACCCCGCCCCAGTTCGCGGTGAGCACCGCCGCCAAGGACGCCCACCTGATCGTCCGGGCCGGCGCGGAGCACGGCGTCCGCCTGGACGTGGCCGAGGCCGCCGCCGCCCGCATGGAGCGCGCCGCCGCCCGGGGCCACGGCGACGAGGACATGGCCGCCGCCTACTTCGCCAGCTTCGACGACAGCCCGTCCGCCTGAACACCCCTCGAGAACCCAGGAGGTTCCACCATGTCCAAGCCGCCGCTGCCGCCCGAGGCCGAGGCCCTGCTGAGCCGGCCCAACCCGTGCGTCATGGCCACCCTGCGCTCCGACGGCGCCCCGGTCTCGACCGCCACCTGGTACGTGTGGAAGGACGGCCGGGTGCTGATCAACCTCGACGCCGGCCGCGTCCGCCTGAAGCACCTGCGCCGCGACCCGCGCGTGACCCTCACCGTCCTCGCCGGCGACGACTGGTATACCCACGTCACCCTCATCGGCCGCGTCACCGAGATGTACGACGACGAGGGCCTGACCGACATCGACCTGCTCTCCCGCCACTACACGGGCAAGCCCTACCCGGAGCGGGCCCGGCCCCGGGTCAGCGCCTGGGTGGAGGTCGACCGCTGGCACGGCTGGGGCGCGATGAAGGACAACGACCAGGCCTCCGGCTGAGGCCGCTCAGCACCGCCACTCGGCCCCGAAGGCCCGGCCGGGGTTCTCCGTGAGGATCCGCCGCACCAGTTCCTCGCCCACGGCCCGGACGAGGCGGGGCCGCACCCGGCGCAGCAGGTAGGGCATCCCGGGGCCGCCGTTCACCGAGCGGGCGGCGGCCGTGGTGGTGTCCGCGCCCAGCAGCAGCCGGTCGCCGAACCCGGCGTCGGCCAGGGCCCGTACGGCGTCCGGCATCCGCCAGTCCGTGGTGTGATGCGCGAGGGACGGGCCGTCGAACGCGAGATGGCAGCCGGACTCCGCGGCCTGCCGGTGCGTCACGAGGTCGGGGGAGCGGTTCAGGTGCCCGAGCACCACCCGGTGCGGCGGCACCCCCCACTCCCCGCACAGCACGTCCAGGACGTCGAGGGCGCCGGTGCCCAGCTCCAGGTGCACGGCGATCGGCGCCCCCGTGGCGTGATGCGCCTCGGCGGCCGCCGCCAGCGTCCACCGGGCGTGCGCGTCCAGGGCGTGGAAGCCGCCCGCGACCTTCACGAGCCCGGCCCGCACCCCCGACGTGCCGATGCCCTCGGTGAGTTCGCAGACGAAGAGGCCGGCGAGCCGGCCGCGCAGCCGGCCGAGGGTGTCCTCGTCGTAGTGCGCGGCCTGGTGCAGCCCGGTCGCCGCCACCACGTGCACACCGGTCTCCCGGGACAGCGCCGGCAGGTCCGCGGCCCGCCGCCCGAGCCCGTACGGCGTCCACTGCACCACGGCCCCGCCGCCCTGCCCGCGGAAGGCGGTCAGCTCCGCCCGGGCCGCCGCCACGCTGTTCAGCTCCTGACCGGGCAGCCGGGGACTGCCGAAGAACAGGTGGTCGTGGGCGTCGCACACGCCCAGCTCCCCGGGGCGGACGTCCCCCAGCACCGTGCGGACCGCGCTCACCACAGGCGTCCCCGGCGTATCCGGTCCCGGCCCGGTTCCGACAGGTGCAGCACCTCGAAAAGGTCCCCCTCGGCATCAGCCGTCTCGTGTTCCCAGAGGGAGAACGTCACCAGCTCCCAGCGGCTCGTGTCGACGGCGGTCGCGGCCAGCAGCGCGCCGTCCTCCGTCGCCAACCGCCGCGCCCGGGCGGCCGCGTCCTGCGCGACCCCCGCCAACGGCCTCTCGGCCGCGAGCTGTTGCCTCCTCCTCACTGCGAACCTCGGCCGCCCGCCCGCTCCTTCCTCGTACGCCAGACCCGTCCACTGCCGTGCGGACGGGCGCCCGAAGTCGTCGACGATGCCCTGGAAGCCGCCGCCCCAGAGGAAGGCGTTCATGCCCTCCACGGTGTTCCACAGGTAGAACGGCGCATAGGCGTTGACCGGCGAGCCGCGCAGGCCGCGCTCGCGCACGAGATAGGCCTTGAGGCCGAGCCCGTCCCAGTCGTCGAGCAGATGCCCCCGGCGGGCCACCCGGTCGCGGATGACGCCCATGTCGTAGTCGGCGGGCAGGGTGATCTCGTACTGCAGGGCGTGCACCGGAGGCCTCCTCAGGGGGTGCGGGGTGCCAGCAGGGAGAGCAGCCCCCGCACGCCCGCGTCGAACGCGGCGGGGGAGCCGGAGGCGCGGGCGAGCACATAGCCGCCCTGGACGGTCGCGACGATCGCGGCAGCGATCTCCCCGCCGTCCAGGGCGGGGTCGAACTGCCCCTGCTCCCGGCCTTCTTCGACGAGTGCGGCGATCCGCCCGCGGAGCCAGTCGAGCGTCTCGTCGACCGGGGCGCGCAGCTCGGCGCTCGCGATCACGTCCGGGTCCATGGTCAGCCGGCCGACCGGGCAGCCCCGCAGCACGTCCCGCTCGCGCCGCAGATACGCCTCGATGCGTTCGTACGGTGTCCCCGGCCCGTCGAGCACGCTCGCGGCGGTGGCGCGCATCTGCTCGGCGGTCCGCCGGATCGCGGCGAGCGCGAGGTCGGGCTTGCCCTTGAAGTGGTGGTACATGCTGCCCTGCCCGGCGCCCGACCGCTCCAGGATCGCCTTGGGGCTCGTGCCCACGTAACCGCGCTCCCACAGCAGTTCGCGGGTCGACTCGATCAGCCGTTCCGAGGTGCTCATGCCCTCAGTGTACATACCAGTAGTTACAACTCCGTCCGTACTCCGGGGTCCGTACTCCGGGCGAGGTACGCGCAGTGCCGCTGACCGTACGACGACCGAGGGCCCCTGGCGGGGCGACGCTCGGGACGACACGGATTCCGGCACGGGAACGAGGAGATCGACGACATGCAGACCCTGGCGCACTTCGGCGACGGCGGGCCCGGCCCGTCGATCCTGCTCTTCCCGGTGATCTGGGCGCTGGTCATCGGCGGCGGCATCACACTGCTGCGCCGCACCGTGGGCCGCGGCCGCCGGTTCGGGGTGGCCGAGCACTCACCCGTCGCGGTGCTCGGCCACCGCTTCGCCTCCGGCGAGATCGACGAGGAGGAGTACTGGCGCCGCCTGTCCGTCCTGAACGAGGAGTTCGGCCATGCGAAGGGCAAGCCCTGACCGCGACGACCACCGGCCGTCACGGGCAGCGGGTGGGTGGGCCGGCCCCCCCGGCGCCCCGCAAGCCGCCCACGGAGATCACCGCCCACGGCCGACCTCGACGATGCAACCGGCCGTTACAGGCGGCGCGTGGGTGGGTGAAGGTCCGCGTAGCGCGACCCCGCGAGGACGGTGGTCACCGCCCGGTCAGCCGGCAACGGCGGACCGGGCGGGAGCATGTTCGGGCAGGAGTACCTCGGCGGAGTGCCCGACCTCGGCGAACCGGCGCGCGGGATTCTCCTGGGCCGCGCGCCGCCGGCGCGTCGGCGCAGCCGCCACCGCCGGAGCGGACGTCGGCAGGGTGAACCACACGACCTTGCCCGACTCGCCGTCCGGCCGCACGCCCCAGCTCTCGCTCATGGCGGCCACCATCGCCAGCCCGCGACCACAGGTCGCCAGTGGCTCGGCGTCGTCGACCACGGGCATCCGTGGATCGCCGTCGCGCACGGAGACCGTGAGCCGGTCGAGCAGCAGCTCTATCTCCACTGTGCATGTCTTGTCGGGCTGGGCGTGCCGGTGGACGTTGGACAACAGCTCCGTCACGCCGAGCGAGGCCCGGTCGATCAGGGCGTCCAGGTGCCAGTAGCGCAATTGCGCAGATACGATTCTGCGGACCTGGCCGATCCGCGACGGCAGGGCTTGGAGCTCCACCGTGCAGTGCCTGCTTGGGTAACTGATCACGGCTGCGACTCCCCGACGTGAGGTCCGGAAGAACACGGAGTTCGGATCCAGCAGGGCGCCTTCGTCACGCTGCCGCCCGCTGTCGTGGCCGGCGGGCTGGTTCGCAGCGTTATCGCCGGTAAACCCAGAGTGACGTGAGACCAGAGTGACGCAGGGGGTGGGGGAGCGCAACTCGCGGACATCTCAGTCGTCACGCCCCGCCGCCCGGCGCACGGCCTCGATGAAGCGCCGCGCGGCCGGCGGCCCCGGCTCGCCCGGGGCGGGATCGCGCTCGCCCAGGGTGAGCAGGTACCGCTTGCCGTTGAGGTCGGCCGTCGCCCGGTCCTCGGGGCCGAACCAGGGCCTGGACGCCCGCACGGCCTGCACCGGGGCGCTGTCGATCTCACTGCCGTAGCTGGTCAGCAGTTCGAGCCGGCCGCCGCTGATCCGGACCTGTCCGGCCCGGGTGAGCGAACGCAGCCGCTTCCCGATCCGCACACCCGTGGCCCTGAACTCCGGCTCCGCCATGTCACCCGCCCCCTTGTGCGTGTCGGTGTACCGGCCCGCTCCCCGCGGCGCCCGGTACGGGCTCGTGTCCTGACCCAGTGTGCCCCGCCCGGGAACTGCTCACGGGCTGCGTCGTGGCCTGCCGGGAGCCTCGGCCCGGCACGTACCGGGCCTCGGTCCCGCGGTGCAGTCTGCCCCCACCCGGCGTCGAGCACCAGTGGATGCGGACCCCTCGGCCGGGGGCGCCCGCAGCACGCTCGCGGATGCGCCCCCGGCAGCGCGCGCCCCCTTGCACCGGCTCTGCCCCAGGGGGCGCTTTGGGGGGCTCAAAGGTGCGTTTATGCAGGTGAGAAGCGTGCGCCGGGTGCTTATGATCGGGGTGTCGGCCGCGCGATCCGTCGTCGGCGCGCAGCGTTAGGAGCCCCCTCGTGAGTACTCCCCAGCAGACCCGGACCGGCGTGACCCTCGACGTCGACCACAGTGACACCGGCTACCGCGCGTGGCTGAAAGAGGCCGTCCGCAGGGTCCAGGCCGACCACAACCGCTCGGCCGACACGCACCTGCTGCGGTTCCCGCTGCCGGAGCGCTGGGGCATCGACCTGTATCTGAAGGACGAGTCGACCCACCCCACCGGCAGCCTCAAGCACCGGCTCGCCCGCTCCCTGTTCCTGTACGGCCTGTGCAATGGCTGGATCCGGCCGGACAGACCGGTGATCGAGGCCTCCAGCGGCTCGACGGCCGTCTCCGAGGCGTACTTCGCGAAACTGATCGGCGTGCCCTTCATCGCCGTCATGCCGCGCACGACGAGCGCCGAGAAGATCCGCCTCATCGAGTTCCACTCCGGCCGCTGTCACTTCGTGGACGACCCCCGGACCATGTACGAGGAGTCCGCCCGCCTCGCGGCCGAGACCGGCGGCCACTACATGGACCAGTTCACCTACGCCGAACGCGCCACGGACTGGCGCGGGAACAACAACATCGCCGAATCCATCTTCCGCCAGCTGCGCATGGAGCGGTTCCCCGAGCCGGCGTGGATCGTCGCCACGGCGGGCACCGGCGGCACCTCAGCGACCCTCGCGCGCTACGTGCACTACATGCAGTACGACACCCGCGTCTGCGTGGCCGACCCCGAGAACTCCTGCTTCTTCGACGGCTGGACCACCGGCGATCCGGACGTCACGTGTGACTGCGGCTCCCGGATCGAGGGCATCGGGCGGCCCCGCATGGAACCGAGCTTCGTGCCCGGCGCGATCGACCGCATGATGAAGGTGCCCGACGCGGCCAGCGTCGCCGCGGTCCGGGCCCTGGAACGTGCCATCGGCCGCAAGGCGGGCGGTTCGACGGGCACGGGCCTGTGGAGCGCGCTGAAGATCGTCGCGGAGATGGTGTCCGAGGGGCGGCAGGGCAGTGTCGTGACCCTGCTGTGCGACCCCGGGGACCGGTATCTCGACAAGTACTACTCGGACACCTGGCTGGCCGGGCAGGGCCTGGACATCGCGCCCTACACGGCCGCCATCGACACGTTCCTGCGGACGGGCACCTGGCCCTGCTGAGGCCCGCGGGCCTTCGGCCGCCGCGGGACCGCAATTCACGCGGGGGCGGCTCCCGCGGCACCGGTGTCAGGCCGTGAGCCACCGCTCCGAAGCCGTCACGGCGTCCCGGAACGCCCCGCGCCACCGTCGAGGGCCCGGGCGGCCTTCACCCGGGGGAACCAGTCGGCCCAGCCGGGGACGTCCACCGGCGCGCCGTGGACCGCCGCCGGCCGAACCGGGATCCGCCGGGTGAAGACGTGCCGTACGGGTGCCATCCCGACGAGGTCGAGACCGACCGGGCGCAGACGGTGAGCCACGGACGGAGCCCTCCTCGCACAGCCGGACGGTGAGCGACCGAGGGCGTCACCCCGGCTGGCGCCCCGTCAGATGTCCGCGGCCTCGTCGGGCTCCGGCTCCCCGGCCACCACCAGCCGCCGCAGATGCTCCGCGACCACCCCGCGCGCCTCGTCCGGCAGACCGGCATCGGTCACGAGCGTGTCGATCCGCTCCAGCGCGGCGAACGAACTCAGCCCCACCTTGCCCCACTTGGTGTGGTCGGCGACGACCACGACCCGCCGCGCCGACTGCACCAGCCGCCGGTTGGTCTCGGCCTCCGCGAGGTTCGGCGTCGACAGCCCGGCCTCCACCGATATGCCGTGCACCCCGAGGAACAGCAGATCGAAGTGGAGTGCCGCGATCGCCTGGTCGGCCACCGGCCCCACCAGCGAGTCGGACGGCGTGCGCACGCCCCCGGTCAGCACGACCGTGGCCGCGCCCTGCCGGGGGCCCGAGGTGCGCTGGGCGGCGTGGAAGACGTCGGCGACCCGCACCGAGTTGGTGACCACCGTGAGGTCGGGCACGTCCAGCAGCTGGTGCGCCAGCGCGTAGGTCGTCGTGCCGCCGGACAGGGCGATCGCCGCGCCCGGTGCGACCAGTTTGGCCGCGGCCCGGGCGATGTCCTCCTTGGCGGTCAGCTCCAGCCCCGACTTGGCTTCGAAGCCGGGCTCGTGCGTACTCGCCTCGACCACCGGGACCGCGCCGCCGTGCACCTTCTCCAGAACGCCCTGGCGGGCGAGCGCGTCGAGGTCGCGGCGGACCGTCATGTCCGACACGCCGAGCTTGCGCGTCAGCTCGTTGACCCGGACCCCGCCCCGGCGGCGGACCTCGTCGAGGATCAGGGATCGCCGCTGCTCCGCGAGGAGGTTCTGATTCTCGCTCACGTACGCTCCGGTCCTTTCGCCTCAATGCCGTCCGACACGCCCGGCGCACCCTCCCCGACCGGGACATTTCCCCCGGGCACCGGTGCGCGGACGTCCCATCCTCGCATGTCGTGTCACGGAGGGCGCCACCCGCCCGCTCGTCGCGCGCATGCCACCGATGGCTCCTCCCGGGCGCGGCTTCGTCACGGATCGGGGAGATTCCGTGACAGCAGGTGTGGGGCGCCCCCGAAGTGGAGATCCTTGTGCCCGCACGGGCAGAGCCGACGGCGTGTCACGGGGGAAGTGCGAATCAGTGGAACGTGCGCAGGAACATGCGTCGACCGGCGGACCCGACGGTCCGGCCGCACGGGCGGGCGAGACCGGGACCGCCCTGGAACTCCTGGTCCACGGCGTGGGCGGCACCACGCCCCAGGACATGCTGGGCGATCCGCGGACGGTACGGATCACCGGCGACGACACCGCGGCCGTCTTCCGGCGCGCCGACGACGTCGACGCGGAGCACAGCCCGGGCGCCGCGCGCCGCGACGGGCCGGTGCCCGAGGCCTACGTCTGGTGCAACCTCACCTCCGGCAACGGCACCCGGGCCCTGTGGCTGTTGCTGCTGCCCTTCATGGTCGTCAACCTCGCCCACTGGATGCGCCCCAGCGCCCGCGGCCGCCGCCGCACCGTGCGTCTGTACGGCCTGCTGGTACGGCTCACCGGACTCACCCTGACCGTGCTGCTCGTCGCCGCGGCGTGCGAGGTCGCCCTCGACCTGACCGCCTGGCAGTGCGCGGGCACGCCCGCGTGCGCCGACCGCCACTCCTGGCTCGGCTTCCTCTCACCCACCGTCTCGGACGGCGGCTGGTGGAGCGCCCCGGGCCGCAGGCTCGCCCTCGCCGCCCTCGTCCCCACCGCCCTGACCGGCCTCCTGTGGTACCTCTCCCGACGCACCTGGAGCGACTACGAGTCACAGCAGCCGATCGCCCGCGACCCCGAACCCGACGAGGACCCCGGGGCGACCGCGCTCGGCCGCCCCGGGTTCTGGTACGGACGCCGGCTGGTGGCCCGGCTGCGCGCCGCGCACACCGCCGCCGGGCTGCTGACCGTCGCCGCGGCGGTCGGCAGCGCCGCCGCCCGCCAGGACCGCGCGCCCGGCGGACCGGCCGTCCTGGACACCCTCGGTCTGCTCCTGGAGGCGGCCCTCGCGGCCTGCGCGGTCGCCGTCGTCTGGGTGGTGTGCCGCAGGGGCCGCAGCGAGAAGCGCGTCGACCGGGAACTCGACGAGCGGTACGTACGGCGCCTGCCGGCGGTCGCGCTCGTCCTGCTCGCCCTCACCCTGCTGTACGCGGGGTGGGACCGTCCCGGCTGGGAGTCGGACGGACGGCTGCCGGGCGACACGGCCTTCGGGGGGATCACCCTGGTGCAGGGCCTGCTCGTGGTGGTCCTCGCGGTCGTCGCCCACACCCTGCACCGCACCGACCCCGACCGGCGGGCGGTGCTGCGGGGCCTGGGCGGCCCGGCCGTCGCCATGCTGGCCTGCGCCCTCGGCGGGGTGATGTCCGGAGGCGTCGCGCAGCGCGTCTCCGACTGGCTGGACGGCACCGGGGCGTCGCTCGACGGGCCTCCGGTCCTGCTGACCTGGCAGGCGTCCGTGATCCCGCCCCTGCTGGTGGTGGTGCTGGGGCTCTTCGGCTGGCTGGCCCACCGGGCGTGGACCCTCGCCCGCGCCGAGCGCGACGCGGTGGCCCGCGACTACCCGGAGGAGACGCTGGACCGGGCCCGCACCCGCCGCATCGCCTCCACCCGCGCCATGGCCTCCCTCACCGACCGGGGACCCCGGATCGTCGCCGTCACCTCCGGCGTCACCCTGCTGCTCGGCGCCGGTGCCCTCGTGGGCGCCCTCGCCACCGACGAGACACCGGGGGAGGCCGCCCGGGGCACCACCCCCCTTCTCCACGGCGCCGCCGAGACCGCCCAGGCCCTCGGCTCCTGGCTGATCGGCCTCGGCTTCATACTCTTCGTCACCTGGGGCCGCCGCGCCTACAAGGACGCCGCAGCCCGCCGCACCATCGGCATCCTGTGGGACGTCGGCACCTTCTGGCCCCGTGCCGCCCACCCGTTCGCCCCGCCCTGCTACGCCGAGCGCGCCGTGCCCGACCTGACCTGGCGGATGGCGACCTGGACCCGCGCCACCGGCGGACGGCTGGTCATCTCCGGGCACTCCCAGGGCAGCGTCCTCGCCGCCGCAGCCGCCTGGCAGCTCGCCCCGTCCGCCCGCAGGCGCGTCGCCCTGCTCACCTACGGCTCCCCGCTGGAGCGCCTCTACGGCCGCTGGTTCCCGGCGCACTTCGGGCCCGCCGCGCTCGGCGCCCTGCACCGCGAGGTCGACTGCTGGCGCAACCTGTACCGGCTCACCGACCCCATCGGCGGCCCGATGCGCCTGCCCGGCGACCGCGGCCCCCAGGTCGACCACCCGCCCCTGCGGGACCCCCTCGCCTACGGCCGCACCGACCTGCTGCCCCTGCCCGCGCCGATCCTCGGCCACTCCGACTACCAGGCGGACCCGGTGTTCGCCGAGGAACGGCGCACGCTGCTGGCCCGGCTGCGGCCCGGGGTGCCCGCGCCCCGCGACACACCCGAGCCGCCCGCCGCGTAGCCGGTCTCAGAGCAGCTCGGGGAGGTCCTCGGCGTAGAGCAGCGTCAGGTCGTCCGTGCTCGGCTCGGCGAGCTGGGCGACCCGGCTCGCGTGCCGCTCCACCATCGCCTCGAACGTCTGCCGCGCGGTGCGGCCATTGCCGAACGCCGGGCCCTTCGGGAGCTGCGTGAAGTACGTCCGCAACGCCTCCGCCGCGCCCGGCGCCAGCCGGTACTCGTGCTCCTCGGCCTGCTGCTCCACGATCCGCAGCAGGTCCTCGGGGCCGTAGTCGCTGAAGGTGATGGTCCGTGAGAAGCGGGAGGCCACACCGGGGTTGACCGACAGGAAGCGCTCCATCTCCGCCGTGTAACCGGCGACGATCACCACGACGGCGTCCCGGTGGTCCTCCATCAGCTTCACCAGCGTGTCGATGGCCTCCTTGCCGAAGTCGCGGCCCGCGTCCTCCGGGGACAGCGCGTACGCCTCGTCGATGAACAGCACGCCGCCGCGCGCCTTCTCGAACGCCTCCTGCGTGCGGATCGCGGTCGAGCCGATGTGCTCGCCGACCAGGTCGACCCGGGACACCTCCACCAGGTGGCCCTTCTCCAGCACCCCGAGGGAGGCGAGGATCTCGCCGTACAGCCGCGCGACCGTCGTCTTGCCGGTGCCGGGGGAGCCCGTGAAGACCAGGTGCCGCTTGACCGACGCCGCCTTCAGGCCCGCCTGCTGCCGCCGCCGGCCCACCTCGATCATGTCGGTGAGGGCGCGCACCTCCCGCTTGACGCTCTCCAGGCCCACCAGCGCGTCCAGTTCCCCGAGGACGTCCTTGGAGCTTCGGGCCGGCGGCGCGGGCTCCGCGACCGGTGGGGAGGGCTCCGCCTCGGTGCGCTGCCCCGGGACCGCGCCCAGCAGCCCGGCGGAGTGGCTCACCGTCTGCACGGCCGCCTCCGGCGCCGCCGCGGGCGCCCGCAGCCCCACGCTCTCGTCGCTGGTGCACTCCTCGACGACGGGGCCCGTCCCGGACGCCGCGTCCGCCCCGCCGTCCGCGAACTCGTAGCCCCCGCGCGCGCACCGCTCCGTCCGGCACTTGCGCAGCGTCGTGCGGCTGCCGTCGATCACGTGGAAGCCGTAGCCGCCGCTGCCCGTCACACGGCAGTTCAGGAAGCTGCCGCGGCCCCCGGCCGAGACGTAGACACCCGCCTCCGCCGGGGAGTCGACCGTGCAGCGCTCCACCGTCGGGTCGGCGCCCTTGGTGACGATCACGCCCGTCTGGGTGCCGTCCAGCGTGCAGTTGCTGAGCGTGCCGCCGCTGCCGTGGTCGCGGAACCAGGCGCCCGTGGCCGCGTCGCGGATCCGGCAGTCGTCGAGCTGTGCGGTGGCGCCGTCGCTCACCGACACGGCCGTGTTGCGCACCTGCGACAGATCGCTGTCCACGACGTCCGCCCGCGAGCCCCGGTCGAGCACGAACAGGGCGTCGGGCACGTCGTGCACCCGGCAGGAGTCCAGGACGGCGGTGGCGCCGTCGCTGACCCACACCGCCGGGTAGTCGCCGGTGCTGTCGAAGATCTCGCACTGGTTGGCGTCCACGCGCGTGCCCGGGTCCCACACCGACAGGCCGTTGCGCCCGAACTGCCGCACCGTCGTGCGCGTCAGCGTGAGGACCGAGCGGGAACGCAGGTCGATCGCGTTCTCCGGGATGTCGTGGATACGGCAGTCGGCGAGCGTGAGCACCGCGTCCGTGTCGAGCGTGACCCCGTCGGCCGTCGTGCGGTGCACATCGCAGTCGGTGAGGTGCGCGGTGGCGCGGCCGGTGATGTGCACGCCGCTGCCCCGCACCTCGTAGATCTCGCAGCCCACCGCCTCCAGGGCCGAGTTCTCCCCGGTCGCCGACAGGCCCGAGCCCGAGGCGTGGTGCACCTTGCAGCGCTCGAAACGGGGGTGGGCGCCGCCGCGGACCGCCACGCCCGCCTGGCCGGCCGCGACGACCTCGCACTCCTCGAACACCCCGCCCGCGCCGTCCAGTACGGCGATGCCGACGCCCGCCGGATTGTCGACCGCGCACCGCCGGACCGTGGGCCGGGCACTGCCGCGCACCTCGATCCCGGCCGCCGACCGCGTCACCACCCGCACGTCCCGCAGCTCCGGGGTGCCCTCCTCCACCAGCACGGCCGGGGAGGCCGCGTCCTGGCCCTCCACGTGCAGGTCGTGGACCACCGCCGAGGCGCGCACGGTCAGCGGCACCCCGTCCACGGGCGCGATCCGCACCGAGCCGGGAGCGTTCTCCGGGCCGCGCAGGGTCACCGCCCGCTGGACGACGAGGTTCTCCCGGTAGGTGCCGGGGGCGACGGTGAGGACGTCGCCGTCGGCCGCGGCCTCCAGGGCGGCGGCGAGCGATGCGTACTCACCCGTGCGGCGCCGCCACCGCGACGTGCCGGTGTGCGTCACCTGGACCGTGCCCTGTGCCATGGTGTAGCTGTGCCCCCACCTCGGTCGTACTGATGGCTCGTTCGCCCTCGGGGCGGGCCGGGCGGTGCCGGGACCGCGGCGGTGCCCGGCCCGGCGGGCCGGTCGCGCGCGGCGTCGACACCCGGCGCGCCCCTCCTGCTCGCTCGCACGCGGGTTGTGCCGAACGGTTCGGCCGGACCACCGTAGCGTGCGCGCGGGTGGTGGGTTGACCAGAGGCGGAAGGCCGTCAGCTGCCGGTGCCCGTCCTGCCCCAGTCCGGGCCCGCCTTGTCCCATGCCTGGTCCCAACGGGCGTACCGGCGGCGGACCATGCGCCAGACGATCAGCCGTCTGCCGCCCTCGACGAGGCCGCCGGTCACCAGGGCCGCACCGAACCCGGCGAGGACCGCGTGCGTCGACGCCGTGGCGGAGTCCAGCGGGCGGGCCACCAGCCGGCCGTGCCGGTCGGTCCATATGCGGAACTCGTCGCCCTGCCGCGGGTCCTTCAGGCCCGCCAGCACCGGGCCCTGGCGGGCGGTGCCGTCCGGGGCGGCCCAGTCGGCGAGGACCCGTGTGCGCAGGTCCCGGCCGGTCGACGTCTCGGGGTCGGCGTCCAGCGGGGAGCGGTCCAGCGTGCGGACCACGGTGGCCGTCACCAGGTGGCGCGCCTGGTGCTGCTCGCGGACGGAGCGCTGCAGGGCGTCCTGCGCCGCGCCGCCGACGAGGGCGCCGGCCAGCGGGGCGGCCAGCAGGACGAGCAGCAGGGCGGCCAGCGCCAGCCAGGCCTCGGCCAGATCGGTCGCGCGGCACAGCGGGTTGCGCCGCCAGCGCCAGAGTCCGCTGATCGCTCGCACCGCCCGCACCCCCTTCCCGCTCTGTGATAGCCCCCCGGCGGAGCCGTCCACGCGCGATACCTGTGGAGAGAGAGCGAAATCACCTCTCGCCGGGGCCTCGCACGAACGTCCCCCCTCACGCAAACGCCCGGTCCGGCGGACCGGTTCCCACCCGGCCCGCGACGGTGGCGCCCGCGTCATTCGAGGATCGTGACCGGGTCCCCGACCCGGATCGTGCCCCGGGACAGCGGCACCAGGTTCTGCCCGAAGACCAGCTTCCCCTCCAGTCGCCGGTGCCGCCCCAGGCTGTGCAGGGGCTCACGGCCGCGCTGGCTCGTGCCCTGGTCGGTGGTGGTCACCACGCACCGGCCGCACGGCTTGGCGACGCGGAAGGTCACCTCCCCGACGGCGAGGCGCGACCAGTGGTCCTCGGCCCAGGCGTCGGTGCCCGCCACGACCACGTTGGGCCGGAAGCGGTCCATGGGCAGCGGGCCCTCGTCCGCGTGGTCCCCTTGCGCGATCAGGGTGTTGAGGGCGTCGAGCGAGGCCGTCGTGGTGAGCAGCAGCGGGAAACCGTCGGCGAAGGAGACCGTCTCGCCGGGCCGGGCGTACCGCGGGTCGACCGGCCGGCGCGTGGCCGGGTCGTCCAGGTACGCCAGGCGCACGCCGATGCCCAGGTAGCCGCTCCACCAGGCGTGCGCCGCCTCGTCCCCGGCCGGGACCGCGTCGACCTTGTCGCGGAAGATCTGCACCGGCACCGTGCCGATCGGCCGGGGCACGGGCACCGTCAGCGGTTCCCTGCCGGGCGCGGACACCCGGACGCCGCCGTCCGGCAGGAGCTCGGCGGCGGCCAGCGCGAGGCGCGGCTGCTGGCGCTGTGTGACGGCCTTTCCCACGTCGTCGACCAGCAGCCAGCGCCGGTCTCCGGCCAGCCCCCAGGGCTCCACGGCGGCCTCCCGGGGCGCGAGGCCCCGGACCGCCTTGACCGGATGGACGTGAATCGCGTGCAGGTGTGCGTTCCCCATGGGGCCATCGTGCCAGCCGGCGCGGACGGCCCCCGGGTGCGGCTCAGTACCCGCGGTACTGCTGGTTGTTGTACGGGTCCTGGTAGGGAGCCGGGGCCGGCCGGGGAGCCGCCGGGCGCATCGCCTCGTAACCCGCGGGTACCGCCGGGCGGGGCTGCTGCGGCTGGGGGCCGGGGTAGCCGCGCGGAGCGGTGGCCTGCTGCGGGATGTACGCCGCGGGCGCCTGCTGGAGCGGGGCCGGCTGCTGGGCCTGCGGATAGCCGTAGGCGGACTGGGAAGGCGCCGCCGGCAGCGCGGGAAGCGCCGACGGGAGGGCGGGCAGGTGGCTGCCCGGCATGTCGTACTGCGCGGGGACCCGGATCGGGGCGATCTGCGGGGTGCCCCGCTCGGCGACGAGCTTGTCGTAGATCGGGGTGTCCGGGAAGGAGGCGGAGTAGTAGCCGCCGCCATAGGTGGAGCGGGGGGAGGTCATGGCACATAAGTTAAGCCCACGATGTGCTGGTTGGGGAGACCGATAAGAGGGTTGTTTTCCGTTCCCGCAGTGACCTGGGATCCCCAATACGAGCGAATTCGGCAAAAAGGGGCGCCGGACCCGTTCCTGGTCATGTAAAGGCCGAGTTCCGGGCGGGTTACCGGCGGTTGGCCATCGATCTTCCGGCGACCGGTGCATGGGCGTTCGCGGCCGGGAGGAATAGGTTGTGCCGACGGACTCGACGTAACGCGACGGATCCGGACGGACGGCCGGGGCGGTCCCGGCCCGGTGCCAGGCGATGGGGGCGGACATGCACATGCTGAAAGGGTCGAACACTCCGGTGCCCGCGGCGGCACTGCGCGTGGAAGTGGGCTGGCGCGGCGGACCGGGCGTGCCGGATGCCGACGCCTCCGCTTTGCTGCTCGTCGCGGGAAAGGTCCGCTCCGACGCGGACTTCGTCTTCTACAACCAGCCCGCCCACTCCTCCGGCGCGATCCGGCACGAGGGCAAGCGCGACGCCGGCGGCCGCATCACCGACACGCTCCTGGTCGATCTCGCGCGCGTGGAGCCCGCCGTCGACACGGTCGTCCTCGCCGCCTCCGCCGACGGAGGCACGTTCGGGCAGGTCCCGGACCTGTACATCGAGGTCCGGGACGACCGGGGCACACCGGTCGCGCGCTTCGAGAACCCCGGCGCCACCACCGAAACCGCCTTCGTGCTCGGCGAGTTCTACCGTCGCCAGGGCGCCTGGAAGTTCCGTGCCGTCGGGCAGGGCTACAGCAGCGGCCTCGAAGGGCTGGCCACGGACTACGGCATCACGGTCGACGAACCGCAGCAGGCGGCCCCGGCACCCGCCGCGGCCCCGGCGCCTCCCGCCGCTGCGGCGTACACCCGCCCGCCGGCGACGCCCCCGGTGGCTCCGCCCGCGCCCGCCGCGCCCCCTGCGACGCCCGTCCGCCTCACCAAGGTGACGCTCACCAAGGCGGCCCCCTCCGTCTCGCTGACCAAGCAGGGCGGCACCTCCGGCGCGCTGCACGTGAACCTCAACTGGGAGGTCCGCAAGCAGTTCTCGGGGTGGAGCAGCAAGTTCGGGCGCCCCACCGCGCTGCACTCCGACCTCGACCTCGACCTGTGCGCGCTGTACGAACTCACCGACGGGAGCAAGGGCGTCGTACAGGCCCTCGGCAACGCCTTCGGGGCGCTGCACCAGCCCCCGTACATCCACCTCGACGGCGACGACCGCACCGGTGCCGTGGCGTCCGGTGAGAACCTCACCGTCAACCTCGACCACAAGCACGTCTTCCGGCGCATCCTCGTCTTCGTCACCATCTACGAGGGCGCCCGCTCGTTCGCCGAGCTCAACGCGACGGTCACCCTCCGGCCGCAGCACGGGGCACCGATCGAGTTCTCCCTCGACGAGTGCACGGTCCCCTCCCTCGTGTGCGCCCTGGCGCTGATCACCAACACGGGCGACGACCTGGTCGTCCAGCGCGAGGCGCGGTACCTGGTGCCCGAGCGCGGCGTGAGCCCCCAGCGCACCGTCGATTACGCCTACGGGTGGGGCATGAACTGGACCCCTGGCAGGAAGTGACCCCGCGATGGCCGTCAGCCCTCGTCGGGCACGGCGTCCGGGCGGGCGTAGGTGCGGCCCTTCCAGGCCGCACCGCGTCCCCGGTAGTGCTGCACGGCCGAATCGACGGTCATCAGCAGGTAGAGGAACGCGGTGAACGGCAGCAGGGGGGCGAGCCACGGCGGCTGGCGGTAGTAGCGGAGCATCGGCAGGTACGTCCCCGCCATGACGAGCCACGCCAGCCCGCCGACGACCGCTGCGGCCGCATCGCCCGCGGCCAGGCCGGCGAGCACGGCCGCGGGCGGCACCAGATACACGAGGACAAGACCGGCCACCGTCCCGGCCAGCAGCAGCGGGTGGTGGCGCAGCTGGGCGTAGGCGCTGCGCGAGACCATCCGCCACAGGTCACCCAGCCGCGGATACGGCCGCACGCTGTCGACCCGGTCGGCGAGCCCCAGCCAGACGCGACCGCCGGCGCGCTTGACGGCCCGCGCGAGGGCCACGTCGTCGATCACGGCGTGCCGGATGGCGTCCGGGATCCGTGCCCGCTCGGCGGTCCCGGCCCGCAGCAGCACACAGCCCCCGGCCGCGGCCGCCGTCCGGGTCCCGGCTGCGGCGATCCGGCGGAACGGATACAGCTGCGCGAAGAAGTAGACGAAGGCGGGCACCACGAACCGCTCCCACACGCTCTCCACCCGCAGCCGCGCCATCTGCGAGACGACGTCGAAACCTCCCGCGCGGGCCGCCGCCACCAGCTCCCGCAGACTGTCCGGGGCGTGCGCGATGTCGGCGTCCGTCAGCAGCAGGTACTCCGGGTCACGCGCGCGTGCCAGGCCGATGCCGTGACGTGCCGCCCACAGCTTGCCGGTCCAGCCCGCCGGCGGTTCGCCCGGCGAGGACACGGTCAGCGGCAGCCCCCCGTGCCGCTCCGCCAGGTTGCGCGCGAGATCGCCGGTGCCGTCCCTGCTGCCGTCGTCGACGAGGAAGACCTCCGCGCGACCGGGATAGTCCTGCAGCAGCAGCGACGGCAGCGCGGCGGGCAGCACCGCCGCCTCGTCGCGGGCCGGGACCACGACGCACACCGACGGCCAGGCGTCCGGCTCCCGGCGCGGCGGCAGCCGCACATCCGTGCGCCAGAACAAGCCCTGGCAGAGCAGCAGCCACAGCCAGGCGAGAAGCGACACAGCGGCAGTCCATACAAGGGCGCTCACGCGCGCAGTCTGCCCCACGGGAGCGGCCGGGGACCGCTCATCGTCTATCGTGATCGGGTGAAGATCGCGCTCATGGACTCCGGTATCGGTCTGCTGGCGGCCACCGCCGCGGTTCGGCGGCTGCGCCCCGACGCCGATCTCGTGCTCTCCCTGGACCCCGACGGCATGCCGTGGGGCCCGCGCACCCCGCAGGACCTGACCGAGCGCGCCCTCGCCGTCGCCGAGGCGGCCGCCGTGCGCCGCCCCGACGCCCTGATCGTCGGCTGCAACACCGCGACCGTGCACGCCCTCACCGCCCTGCGCGCCCGCCTCGAACCGGGTCTCCCGGTCATCGGCACCGTCCCGGCGATCAAGCCCGCCGCGGCCGGCGGCGGCCACCTCGCCATCTGGGCCACCCCCGCCACCACCGGCAGCCCGTACCAGCGGACCCTGATCCGCGACTTCGCCGGTGGCGTGCCCGTCACCGAAGTGCCCTGCTGGGGGCTGGCCGAGGCCGTGGAGCACGCCGACGAGGCGGCGATCGACGCCGCCGTGGCCGCGGCGGCCGGGCTGACGCCCGAGGACGTGACCACCGTCGTCCTCGGCTGCACCCACTACGAACTGGTCGCCGAGCGCATCCGGACCGCCGTGCAGCGCCCCGGCCGCCCGCCGCTCGTGCTGCACGGCTCCGCGGGTGCCGTGGCCGCCCAGGCCCTGCGCCGGCTCGGCGCGCGGCCCGCGCCGGGGGCGACGTCCCACGGCACGCTGACCGTGCTGCTCAGCGGACGCGAGGGCGCGCTGCCCGCGCCTGCCCTGGCCTATGAGGAGGGGCGGCTGCTGCAGGCGGTCACCCCGGCGGGCTGACGCACACCGCCCGTCGCACGCCGCCCGTCGCACACGGCACGAGACGCACACCGCACGACACGCACGTCGCCGGTCGCGGCCCGGCGCGCGGCGCCGCCCTGCTGGACCGGCGATCCGCCCACATCGCCCGGCCGCAGAGGCGGTCCGCCCACACCGCCTGGCCGGATGGGCGGTCCGCCCACCCGGCCCAGTCACGCTCCGCCACGAGGTACCGGCGGAGCGAAAGCTGAGTACCCTCAAAGGCATGAGGGACCACCGCCACGGCGAGAACGCCCCCCACGTGCCTCCCGAGGTCTGGACCGGCCGGGCCACCAACCGGGTCCAGTGGCTGCTGGCGCTCGTGGGCGCCGCCTGCATGGCGCTCGGCATCGAACTGGCCGTCGACTCGGCGTGGACCTCCGGCGCGGCCCCGCTCGTCATGGCCGTCGTCGGCTGCATCGCAGCCGGGCTGCTGGTCCTCTTCGGGACCCTCGCCTTCGTCCACGTCGCCCTGCGGGTCGACGAGGACCACCTGGAGGTGCGCTGCGGCCACATCGGCGTGCCCCGCCGCCGTATCCCCCTCTCCCAAGTGGCGGGCGCCAGCTACACCTCCCACGTCACGCCCCGCCACTGGGGTGGCTGGGGCTACCGGTGGCGGCCCGAGAAGGGCACCGCGGTGGTGGTGCGACGGGGGGAGGGCGTCGTGCTGGACCTGTGGGACGGACATACCTTCACGATCACCGTGGACGACGCGGAGGCGGCCGTACAGGTGATCAAGGCGCGGCTGCGGCCCGGGAAGCCCGGGGCCCCCGCCCACTAGACGTATCCAGCGTCACCACGCGGGAGCGCGGCCGGTGTCCCGCGTCTGCGCGTCCGCGGAGCGGCCCGGTCCTTCGTCGGCGAGCGGGCGGGCCGTGGCCAGGCCGGCCAGCAGGCCGGCCCCCACCGACACCGCCGTGAAGCTCAGCGCGTTGCCGATCGCGGCGATGGCGGCGAGCGCCGTCAGGGCCGCGCCCGCGGTCAGCGCCACCGGGGTCGGGCGCGGGCCGCGCCAGAGCGCGTACATCATCCAGCCGAACGCCGCCACCAGCAGGGCCAGCCCGATGAGGCCCTGCTCGGCCGCCTGCTGCAGGGGCGCCGAGTGCGGCTTGCCGTCGGACAGCAGGGACGGGGCGGAGGCCGGGCTCAGTTCCCCGAAGCGCCCCGGGCCCGCGCCCAGGGCGCTGTTCTCGCGCAGCAGGTACCAGGCGTCCTGCCACAGCCGGACCCGGTGCGGCGTCAGCCGCTCTTCGAGGGCGGCGGCCAACCCGCCCGGCACGGCCCCCGAGGCGATCGCCCAGGTCAGTCCCGTCACCACCCCGGCCACCCCGGCCAGCGCGGCGAGACCGGCCCCGCGGTGCCGGGTGCGACCGGCGGCCAGCGAGCACAGCAGCACCGCGGTACAGGTGACACAGCCCGTGGCCGAACCGAGCACCGCCGCCAGCACCGCGGTCCCGGCGGCCAGCAGGCGCAGCACGAACCGCGCGGCCGGCCCGGGAGCGGCCCAGGCCGCGCAGCACGCGGCGCCCGCCGACAGCGTCAGCACGGCGGCGGTGGCCCCGGCGTGGCCCAGGGGCGTGGAGATCTGCGGGCCCGGAGCCAGGTGCGGAACGGCCAGCGTCAGCCCGACACCGGCCAGCGCACCGGCGCACGGCGCCACGACCGGCGACAGCGCCCCGCCGATCCGGCCCGCCGCGTACCCTGCCGCCACGGCCAGCACCGCGAGCAGTACCCCCTCCGGCCGGCCGTCGTGCGCCGCCGCCGTGATCAGGGACCAGCCGGCACAGGCCCCCAGCACCACAACGCCCGCCGCGTCCAAAACGATTCTTCTCTCGCCGTCGGCGTCCACCCCGGACGCGGACGCCATCCCGCCTCGACCCACCCCGCCCAGCCCCCCGCACCAGTCGCCCCCGACCTGTGATGACCCCGGTCACCGGGGCCGGCCACCGGCAGCGCGACCGGGGCTTCGGCACACCGTAACGGCTGGTGGAGGTTTTGGGGATGTCTCGTGACGAAATGAGCAGGAGGGCTGCTGCGGCCGACGGGCCCGGGCCCGGCCGGGCGGGGGCGGCCGCGTGCCGCCGCACCCGGGGCGGCGGCCGGCCGGCGGTGCCACGGACCGCGCTGTCGGCGCGCGGGCCACCCGACTTAGACTCCGGGAGTGACCGTCACCGCAACCTCCGTCGACGAGTCGGACCAGCTGGAGCCGCGGACCGCGCCCCGGGCGCGGGTCTGGGCCCGGCGGCTCGTCCCGGCCGCCGCAGCCGCGCTCTCCGGCCTGCTCCTCTACGTCAGCTTCCCGCCCCGCACCCTGTGGTGGCTGGCCCCGCCGGCCTTCGCGGTCTTCGGCTGGGTGCTGCGCGGCCGCGGCTGGAAGGCGGGACTCGGTCTCGGCTACCTCTTCGGCCTCGGCTTCCTGCTGCCGCTGCTGGTGTGGACCGGAGTGGAGGTGGGGCCGGGCCCCTGGCTCGCCCTGGTGGCCATCGAGGCGGTCTTCGTCGCGCTGGTCGGCGCGGGTATCGCGGCCGTGTCGAAGCTGCCCGGCGCGCCCGTGTGGGCGGCCGCCGTGTGGATCGCCGGCGAGGCGGCACGCGCGCGTGCGCCCTTCGACGGCTTCCCCTGGGGGAAGGTCGCGTTCGGGCAGGCGGACGGGGTGTTCCTGCCGCTCGCCGCGGTGGGCGGCACTCCGGTGCTCGGGTTCGCCGTCGTCCTGTGCGGCTTCGGGCTCCACGAGGCCGTGCGCCTCGGTCTCAGGAGGCGGGCCACCGGGGTCGTACGGCCCGCGGCGGCCGCCGTCGCCGTGCTGAGCGTGGGCGTTCCGCTCCTCGGGGCGTTCGCCGCCCGCCCGCTGGTCAGCGACAAGGCCGAGGACGGCAGCGTCACCGTCGCGGTGATCCAGGGCAACGTCCCGCGCGCGGGCCTGGACTTCAACGCCCAGCGCCGGGCCGTGCTCGACTACCACGCGCGCGAGACCGAGCGTCTGGCCGCCGAGGTGAGGGCCGGCAAGGTCGCCCGGCCCGACTTCGTGCTGTGGCCGGAGAACTCCTCCGACATCGACCCCTTCGCCAACCCCGACGCCCGCACCGTGATCGACGCGGCGGCCCGGGCCGTCGGCGTGCCCGTCTCCGTCGGCGGCGTCGTGGAACGCGACGGCAGGCTGTACAACGAGCAGATCCTGTGGGATCCCGCCAAGGGCCCGGTCGACATCTACGACAAGCGCCAGATCCAGCCGTTCGGCGAGTACCTCCCCCTGCGCTCGCTCATCGGCGCGATCAATCCGGACTGGACGGCGATGGTCCGCCAGGACTTCAGCCGGGGCACCGAACCGGGCGTGTTCACCATGGACGGCGCCCGGGTCGGCCTCGTCACCTGCTACGAGGCCGCGTTCGACTGGGCCGTGCGCTCCGAGGTCACCGACGGCGCGCAGATGATCTCCGTGCCGAGCAACAACGCCACCTTCGACCGCAGTGAGATGACGTACCAGCAGCTCGCCATGTCCCGCGTCCGCGCGGTCGAGCACAGCAGGACCGTGGCCGTGCCGGTGACCAGCGGGGTCAGCGCCTTCATCATGCCGGACGGGAGGATCACGCAGCGGACCGGCATGTTCGTGGCCGACTCGCTGGTGCAGAAGGTGCCGCTGCGCTCCTCGCAGACCCCCGCCACCCGGCTCGGCGTCCTGCCGGAGATCGCGCTGGTGCTCGTCGCGGCCGGCGGGCTGGGCTGGGCGGTCGGCGCCGGCCTGCGCGGGCGACGCGCCGGTGACGTGTAGCCGTACACCGTCCGCACACCGCCGGAAACCCGCCGGGGCGCCCCGACCGGCCCCTTAGGGTCGTGACCATGGCTACTCCCGACTTCATCCGCACGCTCCGCGCCTCCGCGGGGCACCAGCTGCTCTGGCTCCCCGGGGTCACCGCCCTCGTCTTCGACGACGAGGGCAGAGTGCTGCTGAACCGCAGGGCCGACACGCGCAGGTGGTCGGTGCTCGGCGGCATCCCGGACCCGGGGGAGCAGCCCGCGGCCTGCGCCGTGCGCGAGGTCTACGAGGAGACGGCCGTGCGCTGCGTCGCCGAACGGGTCGTCCTCGTCCAGGCCATGGAACCCGTCACCTACGGCAACGGCGACGTCTGCCAGTACATGGACATCACCTTCCGCTGCAGGGCCGTCGGCGGTGAGGCCCGGGTCAACGACGACGAGTCGCTGGACGTGGCCTGGTTCGACATCGACGCCCTGCCCGAGCTGGACGAGTTCGACCTGCTGCGGATCAAGCAGGCCCTGTCGGACGCCCCCACATGGTTCGACCCCACTGGATCCGGCTGAACTGTGGGGTGTGACCACATGGGTCGAGGGCGTGGCCCTGCCTAGGGTCGAGACATGACCGCGCCCCGTGTCCTCCCGGCTCCCCACGCCAGTCCGCTCGACCTCGGCGGCCGCACCGCGCTCGTCACCGGCGCCGCGGGCGGCATCGGCCGCGCCTGTGCGCTGCGGCTCGCCGCCGCCGGCGCCAAGGTGAGAGCCGTCGACCGGGACGCCGCCGGCCTGGAGGCCCTCGCCGCGCAGGGCCACGGCCTCGCGGGCACCGTGGAACCGCACGTGCTCGACCTGACCGACCTGGACGCCGCCGAACTCGCCGCCGCGGGCACCGACGTCCTGGTCAACAACGCCGGACTGCAACTCGTGCGGCCCATCGAGGACTTCCCGCCCGAGGTGTTCCACACGGTGCTCACCGTGATGCTGGAGGCGCCGTTCCGGCTCATCCGCGGCGCCCTGCCCCACATGTACGGGCAGCGGTGGGGCCGCATCGTGAACGTGTCGTCCGTCCACGGGCTGCGCGCCTCGGCCTACAAGTCGGCCTATGTGGCCGCCAAGCACGGCCTGGAGGGTCTGTCCAAGACCACCGCCCTCGAAGGCGCGCCCCACGGTGTCACCTCCAACTGTGTGAACCCCGCCTATGTGCGTACCCCACTGGTCGAGAGCCAGATCACCGACCAGGCGCGGGCCCACGGCATCCCCGAGGAGCGCGTCCTGTCCGAGGTGCTGCTCCAGGACAGCGCCGTCAAACGGCTCATCGAACCGGAGGAGGTCGCCGAGGCCGTGGCCTACCTGTGCGCCCCCCAGGCCTCCTTCGTGACCGGCACCTCGCTCGTCCTCGACGGCGGCTGGACCGCCCACTGAGGGCCGGGCCGCCCGGCGGTTGTCCACAGGCCTGACGGGACGGCGGGGTCATGGTGAATCCTGTGAGCATGTCCAGCGATCACGTGCAGCAAGCCGAGCGCCCCGCCGGCGCCGGGGAACGCCCGGCGAGTGCCGAGACTCCGTACCTGGAGCTCCTGGCCCGGGGCGCGTCCGCCGACGCCTACGAGCAGCCGGTGCTGCTCGCGCGCGCCGAAGGGCGGCCCGCGGAGTGGATCGCGGCGCTCCAGCAGGCCAAGCCACTCGCCCTGCGCGTCCGCGCGGAGCTGGAGGGACGGCGCCGCCGCGAGGCCGAGCTGTCCGCGCTGTTCGAGACCGCCCACGACCTCGCCGGGCTGCGCGACCTGGACGCCGTGCTGCAGGCGATCGTGCAGCGCGCCCGCTCCCTGCTGGGCACGGACGTCGCCTACCTCAGCCTGAACGACCCGGCGCGGGGCGACACCTACATGCGGGTCACCGAGGGCTCGGTCGCGGCCCGGTTCCAGCAGTTGCGGCTCGGCATGGGGGAGGGCCTCGGCGGCCTGGTCGCCCAGACCGCACGCCCCTACGTCACCGACGACTACTTCAAGGACGACCGCTTCCAGCACACCCACACCATCGACGCGGGCGTGCGCGACGAGGGGCTCGTGGCGATCCTGGGCGTGCCTCTGACGCTGGGGCACCACGTCATCGGCGTGCTGTTCGCGGCGGACCGCAGGGCCCGGGTCTTCGAGCGGGAGCAGATCGCCCTGCTCGGCTCCTTCGCCGCCCTGGCCGCGGCCGCCATCGACACGGCCAACCTGCTCGCCGAGACCCGGTCCGCCCTCGCCGGCCTGGAGCGGGCCAACGAGATCATCCGGGACCGCAGCGGTGTCATCGAGCGCGCCTCCGACGTGCACGACCGGCTCGCCGAACTGGTGCTGCGCGGGGGCGGGGTGCACGACGTGGCGGCCGCGGTCTCACAGGTCCTCGACGGCACGGTCGAGTTCGCCGAGGCCGCCGCGGCACCGGCCGGGGCCCTGGAGGCGTCCCGCGCGGAGGGTCACGCGGTGCGCCACGAGGACGACTGGATCGCGGCCGTGGCCGCCGGCGGCGAACTGCTGGGCGCGCTGGTGCTGCGCGGCCACCCGGGCCTCGACCCGGTCGACCAGCGCACGCTGGAGCGGGCCGCCATGGTCACGTCCCTGCTGCTCCTGGCCCGCCGGTCCGCCGCCGAGGCCGAACAGCGCGTGCGCGGTGAGCTGCTGGACGACCTGCTCGACGCGCGGGACCGCGACCCGCGCGTGCTGCGGGAGCGCGCGGCCCGCCTCGACGCCGACCTCGACGCCGTCCACGTGGTGCTGGCCGCACGGCTGGAGGGCGGCGCCGCCGGCGCCGACGAGGAGGCCGACGTCCGCAGACGCCTGGCGGCCGCGGCGTCCCACCTGGCTGCCACGCGGCACGGCCTCGCCGCCGCCCGGGACGGCGGCACGGTCCTGCTGCTGCCGCTCGGCCCCGGCGCCACCGCCACCGGACTGGCCCGCGGCGCCGCCCGCCAGCTGGGCACAGCGGTCCACGCCCCGGTCACCGTCGGTGCCTCCGCGCCCGCCGAGGACCTCGCCACCCGCCCCGACGCGGTGGCCACGGCCTACGGCGAGGCCCGCCGCTGTCTCGACGCGCTGCGCCTCCTCGGCCGCACCGGGGACGGGGCCGCCGCCGAGGACTTCGGCTTCCTGGGGCTGCTGCTGGCCGGCGACCGGGACATCCCGGGCTTCGTCGACCGCACCATCGGCCAGGTCGTGGCGTACGACCGGCGCCGCGGTACGGAGCTGCTGCGCACGCTGGAGGCGTACTTCGCCTGCGGCATGAGCCCGGCGCGCACCAAGGACGAACTGCACGTCCATGTGAACACGGTGGCCCAGCGCCTGGAGCGCGTCGGCCGGCTCCTCGGCGACGACTGGCAGAGCCCGGCCCGTGCCCTGGAGATCCAGCTGGCGCTGCGACTGCACCGGCTGTCGGCACCCGCGCCGCACTGACCCCGCGGGGCACCCCGTACGGACCTCCCGCACACCCGGCACGGCACTGGCGGCCCTGCCCCCCTCGGGCACGGCACCGGCCCCCGCACGCCTGCGGCGAACGGGGGCCGGCCTGGAGCCACACGGTTCACAGGACCCGGGCGTCCCTCGGCGCGGCCGCCGCCGGCTCCGCGTCGGCCTGCGGGGCGACATCGGCCAGGTCCCGGTGGCGGGTCTCCTTGGCCGCCACCACCGCGACGACCGTGAGCGCGGCCGCGGCGATGACGTACAGGGCGATCGGCGTGGAGCTGCCGTAGTCCGACAGCAGCGCGGTGGCGATCAGCGGCGCCGGCGCGCCGGCCGCGACGGAGGCGAACTGGGCGCCGATGGACGCCCCGGAGTAGCGCATCCGCGTCGCGAACATCTCGGAGAAGAACGCGGCCTGCGGCGCGTACATCGCCCCGTGCAGCACCAGCCCCACGGTCACGGCGAGGAGCAGGCTGCCGAAGCCGCCGGTGTCGATCAGCGCGAAGAAGGGGAACATCCACAGCCCGACACCGACCGCGCCCACCAGATACACGGGCCGGCGGCCGATCCGGTCGGACAGCGCGCCCCACGCCGGGATGACCGCGAAGTGCACGGCCGAGGCGATCAGCACCGCGTTGAGCGCGGTCTGCTTGGAGACACCGGCCGAGGTGGTGGCGTAGACGAGGATGAACGCGGTGATCACGTAGTAGCTGATGTTCTCCGCCATGCGCGCGCCCATCGCGACCAGGACGTCACGCCAGTGGTGGCGCAGCACGGCGACGAGCGGCAGCTTCTCCGCCTCCGCGTCCTTGGTCGCGCTGCGGGCCTCGGCCTGCGCCAGCGCCTGCTTGAACACGGGCGATTCGTCGACGGACAGACGAATCCACAGACCGACGATGACCAGCACGCCGGAGAGCAGGAACGGGATCCGCCAGCCCCAGTCGGTGAACGCGGCGTCCGACAGCACGGCGGTCAGCAGGGACAGCACGCCGGTGGCGAGGAGCTGTCCCGCCGGTGCGCCGGTCTGCGGCCACGAGGCCCAGAAGCCGCGCCGCCGCGCGTCCCCGTGCTCCGACACGAGCAGCACCGCGCCGCCCCACTCGCCGCCCAGCGCGAACCCCTGCACCAGCCGGAGCACGGTGAGCAGGACCGGCGCGGCGGAGCCGATGGTGGCGTGCGTCGGCAGCAGGCCGATCGCGAAGGTCGCCCCGCCCATCAGCAGCAGGCTGAGCACCAGCAGCTTCTTGCGCCCGAGCCGGTCGCCGTAGTGCCCGAACACCAGGGCGCCCAGGGGCCGGGCGGCGAAACCGACGGCGTACGTCAGGAAGGACAGCAGCGTGCCGACGAGCGGGTCGGAGTCGGGGAAGAACAGCTTGTTGAACACCAGCGCGGCGGCGGAGCCGTAGAGGAAGAAGTCGTACCACTCGATGGTGGTGCCGATGAGGGACGCGGCGACGATGCGCTTGAGGCTGTTCGGCGTCGGGGGAGCGGATGCTGCGGAGGCCATGTGCGCCACTTCCTCGTGTGCGGTGGGGACGGGTACGTATCGGCACACCGTAGAAACCCGCAGGTCAGGCGCACATGTGGTGAGGCAACATAGTTCAGGCCACGGCTATGAGTCAGACCACCATGCCCGATGGGCGGGAGCGTCGTACAACGCCCGGACCGTATTGCGCCGCCTGGGGTGGGGCACCGTCGCGGTCCGTGCTCAGACGGGATAGGCGTGGGTCTGTGCCGCCTTCACCGTCGCCCAGACCTCGGCGCCCGGGTGCAGGTCGAGTTCGGCCGCGGCGACCGTGGTGAGGTCGGCGGCGAGGGGGAGTTCGCCGGTGAGGTCGGCGCGGATCTGGTCGCCGTGCGTCTCCAGGCCGGCGACCTCGCAGCGCCAGAGGTTGCGGGCGCTGGAGCCGGTGGGGCGGCTGCGGTGGAGGGTCACGGCGCCGGGCGGGAACGCCACGAAGACCGGGCCGGACAGCAGCTCCGTGGTGGTGAGGCACGGGCCGTCGGCGAGTTGGACGGTGTGGCCGTCGGCCTCGCCCCGGTACAGGTTGAGGCCGACCAGCTGCGCGATGTAGTCCGTGCGCGGATGGCGGGCGATGTCGGACGGGGTGCCCTCCTGGACGACCCGGCCGTGCTCGACGACGACCAGGCGGTCGGCCAGCACCATGGCGTCCAGCGGGTCGTGCGTGACCAGGACGGCGACGGCCTCGAAGTCGGCCAGGTGCCGCCGGAGCTGGGCTCGCACCTCCAGGCGGGTACGGGCGTCCAGGGCGGCCAGGGGCTCGTCCAGGAGCAGCAGGCGGGGGCGCGTGGCCAGGGCGCGGGCCAGGGCGACGCGCTGGGCCTGGCCCCCGGAGAGCCTGCGCGGTCTGGCGCCCGCGTGGTCGGCGAGCCCCAGCCGGTCGAGCCACGCGGCGGCCTGTGCGCGGGCCTCCGCCTTCGTCGCGCCCCGGCAGCGGGGGCCGAAGGCGACGTTGTCGAGGGCCGTGAGGTGAGGGAAGAGCAGATAGTCCTGGAAGACGACGCCGACCGGGCGGGACTCCGGCGGCACCCTGTCCAGGTCCGTGCCGTCCAGCCGCAGATGGCCGCCGGTGAGCGGGGTCAGACCGGCGAGGGCGCGCAGGGCGGTGGTCTTGCCGGCGCCGTTCGGGCCGAGCAGGGCGACCACCTCACCGGGTGCGACGGTCAGGGCCACGTCGAGGCGGAAACCGCCGCGGTCCACCACGAGACGGGCGTCCAGCCCGTCCGCGCCGGAGCCGGCACGGACGTCGTGGTCCGGGGCCCCGGCCCCGCGGGCCTCGTCCGTCCGGCTGCCCCGGCCGCTCATGCGGCTCTCGCCCATGCCGGTCACCCCGCGCTCATCCAGCGGTCCCGCAGCCCGGCCAGCACCGCGATCGACACCGCCAGCAGGACCAGGCTCAGGGCGATCGCGGCCTCCGGGTCGTTCTGCAGGGCCAGGTAGACGGCCAGCGGCATGGTCTGGGTGCGGCCGGGAAAGTTGCCGGCGAAGGTGATGGTCGCGCCGAACTCGCCCAGCGCCCGCGCCCAGGCCAGCACCGCGCCGGCCGCGATGCCCGGGGCGATCAGCGGCAGCGTGACCCGGCGGAACGCGGTGAAGCGGGAGGCGCCCAGGGTCGTGGCGGCCTCCTCGTAGCGCGGGTCGGCGGCCCGCAGGGTGCCCTCGACGCTGATGACGAGGAACGGCATCGCCACGAACGCCTCCGCGACGACGACCCCCGCCGTGGTGAAGGGCAGGGTGATCCCGAACCAGGCGTCCAGCCACCGCCCGACGATGCCGTTGCGCCCGAGGGCCATCAGCAGGGCCACACCCCCCACGACCGGCGGGAGCACGAGGGGCAGCGTGACGAGGGCCCGGACGATCCCGCGGCCGGGGAAGTCGACCCGGGCCAGCAGCCAGGCCAGGGGCACGCCGATGACCAGGCTCACCGCGGTCGCCGCCGTGGCGCAGAGCAGGGAAAGCCTCAGGGCCTGCCACACGGCGGCACTGGTCAGCTGCTCGGGCAGGCCCTGCCACGGGGTGCGGACGAGCAGGGCGAGCAGCGGGACGGTCAGGAAGGCCACGCCGATCAGCGCGGGGAGGAGCAGCGGCAGCGGGACGCCGGTCCGCGCACCCCGGCGCCGCGGCCCGCCGCGGAGGGCGCCGGCCGTGGCGCCCGGCTTGTCGGACGGGGCGGTCACGGCGTGCGGAACCCGGCCTCGCCCAGGACGCGGCGGCCCTCGGCGGACCGCACCAGCGCGATGAACGCCTCGGCGGCCCCGGCGTTGGGCGCGTCCTTGAGCAGGGCGATCGGATAGTCGTTGACGGCGTCGGCGGACTCGGGGAACTTCACGCCCTCCACCTTGTCACCCGCCGCGCGCACATCCGTCTTGTAGACGACGGCCGCGTCGGCCTCCTTCAGCTCGACCTTCGTCAGGGCGGCCTTCACGTCCTGCTCGTAGGAGACCGGGGTCAGCTTCAGCCCGGCGGCGTCGAGGGCCTTGCGCGCGGCGGCGCCGCACGGCACCTCCTGGGCGCACAGCACGACCTTCAGGCCCTTGGCGGTGAGGTCCTTCAGGGAGGAGATGCGGTCCGGGTTGCCCGGCAGCGTGGCGATCTCCAGCTCGTTGCGGACGAAGGGGGCGGGCGTGCCGGAGACGTCACCGGCGTCCGTGACGATCTTCATGGTCTTGGGGCTGGCCGCGGCGAACACGTCCGCCGGGGCGCCGCCGGTGATGCTCGCGGCCAGGGAGTCGCTGCCGCCGAAGCTGAAGGTGACCTTCGTGCCGGGGTGCTCCTGCTCGAAGCGCTTGCCGAGCTTCGTGAAGCCGTCCTGCAACGAGGCGGCGGCGAAGACGGTCACCTCGCCGGTCACCTGGCCCGGCGACTCACCGGCGGCCGGGGAGCCCGAGGTGTCCGGCCCGGACGACGAGCACGCGCCCAGGGCCAGCAGGGCGGCGGCTGACGCCATCGCGGTGTGGAACGGACGGCGGCGCGCGGTACGGGTCATCACGGGTGCACTCCCTTGGCCAACTCTCGGGCGACACGGCCGCGCCCCCTGTGCGGTGGGCGTGCATGCGTACGTCGATGATAGTGCCGCAGATGCGAGGGGGAAGTCTCCTGTGGGTTCGCATGAGCGGGGGAAGTGCTTCACGAGGCTGGTATGTGCGTTCGTACGGACGTCTCAGGCCCGGTCGATGTGCACGTTCGTCGACTTCACCCGGGCCGTGGCCTCCATCCCGACCTCCAGCCCCAGTTCCTCCACGGCCTCCCGGGTCAGCAGCGACACCAGGCGGTGCGGTCCGGCCTGGATCTCCACCTGGGCGGCGACGTCGCCGAGCTTCACGGCGGTGACGATGCCGGGGAAGGCGTTGCGCGCGGAGGTGTACGGGGCGGCGTCCTCGTCGGCGCCGTCGCTCCGGGCCAGTTCCACGGAGAAGGCGGCCAGGTCCCGGCCGTCGATCAGGCGCCGCCCGCCCTCGTCCCGATGGGTCGCCACCCGCCCGGCGTCCGCCCAGCGGCGCGCGGTGTCGGGGCTCACGCCGAGGAGCCGTGCGGCCTGGCCGATCGTGTAGGACTGCATGGGCGCCAAGATAGGCGATCGGGCCGGGCCCCACCCGGGCGGTTACGCGGGTCGTCGGGCAGGCGGGCCGCGACCTGGCGGCCATCACGTCAGGGCTCGGCCGTACGTCCCCGCCCCTGGTGTTCCAGGAGCCAGCGGCCCAGCAGCGTCCCGCCGAAGAAGACGTAGCCCACGCCGATGAGCCAGGACTCGACGACGAGGACGACGCCGACGGCTCCGTAGCTGATGGCGTTGGTGACGATGAGCGGCGTGAAGACGAAGTGGGAGAACGTGCGCAGGCCGACCAGGCCCGCCATGGTGGCCACCGCCCCGGGGAGCAGTTCGCTCCAGCGGACCTGCCCGCCCAGCAGGAAGCGCTGCCCCCACCAGAAGAACAGCACACCGGACGCCGCGCTCAGCACGATCCGCTCCGGCCCGGACACGAGGCTGCGCGTCTGCACCTCCTGGTACAGGTACACCGTCATGGCGATCATCCACACCGCCTGGCGCCAGACGCGGTGCCACGGACCGGCCGCCAGACCCCAGATGCGCTCGTAGCCGTTCTGCACGCTCCCCGCGAAGGCCACGCCGAAGACGGCGAGCGCGACGCCGCCGAGCACGCTGGTGGTGCCGATGACCTCGCGCGGCGGGCTGATGATGTCCGTCAGCACCCGCGCGGACCGCCCGGACAGCCCCATGCCGTCGGCCAGCCACGAGGCGAAGCCGCCGCGCCCGAGCGGGTCGGCGGCGGCCACCACGATCAGCAGCGGCGCCAGCGTGACCAGCGCGAGCGTGGCGAACCCCATGGCCCGGTGCATCAACTCCACCTCGCGGCCCCGCCGGACGAGGGTGTGCGCCCCCAGCCGGTGCCACCCGTCGCGCACCTTGCGTCTGGTGGGGCTCATCCCGCGTCCGCCTCCGGATGCGCTCGCTCTCCGTCCGGTCCTCGACATCGTTGACCGTTCCCAAGCGTGGCAAACGTGTCAAAAAGGGCGACTGTCCGGGCGGGATCTGCATGCGTGTTTCCCGGCGTTCGGTGCCGGCGGCGGCGGCCGGTGCCGCGGCGACGGTGACGGCGGCGGCACCCGCCGTCGCCGCTCCGGCACCCGTGCCCACCCCGCGGACGCTGCGCGCGGCCGCCGACTGCGCCGTCGAGAAACTGCGCACCGTCGCCCGGCCGTGACGGCCTTCCCGGTCGGCACGAAGTTCGAGAGGTGGGTCTACTCCCAGAACGGCGACACCACGTCCCGGTGTGGGACTACCGGGCTCCGCAGCAGCCGCACGACATCAAGGACGCGTCGGTCGGCGCGATCACGGCGTGCGGCCTGATCGAGCTGGCGGCGGCCGACGGCAGGCTCGCCTACCGCGAGGTGGCGCTGCGGCTGCTCACCGCGCGTCCTGCACCACGTCCCCGGCCTCGGACACGCTGCCCAGGACGCGGTAGGCGATGCCGAAAGCCGCGGGCGCAGCCGCTCGAACGCGTCCGCGGCGGCGTCCAGCACGCCGCCGGTGAGGGGGTGCCGCTGGTCCAGGGGCCGATGCCTCCCCGGGGCGACCGTTGAGCTTGGACCGTACGTCCCCCGGGGCGGACCCGCGGCGCGGCGCTCAGTCCGCGTAGCGGGGTGTCCACTGCGTCCGAGCGATCGCCTCACGCAGTTCCTCCTCCGTCGCCCGCGGGGCCACCCCGTCCTCCACGGCGGCGAGGGCCGCGGCGAGGGCGATCTCACGGGCGGAGTCGCGCATCCCGGCCAGGGGCGGCAGCAGCGGCACCGGGCCCTCGACGCCGTCGGCCGCCCGCACCGCGCACCGTGCGACGGCCCGGGCGGCGGACACCAGCATCCGGTCGGTGACGCGCGTGGCCCGGCTCGCCGTCACCGCCAGACCCATGGCCGGGAAGACGTACACGTTGTTCGACTGCGCCACCGGCACCTCGTGCCCGTCCACCGTGAGCGGCGGGAAGGGCGAGCCGGTGGCGATCAGCGCGCGGCCGTCCGTCCAGCGGGTGAGGTCGGCGGGCTCGGCCTCGGAGTGGGACGTGGGGTTGGACAGCGGGAAGATGACGGGCCGTTCGCAGGTGCCGGCCATCTGCCGCACGACCTCCTCGGTGAAGGCGCCGTGCGCCGTCGACAGGCCGATCAGCGCGGTCGGCTCGACGCGGCGCACCACTTCGGCGAGGCCGGTGCCGTCCCAGTCGGCGACCTCGCTGTCGTCCCGGGCGAACACCCGCTGCTGCGGGGACAGTCCGGAGCGGGACGACACCAGCAGGCCGTCCACGTCGAGGATCCAGAACCGGGCCGTGGCCTCGTCCTCGGTCAGCCCTTCGTCGATCATGGCGGTCCTGATCATCTCGGCGACGCCGATCGCGGCCGACCCGGCCCCGAGGATCACCAGCCGCTGCTCGGGCAGGGGCGTGCCGGCCACGTCCGCGGCGGTGGACAGCGCGCCGAGCGTGACGGCCGCGGTGCCCTGGATGTCGTCGTTGAACGTGAGCAGCCGGTCCCGGTAGCGCTCCAGGATCGGGTACGCGTGGGCCGTGGCGAAGTCCTCCCACTGCAGCAGCGTCCCGGGCAGCTCCGCCTCGACCGCCGAGACGAACGCCTCGATCATCTCGTCGTACTCGGCGCCCGTCAGCCGGCGGTCCCGGCGGCCCAGGTAGCGGGGGTTGCCGAGCAGGTCCTCGTTGTCCGTCCCCACGTCCAGCAGGATCGGCAGGGTGCGGGCCGGGTGGATGCCGCCGATCGCCGTGTAGAGGCTGAGCTTGCCGATGGGGATGCCCATGCCGCCGACGCCCTGGTCGCCGAGCCCGAGGATGCGCTGCCCGTCGGTGACGACGATGACGTCCACGTCCTGGTCGCCGTGCGGGCGGTTGCGCAGGATGTCGCGGAAGCGGTGCCGGTCCTCCCAGGTGAGGAACAGCCCGCGCGGCCGGCGGTAGATCTCGCTAAACCGCCGGCAGGCCTCGCCCACCGTCGGCGTGTAGACGACCGGCAGCAGCTCCTCCAGGCACTCGGTGACCAGACGGTAGAAGAGCACCTCGTTGGTGTCCTGCAGCTGCCGCAGGTAGATGTGGCGGTTCAAGGGCTTGTCGTAGCCGCGGAACGCCTCGTAGGCGCGGGCGACCTGTTCGTCCAGGGTCTCCACGGCGGGCGGGAGCAGCCCGTCGAGACCGAGTGCCTCGCGCTCGCCGCGGGTGAAGGCGGTGCCCTTGTTGACCAGCGGGTCGGCCAGGGCCGTGGCGGCGGGGCTCGTGGTGGGGCGGGGGTGGTTCGTCGGCTGGTCCATGCGGTGACGCCTTCCCGCGACGCGCGGGTTGGTGCGGGTGACGTGTGCCATCCGGACCAACGGCCGGCCGTTCGTGAAATTCGCCTGACGACCGATGAGTTCCGCCGCGCCCCGCCGTCCACCTCTGCGGAAGGCGCACCCGGCGCCTCGACTTCCCTCAGGAGACAGTGACATGAGTGCCACGACCCCGCAGACCCGGACCGTCCCGGCCCCCTCCCGGACCGTCACGGGCTTCCTCTCGGCACGTCCCGTCTGGCTGGTCGGCGTACTGGCGACCCTGGCCGGCGCCGTCGTGACGGAGGCGTTCGCGCTCCTGGCCCGGGCTGCGGGCGTCCCGATGGAGGCGGCGAGCCCCGGGGCCACCGAGGCCGCGCGGATCCCGGTCGGCGGGTTCTTCGGCGGGGTGGTGTTCTGGTCGGTAGCCGGGATCGTCCTCGCGGTCGTGCTCGCCCGCTGGGCCCGCAAGCCCGCCCGTACCTTCACGGTGACCACCGTCGCCCTCACCGCGCTGTCCCTCGCCGGTCCCGCCGTCGCCCCGCACACGGCCGTGTCCACCCAGGTCGTCCTGGCCGTGTCCCACGTGGTGGCCGCCGCGGTGATCATCCCGCTGCTGGCCCGCCGGCTCTCCGGCATCCGGCGGTGACGCCCCAGGCCCCTTTGGTCCGCACCTCCCGGCACCGGCCCGTCGCGCTCCGCCGACGGGCCGTCGTCATGCCCGGGGGCACGCGGCGCGGGCACCCGCCGGGGCCTGGGAGACGGCCTGGACGGGGACGCCGGCGCCCGCCGGCAGCGGACGCGCGCTCATGCCGTGCCGGCCGGGGCCGGCGGAGGGGCGGAGCCGTTCGGGAGCCCGCGCACGAAAGCCGACCGCAGCGCGTGGTACGGGGCCTCCGGGTCGAAGAACGCGGCGCGCATGCGGGCGAGTTCGCTCCGCCGGTACTCGGCGAGGGGCTGCTGGAGCTCGTCCGCGTGCCGTGCCGTGGTCTTGGTCGTGATCCGGCGCGCGAGGTCCGGGTCGGCGGCCACCTCCGCGGCCAGACGCTCGACCTCCGCCGTGAACTCCATGGGCGCCACCGGCACCAGACGGTCCACCAGACCGATCCGCTCCGCCGTCGCCGCGCTCACCGGCAGCGCCTCGCTCGTCAGCCGCTCGGCCGTCTCGGCGCCCACCCGGCGCGGCAGCGAGTACGTCCAGAACTCCGAGCCGTACAGGCCCAGGTTCCGGTAGTGCGGGTCGAGGACGCACCCCGTGCGGCACCAGACCTCGTCGGCGGCCAGCGCGAGCATCACGCCGCCGGCCGCCGCGTTGCCGCCGAGGGCCGCGACCACCACCCGGTCGGTGGTGCGCAGCACGGCCTCGATCAGGTCGTTCATGGCGAGGAGGTTGGACCAGGACTCGCCCGCCGGGTCGCCGGAGGCCTCGATGACGTGCAGGTGGCTGCCGTTGGAGAAGAGGTCGCGGGCACCGCCGAGCACCAGCACCGAGGTGGGCCGGGTGAGCGCGTACCGGTAGGCGGCGAGCAGCCTGCGGCAGTGCCTGGTGCTCATCGCCCCGCCCGGGAACGAGAAGGACAGGAAGCCGACGGCACCGCGCTGCCGGTAGCGGATGTCGGCCCAGGTGGTGCGGCCGGGGGGCAGTTCGAGCGGGGCGGCGATCTCCGGCAGCCAGTACGGACGGTCCTGCGAACCCGGCATGCCGGGACCGCTGTCGGGCGGCGCCGGGAAGCCGGCGAGCACCGAGGCCGCCGGGCGGCGGAACGGGGCCGGATCGCCCGAGCTCCGGCGGGGGCGCAGCTCCGGGATCCACACCGCGCCGTCCCGGGTGGCCCGGCAGAGCGCGCCGGACCGGGTCGCGAGCAACTCGCCGGGCGCGCCCCGCAGCCGGTCCTCCGGGTGCCCGCCGTGCAGATACACCTCCCGGCCGCACAGCTCGTCCAGGACGCCCGGTCGCGAGTCGCCCCCGCGCAGCTTGCGCAGCACCGTCCGGGTGTCGTCGTTCTCCCAGTCGATCCGCCGCTGCTCCTGGCGGAAGTAGTCCCGCCACACCACGCGGATCCCGGGGTCGCTCTGCGGCCGGGGCTTGAACGATCCCTCGGCGAAGCGCCGCACCGCGAGCAGCACCGCGGCCGCGGCGGCGTCGGACAGCTCGTTGCGGTACACGTCGCTCTTGCCGGCCGGCGGCACCGGGAAGGCCGCGTCCGCCCAGATGTCACCCGCGTCCGGTGCCGCCTCGGCCTGGAGCACCGTCACGCCCCACTCGGACGCGCCCTCTTCGATCGCCCAGTCCAGGGACGACGGGCCCCGGTCGCCGGGCGGCCCCGGCCGCACGATCAGACAGGTGTGCTCCCGCCACACGTCCTCGGGCAGGGCCGACGTCGGCATCGGCGCGACGATCAGTTCCGGACGCCGCTCGCGCACGGCGGCGCGGACCGCGTCGGTCCCGTGCGAGGTGAGGGCGACGTCCACCCGGTGTCCCTCGTCCGACAGTTCGGTGTACACACGCCGGGACAGGCTGTTGAACGCGCTGGCGACGAGCAAGATGTCCATGACACGGCATCGTCGCCGGTCGGGGCGGGGCCACGAAGGACCACGTCGGCGTTTCGTCCCTGATGTCCGCTTACGGCCGGTAGGGCGTCGCTTTGTTCATCTCACTTCTCGCGCAGGTCCTTCACCCGGCGGAGCTTGCCCAGGGAGCGTTCCAGGGTCTCCGGTTCGACGATCGTCACCTCGGCGGAGACGCCGACCCCGTCCTTGACGGCCTGCGCGATCGCCCGGGCCGCCGCCTCCCGCTCCCCGGGGCCGGTGCCGGGGCGGGTCTCGACCCGCACGGTCATGTGGTCCAGGCGGCCCCGACGGGTCAGCTGGATCTGGAAGTGCGGGGCGACCCCGGGGGTGCGCAGCACGATCTCCTCGATCTGGCTCGGGAAGACGTTCACCCCGCGCAGGATGATCATGTCGTCGCAGCGGCCGGTGATCTTCTGGATGCGGCGGAACGCGGGCCGGGCCGTGCCGGGCAGCAGCCGGGTCAGGTCGCGGGTGCGGTAGCGGACGACCGGCAGTGCCTCCTTGGTCAGGGACGTGAAGACCAGCTCGCCCTCCTCGCCCTCGGGCAGCACCTCGCCCGTGATCGGGTCGACGACCTCGGGATAGAAGTGGTCCTCCCACACGTGCAGCCCGTCCTTGGTCTCCACGCACTCCTGCGCGACGCCCGGGCCGATCACCTCCGACAGCCCGTATATGTCGACGGCGTGCAGGTCCGTCCGCTCCTCGATCTCGCGGCGCATCTCCTCCGTCCACGGCTCGGCCCCGAAGATGCCCACGCGCAGGCTGCTGGTGCGCGGGTCGACGCCCTGCCTCTCGAACTCGTCGAGCAGCGTGAGCATGTAGGACGGGGTGACCATGATGATCTCGGGCCGGAAGTCCTGGATGATCTGCACCTGGCGGGCCGTCATGCCGCCCGAGGCGGGGATCACCGTGCACCCGGCCCGCTCGGCGCCGTAGTGCGCGCCGAGGCCGCCGGTGAACAGTCCATAGCCGTAGGAGATGTGCACCTTGTGGCCAGGGCGCCCGCCGGCCGCCCGGATCGAGCGGGCCACCAGGTCCGACCACATCGACAGGTCGTTCTCCGTGTAGCCGACCACCGTGGGGCGTCCGGTGGTGCCGCTGGAGGCGTGGACGCGCCGCACCTGGTCCATCGGGACCGCGAACATGCCGAACGGGTAGGTCTCCCTGAGGTCGGCCTTGGTGGTGAAGGGGAAGCGGGCCAGGTCCTCCAGACAGCGGCAGTCCTCGGGCGTGACCCCGGCCGCGTCGAACTTCCTGCGGTACGTCTCCACGTTCTCGTAGGCGTGCCGCAGGCTCCGGCGCAGCCGGTCCAGCTGGAGCTCGCGCAGCTGCTCGCGGGTCAGGCGCTCGGCGTCGTCCAGCAGGTCGTGGGGGAGGGGCTCGCCCCGTCGGCGGCCGGCCCCGGCCGCGCCGTCCGTCGTGGTCCCCGTCTCGCTGGTCATGCCGGCTCCTCCGACCTCGTGCTGCTGATGCTGCGGCTGCGGCCCCGGAACTCCGCTATCACCTCGTCGCCGCGCCGGACGGTCACGTCGTAGAGGCCGCTGCGGCCGTACCGGGTGCGCTCCTCGGCCCGTGCCACGAGGACGTCGCCCTCGTGGGCCGGGGCCACGAAGGTGATGTCGGCGCCGGCCGCGACCGTCACCGGGCCGTGGCTGTTGCAGGCGCAGGCGAAGGCGCTGTCGGCGAGCAGGAAGACGTACCCGCCGTGGGCGATGCCGTGCCCGTTCACCATGGAGCGGGTCACGGTCATGCGCAGCGTGGCGGTCCCCTCGCCCTGCTCCAGCAGCTCGATGCCGAGCCCGCGGGAGGCCTCGTCCGCGGCGAACATCGTCTCCGCGGCCGGTGTCGCGTCAGCGGTATGGCTCACTTCTCGCACCACCTTGTAGCCCGACCGAACATTCGGTTAGCTTCGGTGCCGCCAAGTAATCAATTCGCCTCGGTGCCTGTCAAGGGATCGGGTCTTACCAAGGCGCGGCGCCTTGTCATACCATGGACCGAACGAATGGTCGGTTGGGAAGTGGGACGGATGGACACGACACACTCCAGCCCCCCGGGGGCGGACGGCACCGAGCCGGTTCTCCAGCGGCACTTCGAGGCGACGATCGCGCGGGACCAGCGGATCGAGCCGCGCGACTGGATGCCGGAGGGCTACCGGAAGACTCTGATCCGCCAGATCGCGCAGCACGCGCACTCGGAGATCATCGGCATGCAGCCGGAGGGCGAGTGGATCACGCGCGCCCCGTCGCTGCGCCGCAAGGCCATCCTCTTCGCGAAGGTCCAGGACGAGGCCGGGCACGGGCTGTACCTGTACTCGGCGGCGGAGACCCTCGGCGCCGACCGCGCCGATCTGACCGAGCGGCTCATCGAGGGCCGCCAGAAGTACTCGTCGATCTTCAACTACCCGACGCTCAGCTTCGCGGACGTCGGCGTGATCGGCTGGTTCGTCGACGGCGCCGCGATCTGCAACCAGGTGCCGCTGTGCCGCTCCTCGTACGGGCCCTACGCGCGCGCCATGGTGCGGATCTGCAAGGAGGAGTCGTTCCACCAGCGGCAGGGCTACGAGCTGCTGATGACGATGATGCGCGGCACCCCCGAGCAGCGCGAGATGGTGCAGGACGCGGTGAACCGCTGGTGGTGGCCGTCGCTGATGATGTTCGGTCCGCCCGACGACGCCTCGCCCAACTCGGCGCAGTCCATGGCCTGGAAGATCAAGCGGCACAGCAACGACGAACTGCGCCAGCGCTTCGTCGACATGACCGTCCCGCAGGCCGAGAAGCTCGGCGTGACGCTCCCCGACCCGGAGCTGCGCTGGAACGAGGAGCGGGGCCACCACGACTTCGGCACGCCCGACTGGGACGAGCTGATGCGGGTCATCAAGGGCGACGGACCGTGCAACGAGGAGCGCGTGACCCGGCGCCGCACGGCCCACGAGGAGGGCGCCTGGGTGCGCGAGGCGGCCACCGCCCACGCCGCCAAGCAGGCGTCCCGGACGCGGAAGGGAGCGGTGGCATGACCGCCGGCAAGCAGGAATGGCCGCTGTACGAGGTGTTCGTGCGCGGCAAGCGCGGCCTGAACCACGTCCACGTGGGCTCGCTGCACGCGGCCGACGACCGCATGGCGCTCACCCACGCCCGCGACCTCTACACCCGCCGCAACGAGGGCGTGTCCATCTGGGTCGTGCGCTCGGAGCATATCGCCGCCTCCACGCGCGACGAGAAGGACCCCTTCTTCGAGCCCAGCGCCGACAAGGTCTACCGCCACCCGACCTTCTACGACATCCCCGACGACGTCCCGCACATCTGAAGGAGAGGGCATGAGCGACGACCACGTCTACCTGACCCTCGCCGAGGGACACGAGGACGACACCCGCTGGGCCTACGGCACCGGCTTCGAGGACCCCCTGCACGGCGTCGACACCACCGTCCCGGACGGTGTGGACGCCGGTGAACTCGCGGAACTCTGCGTCACCTTGGCCGACGACGCCCTGGTCTCGGCCCAGCGGCTCGCCGAGTGGACCACCCGCGCCCCCGAACTGGAGGAGGAGGTGGCGCTGGCCAACATCGGGCTCGACCTGCTCGGCCAGGCCCGCCTGCTCTACTCCCGAGCCGGCCAGGTCGACGGCACCGGCCGCGACGAGGACGCCTTCGCCTACTTCCGCGACGCCGGCGACTTCCGCAACGTGCGCCTGGCCGAACTGCCCAACGGCGACTTCGCGTTCTCGATCGTCCGGCTGCTGGTGTTCTCCAGCTGGCGCCTCGCCCAGTTCGAGCGGCTCTCCGCCCACCGCGACCCGGTCCTCGCGGCCATCGCCGCCAAGGGCGTGAAGGAGCTGGCGTACCACCGCCAGTACGCGGCCGAGTGGGCCGTGCGGCTCGGCGACGGCACCGAGGAGTCGCACCGCCGGATGCGCAAGGCGCAGGAGCAGGTCGCCCCCTACCTGGGCGAGCTGTTCACGGCGTACGACGTGCGCGACCAGGTCGTCGACGTCCTGCGGCAGGTCACCGAGGCGGCCGGACTGCCCATGCCGGTCTACCGCCCGCTGCCCGGGTCGGGCCGCTCCGGCGAGCACACCGAGCATCTGGCGCCGCTGCTGGCCGAGCTGCAGGGCGTGGCCCGGGCGCATCCGGAGGCGACATGGTGACCACGCTCCTGGACGCGCGGCGGGCCCGGCGGATCGCCGAGCAGGTGCCCGACCCCGAACTGCCCATGCTCACCCTGGCCGACCTCGGGGTGCTGCGGGACGTGTCCCTTACCGAGGACGGCACGGTCGTCGCGAGCCTCACCCCCACCTACTCGGGCTGCCCCGCCATGGCGGAGATGCGCGCCGGGGTGGCCGCCCGGCTGCGGGACGCCGGGTACGCGCGCGTGGAGATCCGCACCGTCCTGGATCCGCCGTGGACCAGCGACTGGATCACGGACGAGGGCCGCCGCAAGCTCGCCGAGCACGGCATCGCCCCGCCCGGTGCCGCGCCCGCGCGTGCCGCCGGGCCGGTGCCGCTGGTGCTGTCGCCGACCCGCCGCACGGTGCCCTGCCCCCGCTGCGGCAGCTCCGACACCGAGGAGACCTCCCGCTTCGCCGCCACGTCCTGCAAGGCCCTGTGGCGCTGCCTCGCCTGCCGCGAGCCGTTCGAGTACGTCAAGGAGATCTGATGGAGGACCTGATGGAGCCGGCCCCCGCCCCGGCCGCACCCGCGCGTGCCCGCCGACGCCCGGTCTTCCACCCCCTGCGGGTCGCCGCCGTGCAGCCCCTGTGCGAGGACGCCGCGGCCGTCAGCTTCGACATCCCGGCCGAGCTGGTGAAGGAGTTCACCTTCGCGCCCGGCCAGTCGCTCACCCTGCGGCGCGAGATCGACGGCCGTGACGAGCGCCGCTCCTACTCCATCTGCTCACCCGCCGGCACGGCACCGCGCATCGGCGTCCGGGTCGTCCCGGGCGGCCTGTTCTCCTCCTGGCTGGTGCGCGAGGTGCGCCCCGGCGACACCGTCGAGGTGATGGCCCCCACCGGCGCCTTCACCCCCGACCTCACCACCCCCGGCCACCACGTGCTGATCGCGGCCGGCTCCGGCATCACGCCCATGGTCTCCATCGCCGAGTCCGTCCTGGCCGCCGACGCCCGCTCGCGCGTCACCCTCCTCTACGGCAACCGCCGCACCGGCACGGTGATGTTCGCCGACGAGCTTGCCGACCTGAAGGACCTCTACCCGACCCGCTTCCAGCTCGCCCACGTCCTCTCCCGCGAGCCCCGCGAGGCGGAGGTGCTCTCCGGGCGTCTCGACGCCGAGCGGCTCGCGGCGCTGATCGGCGCGCTGGTCGACGTGGAGTGTGCCGACCACTGGTGGCTGTGCGGCCCGCACGGCATGGTCCGCTCCGCTCAGCAGGTCCTGTCCGGCCTCGGCGTCCCCACCGACCGCGTCCACCAGGAGCTCTTCTACGCCGACGACGAGCCGGTGCGCGAGGTCGTGCACACGGAGACCGGCCCCTCCGGCCCGGTCAGCCAGGTCACCATCACCCTGGACGGCCGCTCCACCACCTCGGCCCTGCCCCGTGAACGCACCCTCCTCGAAGGCGCCCAGCAGACCCGCCCGGACCTGCCCTTCGCCTGCAAGGGCGGTGTGTGCGGCACATGCCGGGCCCTGGTCACCGACGGCACGGCAGACATGCGCCGCAACTTCGCCCTGGAGCCGTCGGAGGTGGACGCGGGCTACGTCCTCACCTGCCAGACGTATCCCGTGTCCGAGACGCTGACGGTGGACTTCGACACCTGAGCCCGGGCGGGGCGTCCTCGCCGGCCCCGGCGAGGGAGCCTGGCGGACGGCAGCGGGCCGCCGCCGACGCCTTGACTCCCGTGCCGGCCGGTCCGGCCGTACCGGCCGGCGGCGGCGTCGATCGATCCCACGGCGAGCGTGGAGACCTCGCCGAACGCCGCACCCCGCTCCGCCGCCGACCCGTGGCCCGGGTACTTCGCCGGGCGAGGGCAACCCGGGGCCCGCCGCATCGGCGCCGGCGTCGAGGGGGCCGTCTGCGGACTGGGGCGCGGGGCGGATCGCCAAGGTGTGGCGTGACTGACGCCCGCGGCCCCGGGCCCACGGCCCATCTGGTGCCGCTCACTACCGCGGCGCCCCGCTCCAGGGGGCGGAGGACGCACTCGTCGGCACCATGGAGCACGGCGTGCTAGGGCCGCGCTGGGCCTATGACGGCTGTCACGACCCGGTCCTCCTCGACCCGTTGCCGGCCCTGTTCGAAGGGCGGACGCGGGCGCAGCACCAGAACATCAGCGACCTGCCCGACGACGACGTCACCGTCTCCCGCACCGGCGACGGCCCCCTGCCCACGGACTTCACGGTGACGGACGACCACGACGGCACCCGGCTGACCTCGCCGAATGGGCCGGTGCTGCGTCTGCACCGGGTCCTGGAGCCCGCCACGGACGGGCCGCCCACCGCCGACGGGGGAGCGACGGGCCACCTCGCCGGCTCCTGGACGCTGCCGGACGGCACGCGCGTGCGGGGGCTGCTCGCCGTTCTGCACGAGTGACGCCCGAACCCTCCCGGGAACCTTCGGGGCCGACGAGGGTTGCCCCGGGTCGGTTCGGGTACGCGACCAGGACCGCACTCGGGGCGGATCATGTCCCGGGTGGGCCGCACGACCTCCGCTACCAGGGAATCTGCCATGGAGACACCTGCAAACGACCCCACGCCCACGCCCGCCCAGCGGGCTCTGGACGTCCTCGCCGAGAACACGGAGGACGCGGCGGCTCTGGACGCGCTCGCCAACAGCGACGTGCTCATCCCCGTGCCCGACGACGCGAACGACTCCGACGCCGCCAACCCCTCGGCGGTGGCGCTGCCCGTGCTGGAGCAGCCGGGCGGCGAGCCGGTGGTGCCCGTGTTCACCTCGGAGGTGGAGATGGCCGGGCTGCTGCCGTTCGTCTCCCGCTACCGTCTGGTGCCCCTCGGCGCCCTCGCCGCGCAGTGGCCGGCCGACGATCTGTCGCTCACCATCGACGGCAGCTCGGAGCATCGGCTGACCCTCACATCGGAGGGAGTGCGCACCCTGCTGGCACGCCCGTAGGCACACCGGCCCCGTCCGGGCCCGGGCGTTCTACTCGCCCAGGGTCCGGGCCAGAGCCGCCCGCTGCAGGGGCAGCACCTCGGCGTGCAGGTCACGGCCCTTGGAGGTGAGGGCTACCCAGACGCCGCGCCGGTCCTCCTCGCACACCGAGCGCGTCACCAGCCCGTCCTTCTCCAGCCGGGCGATCAGCCGGGACAGCGCGCTCTGGCTGAGATGCACCCGGCCGACCAGGTTCTGCACCCGGCACTGGTCGCCCTGCTCGGGCCCGGCCGTGGCGAGCATGTCCAGGACCTCGAAGTCGGAGGCGCCGAGACCGTGCGGATGCAGCGCCCGGTCGATCTCGCACATCGTGCGCGCGTGCGCCGACAGGATGTCCCGCCACCGTTCCTCGAGCGCCACACCAGCCGTTTTCGCCACCATATGGGAACGGTAACACCGGCGCGGGGTTCCATGAGCATGCATGGAGCGAGCTCCTCGCGAGACGGCCGCGGCTAGGTCGACTCCCGCTTCACCAGTTCGGTCGGCAGGATCACCGCCGCCGGGTCCTCGCCCCCGATCTGCGCCAGCAGTACTCGCACCATCTCGGCGCTGATCCGGTCCCACGGCTGGCGGATGGTCGTCAGCTCGGGGCTGGAGGCGAGCGCCGCGGGGGAGTCGTCGAAGCCGCCGACCGCGACGTCCTGCGGTACCCGCCGGCCCGCCCGCTGCAGCGCCGTCAGCACGCCCTGCGCCATGAGGTCCGAGGCGACGAACACCGCGTCCATGTCCGGGGCCTGCGCCAGCAGCCGCTCGGCGCCCGCCTCGCCGCTGGCCCGGCTGTAGTCGCCGGAGACGACGAGTCCCTCGTCGAACCCAAGCCCCGCCTCGGCCAGCACCTCCTGGTATCCGGCGAGGCGCTCCACGCCGCCGGGCGTGTCCAGCGGGCCGGTCACCATGCCCACCCGGCGCCGCCCCAGCGAGAGCAGATGGCGCACCATGTCCCGGGCGCCGTCCCGGTCGTCGGCGGCCACGTAACTCACCTTCGAGCCCAGGCCGATCGGTTTGCCGCAGGCGACCAGCGGCACCCCCGCCCCGCGCAGCTCGTCGGCGACCGGATCGCCGGAGTGGCTGGAGACCAGCAGAACCCCGTCCACGTGCCCGGCGGTGATGTACCGGGTGATGCGCCGCCGTTCGTCCTCGGTGCCCGCCAGCATCAGCAGCAGCGGGATGTCGTGCGCGGCGAGCGCCTGGGTGCAGCCGCGCAGCAGGACGTTGAAGTTCGGGTCCTCGAAGAACCGCTCCTGCGGCTCGGTCAGCAGGAAGCCGACCGAGTCCGACCGGCCGGTGATCAGCGAGCGGGCGTGCCGGTTGACGACGTAACCGGTCCTGCGGATGGCCGCGTTGACCGCCTCCTGCGCGGCCGGGCTGACGTAGTGGCCGCCGTTGAGCACACGTGAGACGGTGCCGCGCGAGACCCCCGCCTCGCGCGCCACGTCGTGGATCGTGGGCGGTCTGCGCCTGCCCCCCGCAGCGTTCATGGTCATGACTTTACGGCTCCGGAGAGCAGATCCAGGCTCCAGAACCGCTGGACCACCAGGAAGAGGGCGACCAGCGGCAGCACCGCCAGGAACGCGCCCGTGATCACCAGCGTGTACAGCGCCGGGGTGTTGGCGCCCTGCTCCAGCAACGTGAACAGCCCCAGCGTGATCGGGAACTTCTCGTCGTCGCTGAGCATGATGTACGGCAGCAGGAAGTTGTTCCAGATCGCCACGAACTGGAAGAGGAACACCGTCACCAGCCCGGGGACCATCATCGGCAGCGCGATGCGCGTGAAGATCCGCCACTCGCCCGCCCCGTCCATCCGCCCGGCCTCCACCACGTCGGCCGGCACCGCCGCCGCGGCGTAGATCCGCGCCAGGTAGACGCCGTACGGCGAGAGGATCTGCGGCAGCAGGACCGACAGGTACGAGTCCGTGAGGTCGGCCTGCGCCAGCAGCAGGTACTGCGGGACGGCGAGGATCACCGGTGGCATCAGCACGCCCGCGAGCAGCACGTTGAACAGCGTCTCGCGGCCCCGGAACCGGTAGACCGCCAGTGCGTAGCCGCTGACCGCCGAGACGCACGTCGACAGCAGGGCACCGAGGCCGGCGTACAGGGCGGAGTTGCCCATCCACTGCCAGTAGACGCCGTCGCGGTAGGCGTCGAGATCCCGGACGTTGTCCGCGAAGCCCGTGCCGGGCAGGAACGTGAACGTGGAGAACAGCTCCCGCCCGGACTTGGTGGCCGCGATGACCACCCAGGCCACGGGCAGCAGACAGTAGAGGGCGCCCAGCAGCAACGTGAGCGTCGGGAGGAGGGCGATGCGGCGGCGCAGCGGCGGGCGGTCCTGGGCCGTGCCGGGCGTGCTGCCCGCCACCGGCTCGGTCTGGGGGACGGCAAGGGAGCTCATCGGGCTGCCTCCTGCTTCTGACGGTGGTTCGCGGCTCGCAGGAAGCCGAAGGACAGCAGGAGCGTGGCGAAGGCGATGATCACGGCCTGCGCCGCGGCGCCGTGGATGTCGCCCTCGCCGAAGGCGTCCCGGTACACCTTCATCAGCGGACTCCACGTCGTGGACACGGAGTTGGTGAGCGGCTTGAGGGTGGTGGGCTCGTTGAACACCTGGAGCGTCGCGATGATCGAGAAGAAGAACGTCAGCACCAGCGACGGAGCCACCATCGGGATCTTGATCCGCAGGGCGGTCTGCAGCGGGGTGGCGCCGTCCAGCTTCGCCGCCTCGTACACCTCCGCTGGGATCGCCCGGAGCGAGGTGTAGATGACGATCATGTTGAAGCCGGTGCCGCCCCACACCGCGATGTTCGACAGGGCCAGGTACAGCGGCCCGCCGTCCAGCAGGTCCGGCTGCGGCAGTCCCAGCCGGTCGAGCACGAAGTAGAAGGGGCTGACGTCCGGCAGGTACAGGAAGCCCCACAGCAGCGCCGCCACCACCCCCGGGACGGCGTACGGCAGGAAGATCGCGAGCCGGGTGAACGGCGCGAGCCGCACCTTCTCCGAGTCGAGCATCAGCGCGAGGAGCAGGGCCAGGCCCAGCATCACCGGGACGACGACGCAGCCGTAGCCCAGCACGCGCAGGGTGCCGTCGAGCAGTTCGCTGTCGGAGAGGGCGTCGGTGTAGTTCTCCAGTCCGGCCCAGACCTCCGTGCGGGCGCCGGAGCCCAGGCCGAGGCCGGAGACCCGCACCTTGCGGAAGCTCAGAAAGAGCGCGTAGCCGATGGGCAGGGCGAAGAACAGCGCGAAGAGGATCGTCGCGGGGAGGAGGAAGCCGTACGGAGCCCTTCTGACCCCGTACGACCGCCGGCGTACCGTGCTGTTCACTCCGCGACCTCGAAGCCCTGCTTCTTCATGTCGGCGACGGTGTCGGCCTGCATCTTCTCCAGCGCGGCGCCGAAGTCCGACTTGTTCTTGGCGGCGGCGCCGAAGGCGTCCTTGAAGGTGGTGTAGGCGACGTTGACGTTCGGGCCCCAGGCGGAGGGCGCGGTGGTCTCCGCGATGTCGGCGGCCTTGGCGTAGAAGTCGGCCTGGTTGGAGAAGTAGGCCGGGGGCTTGAGGAAGGCGCCGCTGGTCTGGGCGTTGGTGGCGGCCGGGTAGATGCCGCTCTCCTCGGCCAGCGCGTTCAGGGCGGCCCGGTCGGTGTTCAGCCAGGTGGCGAACTTCGCGGCGGCCTCGCGGTGGTCGGAGTCCGTCGTGACGGCGGTGGAGGAGCCGCCCCAGCTGCCGGTGCGGTTCCCGCTCCCCGGCCACTGGGGGAGCGGGGCCATGGCCCACTTGCCCTTGGTGTCGGGGGCGGCGGTGGTGAGGGTGCCCGGAGCCCACACCGCGCTGACCCAGGCGATCTGCTTGCCGGTGTTGAGCGCCTTGTTCCAGGAGGGGGTGTACATCGGCTGGTTGTCGATGGCGCCCTCACGGACCAGGCCGCCCCAGAACTTCGCGACCTTCCGCGTCGCCGCGTCGTCGATCGCGACCTTCCACCGGTCGCCGGAAGTGGTCCACCACTTGGCGCCCGCCTGCTGGGCGAGACCCGCGAACAGGCCGGAGTCGTTGGCGGAGAAGGTGGTGAGGTCCTTGCCGGGGGCGGCCTTCTTGAGCTCGCGGGCCGTCTCCGCGAACTCCTCCCAGGTCGTCGGCACGCTCAGGCCGTACTCCTCGAACAGGTCCTCGCGGTAGTAGAACATCATCGGCCCGATGTCCTGCGGAACCGCGTAGACCGCGTCCGTGCCCAGGGTCGTCTGCTGCCAGACGCCGTCGGCGAAGCTGTCCTTCGCGCCGTCCACGTCCTCGGAGATGTCCGCGAGGGCGTCGTTGCTCACCAGTGTGGGCAGCGCCTGGTACTCGGCCTGCACCAGGTCGGGCGCCTTGCCCGCCTTGTGCGCGGTGAGGATCTTGGTGACCAGGGTGTCACCGGAGGCCTGCTTCTTCACCGTGACGGTGATCCGGTCCTTCTTGCCCGGGCCCTTGTTCCACAGGTCCACGACCTTGTCCATGCCGGGCGTCCAGGTCCAGTACGTCAGCGAGACCGGACCCGACTCGGTCCCGCCGTCCCCGGAATCCGAGCCACAAGCGGCGAGGGTGGTGGCGCCGAGCGCGAGGGCGACGGCGGATGTCACGAGGCGACGGCGCTTCGTGTACGGCATGGATCTCTCCCCTGACCTGGGGTCCTCGCCTGCTGCGAGGACCTGCCATGCTTCTGTGAGCGTTCACAGTAGAGAAACATCCCGGACACTTGTCAATGGTTGTTGCTGTGCGGTTATGTTGGGCTCAGCACCGCGCCGCTGTGTGTGCACGTTCCCAATTGATCGATCAACCGGGAGACCATCCATGCCGGACACAAGCCCCAGGGGCCTCACCAGGCTCGCCTTCGGTGGGGACTACAACCCCGAGCAGTGGCCGGAAAGCGTCTGGCAGGAGGACGTCCGGCTGATGCGCGAGGCCGGCGTCACCATGGTGAGCGTCGGGATCTTCTCCTGGGCCCTGCTGGAACCCGCGCCCGGCACCTACGACTTCGGCTGGCTGGACCGGCTGCTGGACCTGCTCCACGAGCACGGCGTCCGCGTCGACCTCGGCACCCCCACGGTCGTCCCGCCCGTCTGGTTCTACCGGGCCCACCCCGAGGCGCTGCCCGTCACCGCCGAGGGCGTGCGCTACGAGTTCGGCTCCCGTGCGGCCATCTGCCACAGCAACGCCGACTACCGAGCCGCCGCCGCGGCCATCACCACCCGGCTCGCCGAGCGCTACGCCGACCACCCGGCCCTGGCGCTGTGGCACGTCCACAACGAGTACGGCGTCCCCGTCTCGGCCTGCTACTGCGACTCCTGCGCCGCCCACTTCCGCCGCTGGCTGGAGACCACGTACGGCACGGTCGACGCGGTCAACGATGCTTGGGGAACGGCCTTCTGGGGCCAGCGCTACACCGGCTTCGAGCAGATCAACCCGCCCCGGCTCACCCCGGCGGCCGTCAACCCGGCCCAGGCGCTGGACTACAAGCGGTTCGCTGACGCCACCATGCGCGAGAACTTCGTGGCGGAGCGGGACATCCTGCACCGCCTCTCCCCGGGCGTCCCGGTCACCACCAACTTCATGACGGCCCTGAGCCAGTGCGACTCCGTCGACTACTGGGCCTGGGGCCGCGAGGTCGACCTCGTCACCAACGACCACTACCTGATCACCGACGGCCGCCGCACCCACGTCAACCTCGCCATGGCGGCCGACCTCACCCGTTCCGTCGCGGGCGGCGCCCCCTGGCTGCTGCTGGAGCACTCCACCTCGGGCGTCAACTGGCAGCCCCGCAACCCCGCCAAGGCCCCCGGCCAGATGGCCCGCAACTCCCTCGCGCACGTGGCACGCGGCTCCGAGGGTGCCATGTTCTTCCAGTGGCGCCAGTCCCGGCGCGGCGCCGAGAAGTTCCACTCGGCGATGGTCCCGCACGGCGGCACCGACACCCGCGTGTGGCGCGAGGTCGTCGAACTCGGCGCATGCGTCGAGGCGCTGAGCGAGATCCGCGGCACGCGCACCGAGGCCGACGTGGCCGTGCTGTGGGACTGGCACTCCTGGTGGGCGCAGACCCTCGACTGGCGCCCCAGCGTCGACCACGACGCCCGCGAGCGCGCCGACGCCTTCTACGAGGCTCTCTACGACCGCCACCTCACCGTCGACTTCGCCCACCCGGAAGCCGACTTGTCGAGGTATCCCCTTGTCGTCGTCCCCGCCCTGTACCTGATGACGGAGGCGGCCGGGCGCAACCTGACTGCGTACGTGGAGGGCGGCGGCACGCTGGCCGTCTCGTACTTCTCCGGCATCGTCGACGAGCACGACGCCGTCCACGAGGGGCCCTACCCGGGCCCGCTGCGGGACGTCCTCGGCCTGACGATCGAGGAGTTCTCCCCGTTGCTCCCCGGTGAACGCGTGCGGGTCACCGGCCCCGACGGGACCGAACTGGGCGCCGACGTGTGGACCGAGTTCGTGGTGCCCCGCGGCGCCGACACCGTCCTGACCTACGCCGACGGGCCGGCCGCCGGTCTGCCCGCCGTCACCCGGCACCGCCTGGGCCGGGGCACCGCCTGGTACGTCTCCACCCGGCTCGGCGCCGACGGCCTCGACACGTTGCTCGGCCTGGCGGGCGAGGACGCCCGGCTCGCTCCGCGCGCCGGTCTGCCCCGGGACGTCGAAGTGGTCCGCCGCACCGGTGCGTCCGGCACCTACCTGTTCGCCGTCAACCACACCGCCGCGGACGCCAAGGTGCCCCTGGAGGCCGCCGGCACCGAACTGCTCACCGGCGAACGCGCCGCCGGCCGCCTGGCGGTTCCCGCAGGAGCCGTCCGGGTCGTCCGGCTCGACGGCTGAACCGACTCCCTCCGCCCGCGCGTGCCACGAGCCGCGGGCGGAGGGGCTCTCCCGCCCTGCCGTGGGCGGGAGGTACTCCCCAACCCCCACGTCGAAGGGACGACGGACGACGATGTTCCATCCCAGACGCACCCTGAGAGCCCTGCTGCTGCCGCTCGCCGCCGGGCTCGCCCTCACCGCCCTGCCCGCCACCCCCGCCCACGCCGCGAGCACGCTGACCAACGGCGGCTTCGAAGCCGACGGCGCGGGCGCCCCCACACCGGCCGGCTGGTCCGAGTACGGCGACACCGGCGCCTCGTTCACCGAGCCCGGCGGTCACGGTGGCAGCCACCGCCTGAGCCACTGGGCCGCCGGCGCCTACAAGGTGGAGACGTACCAGTACCTGTCCGGACTCGCCAACGGCTCCTACAAGCTCACCGCCTGGGTGCGTTCGGGCGGGGGACAGAAGGCGGCCTACATAGCGCTGAAGAACTGCGGCGGCGCCGAGCAGCGCACCGACCTGCCGGTCTCGGCCAGTGGGTGGATCCGGATCGTCGTGCCGGTCAACGTGACCACCAACCAGTGCACGATCACCATCAACAGTGACGCGAACGCGGGCAACTGGATCAATGTCGACGACCTGACCTTCGCGCCGGGCACGTCCGGTACGTCGATCAAGGGTGCCGACGTCTCGTCCCTGGTGAAGAGCGAGGCCGAGGGCGGCCTCTACCGCAGCGCCTCCGGGACCGCAGGCGACGCCCTGTCCCTGCTGAAGTCGAACGGTATGAACTACGCCCGCCTCAAGGTCTGGGTCGACCCGGCCGACGGCTACAACAACAAGGCCCGCGTCCTGGCCGCGGCCAAGCGCGTCAAGGCCCAGGGCGTGAAGCTGCTGGTGGACTTCCACTACTCCGACTTCTGGGCCGACCCGGGCCGCCAGGACAAGCCCGCTGCCTGGGCGGGCCACTCTTACAGCCAACTGAAGACGGACGTGTACCGCCACACCTACGACGTGTTGAACGCGTTGAAGGCCCAGGGCACCACCGCCGACATGGTCCAGGTCGGCAACGAGATCAACGGCGGCATGCTGTGGAACGAGGGATCCACCTCCAACTGGACACAGCTGGCCGACCTCCTCAACTCCGGCTACGACGCCGTCAAGGCGGTCAGCTCCGGCACCACCGTGGCCCTGCACCTCGCCGAGGGCGGTGACCTGGAGGGCACCCGCTGGTGGTTCGACAGCGCGCGCTCCCACGGCGTGCGGTTCGACGCGATCGGCCTGTCGTACTACGGCTACTGGCACGGCACCCTGGCCGACTTCCAGACGACGCTGGACGACGCGGCCACCCGCTACGGCAAGCCGGTGTTCGTCGCCGAGACGGCCTACCCGTTCCGCCTGGACAGCGAGGACTCCCACGAGAACATCATCAACACCGCCGACGAGCTGGTCCCGGGCTATCCGGCGAGCGTGACCGGCCAGACCCGGTGGATGAACGACGTGGCGAGCATCGTGGAGGCCGTCCCGAACGGCCGCGGCCTCGGCGTCTTCTACTGGGAGGCGACCTGGACCGCCGTGTCCGGCAACGGCTGGGACCCGACCGACGCGTCCTCCGGCAACGCCTGGGAGAACCAGGCCCTGTTCGGCTACGACGACCGCGCGCTCGCGTCGATGTCCTGGTTCCGCCACCGCTGAGCCGGCGGGGGAGGGGCCCGGCCCATCGCGTCGTGCCCCTCCCTCTTCCGTCCCTCCCTCTTCCGTCCCTCCGCCCGGCCCGAACTGCTCTGCTTTGTACGGCAGTTCGGCCCGGTGGGTGTGGTATCGGACAAGCCTGCCGAGTCCCGGACACGGTCGCATCGAGTGCGGGACAGTGGGAAGACGCGGTGCAGAGGACGACGCCGCGAGGCAGGGGCACGCCATGCTGAGGACTCCCACGGACCTGACGCGGCTGCGCATCCTGGCCTGGCTGAGGGAACCCGGTCCCGCCGCCGGCGGGGTCACCGCGGACGCCGTCGCCGAGCACTTCGCGCTGCCACGCCCGGTCGCCGCCACCCATCTGCGGCTGCTGGAGGCCACCGGCATGCTGCGCGGCAGCCGGTCCGGGGGCGGCCTGCGCTACCACCGCGACGACATGCGGATCGCCGAGGTCGCCCGCATGTTCGAGAAGGGCTGGTAGGGGCCCAGGGGTAAGGAGTGGGTGTGAACCGCATGAGATTCCTTCTCGCCCGGATGCAGTACGACTGATCCCTTCGCTCCCGCCCCTCACGAGCAGAACGGGATCCCATGAGCGTCATCACCGTCGGTCAGGCCGTCGTCCTCGGAGCCGTCGAGGGGGTGACCGAGTTCCTGCCCGTCTCCTCCACCGGCCATCTGAAGATCGTCGAAGGGCTGATGGGCATCCCCGTGGACGACGGCGCCGTGGTCGGGTTCTCGGCGGTCATCCAGGTCGGCGCCATCGCCGCGGTGCTCGTGTACTTCCTCGGGGACATCGTGCGGATCGTCTCGGCCTGGGGGCGCGGCCTGCGCCACCGCGAGGAGCGTCACCACCACGACTACAAGTTCGCCTGGTGGGTCGTCTGCGCCACCGTCCCGATCGTCGCCGTGGGGCTCGTCGCCAAGCCGCTCATCGAGGGCCCGCTCGCCTCCCTGTGGGTGGTGGCCGGCTCGCTGATCGTGGGCAGCGGTGTGATGTGGGCGGCGGACCAGATGGGCCGGCACAGACGCGGCGAGGACGACACCTCCTTCAAGGACGCCATGCTGGTCGGCGGCTCCCAGATCCTCGCCCTGCTCTTCCCGGGCTTCTCCCGCTCCGGCGCCACCATGTCCACGGCGCTGATCCTCGACCTGGACCGCGTCGCCGCCACCCGGCTCTCCTTCTTCCTCGGCATCCCCGCGCTCACCGGTGCCGGCTCGTACGAGCTCAAGGACGCCCTGGGCACCGGGGTGGGCGCGGCGCCACTCGCCGTCGGCACGGTCGTCTCCTTCGTCGTGGCGTACGCCTCCATCGCGTGGCTGTTGAGGTTCGTCGCCAAGCATTCGTTCAACGCGTTCGTCATCTACCGGGTCGTGGTGGGTGTGCTGCTGTTGGGGCTGCTCGGGGCGGGTGTGCTGCACGGCTGAGTGTCCTGCGGGCAAGCGCCGTCGTCTGTCTGCGGCGCCCTCGTGGCTCGTCGCGCAGTTCCCCGCGCCCCTTTGGGGCGCCCCTTGACAGCCTGAGCCGCCGACCGGAGTATCTCTCCCGTGAACCTGTCAGACAGCCGGACAGCCGGACAGCCCGTGCGCCGCGTCAGCGCCATGGAAGCGGTGCTGGCGCACCTGCGCGGCGCCATCGAACGGGGCGAGTACGCCATCGGCGACAAGCTTCCCTCCGAGGCGGAGCTCTGCCGCACCCTGGAGGTCTCCCGGCCCGTGCTGCGCGAGGCGCTGCGGGCGCTGCAGACCATGGGTCTGACCGTGTCCCGGACCGGCAAGGGCACCTTCGTCGTGGCCGACAGCGTCGAGGACCCCACCTTCGGCGACTACGCGGCCAGCGACCTGCTGGAGGTGCGCCGCCACGTCGAGATCCCGGTGGCCGGGTACGCGGCCCGGCGCCGCACCCCCGAGAACCTCGACCACCTGGCCCACCTGCTGGACCGGATGGAGCGGGAGACCGACACCACGGCCTGGGTCGCGATGGACACGCTGTTCCACCTCGCCGTGGCGGAAGCCGCCCAGAACCCGGTGTTCCGCCGGGTCATCGAGGAGATCAGGGACGCGCTGGCCCGCCAGTCGGCCTTCCTCAACGAGCTCGGCGGCCGCCGCGAGCAGTCCAACCGCGAGCACCGGGCGATCGTCGAGGCGCTGGTCGACGGTTCGGAGAACGACGCGGTGGAGGCCATGGCCCACCATCTCGACCGCGTCGAGACGACCCTCACCGACATCGTGCGTTCCCCGCGCACGGACATCTCCCCCGAGATCCGGACGACAACCCCGGCGGACACCAGCGCGGAAACCCCCATGGAAGGCAGGCCCGAGGCGTGAGTGAGCAGTCCCTGCGCGACGACGTGCAGAAACGTTCCGGCCATGTGGACGCCGGAGACGCGGGCTACAGCAAGTCCCTGAAGTCCCGGCACGTCAACATGATCGCCATCGGCGGCGCCATCGGCACCGGCCTCTTCCTGGGCGCCGGCGGCCGCCTCGCCGACGCCGGCCCCTCCCTCTTCATCGCCTACGCGGTCTGCGGCCTGTTCGCCTTCCTCGTCGTCCGGGCCCCGACGCTGGCTTCCTCGCCTCCGTCCTGGTCCTCATGTACGCCGACGGCGGCGCGGGACGCACCACCGTGCTGTGCCTGCCGCTGATCGTCGGGGCCCTGGTCGCCGGATGGTTCGGCATCCGCGGCCGTATCGCACGCAAGTCCACCACCGGAGCCGGCGCGTGACCCACGCGCCGCTCCCAGAGAAGCAGGCAGTGATGCACAGCAGTTCCCTCGCGGCCGCACCCCTGGTCCGTGAACCCGTCCACACCCCTGTCGCCCACCTCATACGCGGCGGAATCGTCGAAGGCATGCACTACGGCTCCGTCGTCGTCCTCGGCGCCGACGGAGACGTCCAGCTCCAGATCGGAGACATCGAGGCCGCCTTCTACCCCCGCTCCGCGATCAAGCCCGTCCAGGCCGTGGCCATGGCCCGGGCCGGGCTCCCGCTCCACGGCGAGCTGCTGTCGCTGACCGCGGCCAGCCACTCCGGCGAGGAACGCCACCTCGCAGGCGCCCGGCGCATCCTCGAACTCGCCGGGCTCACCGAGGAACACCTGCGCAACGTCCCGGACATGCCGTTCGACCCGGTCGTCCGGGACGCCTGGATCCGCGACGGCCGGCCGCCCTCCCGGCTCGCCCAGAACTGCTCCGGCAAGCACGCCGCCATGCTCTACACCTGCGCCCTCAACGGCTGGCCGCTGGAGAACTACCTCGACCCGGCCCACCCGCTCCAGCAGGCCATCGCCGAGATCGTCGAGGACCTGACCGGGCAGCGGATCGCCCGGGTCACCGTCGACGGCTGCGGCGCGCCCCTGTTCGCCATCTCCCTGCACGGCCTGGCCCGCGCGACCGCCCGGATCGTCTCGGCCGCGCCCGGCACGCCCGAGGCACGCGTGGCCGACGCGATGCGCGAGCACGCGGAGATGGCCTCCGGCTCCGGCCGGGACGTCGCCGCGCTGATGCGGGCCGTGCCGGGGCTGTTGTCCAAGGACGGCTTCGAGGGTGTGCAGGTCGCCGCGCTGGCCGACGGGCGGGCCGTTGCGGTGAAGATCGCGGACGGTGCGAACCGGGCGCGGGTGCCGGTGACCGCCGCCGCGCTGGCCCGGGCCGGTGTGGACCCCGGGCTGCTCACCGAGTTCCAGGGCGAGCCGTTGCTGGGCGGTGGCCGGGAGGTCGGGCGGGTGCGGCCCGTTCGCTCGCTGGAGCCGCTTGCCGGTGCGGCCCGGGCCTGAACGCGTGCCGGGTTCTCCCGTCCGGCGGCTGCGGCACCCCTGTGGCTGATCGCGCAGTTCCCCGCGCCCCTGAAGGGGCGCACACCCACCCTCACTTCCCTCAGAAAGAGGACCCTCACCCTCATGACCGCCGCCACCCGCTCCGAGCACGACCTGCTCGGTGACCGTGACGTTCCCGCCGACGCCTACTGGGGTGTGCACACCCTGCGGGCCACGGAGAACTTCCCCATCACGGGGACGCCGATCTCCGCCTACCCGCACCTCATCGGCGCCCTGGCCGCCGTCAAGGAGGCCGCGGCCCTCGCCAACGAGGAACTCGGTCTGCTGGACCCGGAGAAGGCCGCCGCCATCGTCGCCGCCTGCCGGGAGATCCGCGCCGGCCGGCTGCACGACCAGTTCGTCGTCGACGTCGTCCAGGGCGGGGCGGGCACCTCGACCAACATGAACGCCAACGAGGTCGTCGCCAACCGGGCGCTGGAACTGCTCGGCCACGCCAAGGGCGAGTACCGGTACCTGCACCCCAACGAGGACGTCAACCTCGGTCAGTCCACCAACGACGTCTACCCGACCGCGGTCAAGATCGCGACGGTGTTCGCGGTGCGCGGGCTGCTCGACGCGATGTCGGTGCTGCAGGACGCGTTCGCCCACAAGGCCGTCGAGTTCCGTGACGTGCTCAAGATGGGCCGTACGCAGTTGCAGGACGCGGTGCCGATGACGCTCGGTCAGGAGTTCTCCGCGTACGCCGTCATGCTGGACGAGGACCGGTCCCGGCTCGCCGAGGCCGTCGAGCTGGTCCATGAGATCAACCTCGGCGCCACCGCCATCGGCACCGGCCTCAACGCCCCCGCAGGATACGCCGAGTCGGCCCGGCGCCACCTGTCCGAGATCACCGGCCTGCCGCTGGTGACCGCGGCCAACCTGGTCGAGGCGACCCAGGACTGCGGTGCGTTCGTGCAGATGTCGGGCGTGCTCAAGCGCATCGCGGTCAAGCTGTCCAAGAGCTGCAACGACCTGCGGCTGCTGTCCTCCGGTCCGCGTGCCGGTCTCGGCGAGATCAACCTGCCGCCCGTACAGGCCGGTTCCTCGATCATGCCGGGCAAGGTGAACCCGGTGATCCCCGAGGTGGTGAACCAGGTCGCCTTCGAGGTGATCGGCAACGACGTCACCATCACCATGGCCGCGGAGGCCGGGCAGCTCCAGCTCAACGCCTTCGAGCCGATCATCCTGCACTCCCTGTCCGAGTCGATCACCCACCTCCGGGCGGCGTGCCTGACGCTCGCCGAGCGCTGCGTGTGGGGCATCACCGCCAACACCGAGGCGCTGCGCGCCACGGTCGAGAACTCCATCGGCCTCGTCACCGCCCTCAACCCGCACATCGGCTACTCGGCCGCCACCGACATCGCCAAGGAAGCCCTCGCCACGGGCCGGGGCGTGGCCGAACTCGTCCTGGAAAAGGGCCTGTTGCCCGCCGATACCCTCGCGGCCCTGCTGCGTCCGGAGGTTCTGGCGGGCAGCGGGCCGGAGGAGCGTCCGGCCGCGGTCTGAACGGAGCCGTTCGGAACACCGTGATCGGTGGCTCGGTGGTCCTGTCGGCGTGGCCGGTCGCCGCGTCCGGTGGGGCGGGCGGATGCCGGCCACCGGCGTCACCCGCCCGCCCCGGCGTCGGCCACCGGCGTCACCCGCCGACCCCGGCACCGGCCCCTGGTGATCAACCGCCTGTCGCGTCCGGCCCCGGCCGGGCCGGCAGCGTCCGTCCCAGGCGGGCGAGCGGGGACAACGCCAGCAGCGCCGGGGACAGCAACAGGCCGGTGGCCGTGAGAAAGAGGCCGGTGCGCAGGCCCCACCGCTCCGCGAGCAGGCCCCCGAGCAGGGAGCCGAGCGGGGCCGTGCCCATGCCGGCGAACGTGATCGTCGCCGCCACGCGGCCCTGCATCCCGTCGGGCGTGACGGCCTGGCGCACGGACATGGTGGTGACGTTCACCAGCTGCCCGCAGGCCCCGAACAGGAAGTTGACCGCCACGAGCGCGGGGACCGTCACTGCGGCGGGGCCGTGCAGCGCGGGCACCCACAGCATCACGGCGTCGCCGAGTGCCGCCGCGGACACGAGCACCATGCCGTGACCGAACCGGCCCGGCAGCCGGGCGGCGAACAGCGAGCCGAGGAGCGCGCCCGGTCCCGTCGCGGCGAGCGCCAGCCCCACGGCGGCGCCCGACAGGTGCAGTTCCCGCGGCAGGAAGAGCAGATAGACGGTCATCATGGCCGCGAAGGAGAACTGGAAGGCGGCGGAGGCGAGACCCACCGCCCGCAGCGCGGGGTCGCGGGCGACGAAGCGGACGCCCGCCATGATCCGCCGCCGGATCCGAGGGGGACGTCCCCGGGACTCCGGGACCGGTTCCCGGCGGCGGATCCGCCGGATCGACAGGAACGACAGCACGAAGAACAGTGCGCCGGAGGCCGCCGCGACCGGTGCCGACAGCAGGGACACCAGTGCCCCGCCCAGAGCGGGGCCGCCGATCTGGGCCGCGGACCGGCTGCCCTCCAGCGCGCTGTTGCCCCGCAGCAGCTGATCGCGCCTCACCAGCCGTACCAGCGACGTCTGGTACGCCACGTCGAAGAACACGGACAGGGCCCCGACGACGAACGCGACCACGAGCAGGGCCGGCAGCCCGAGCGCGCCGAGGAGGCCGGCCAGGACGGTCGCGCCCAGCGCCACGGCCCGGCCGGCGTCCGCCAGCACCATCACCGTGCGGGTCCGCCACCGGTCCACCCAGGCGCCGACGAAGAGGGAGAGCAGCAGGATGGGCGCCTGCCCCACCGCGCGCAGGGCGCCCAGCCGGCCGGCGTCGGTGTGGAGCGTCAGCACCGCGATCAGGGGCAGCACCACCAGGCAGGCGTGCTCGCCCAGCTGGGAGGCGGTCTGACCGGTCCAGAGCCTGCGGAAGTCGGCGTCCCGCCACAGGCCGGGGCGGACCGACCGGCGCCGGAGGCGTCGTGGGGTGCGCACGGGCGGGACGGATCGTTCGCAGCGGAGACATCAAAGGGCACGGGGATTCCAGGGGTGCGAGGACGAGACCGGCACCCGGCGCGCGACAGGGCGCGCCGACGGTGACGGACGGGAAGCAGGGCTCGCCGTGCCACGGATCAAGGCGGCACGCGATGACAGGCCGGAGACGGCCACGACGTCAACGCGCGCTCTGACGACCGACCATGCTCAGCTCCTCCGGGATCACTCGCTGCCCGCACGGTAGCCCCCCCGGCGCTCCGGCGCGACAACGCGATAACTCGACAAGGACCCGTGCGCGCGGGGACCGGCCGGAGGGACAATGGTGATCATGACGCCGTCGACCACCTTCCAGCCGGTCCTGGAGCGCATCGCCGGGGAGATCGAGCGGACCCCCGGCCGCGGCCGGGCCGCTGACTACATCCCGGCGCTAGCGGCCTGCGACCCGCGCAGCTTCGGCATGGCCGTCGCCGAACCCGACGGCACCGTGTACGGGGTGGGGGACTGGCGGCAGCCGTTCTCGGCGCAGTCCATCACCAAGGTCTTCACCCTCGCCCTGGACCTCTCCCGGGAGGGCGACGCCCTGTGGGAGCACGTGGGCCGCGAGCCCTCCGGCAACCCGTTCAACTCCCTCATCCAGCTGGAGTACGAGAACGGCATCCCGCGCAACCCGTTCATCAACGCCGGCGCGCTCGTCGTCACCGACCGGCTGCACACCCGGACCGGCGACGCGTCCGGGGAACTGCTGGGCTTCCTGCGCGCGGAGAGCGGCAACCCGGAGCTGACGTTCGACAAGGAGGTCGCCGCCTCCGAGTCCGCCCACGGCGACCGCAACGCCGCGCTCGGCCACTTCATGGCGTCGTACGGCAACATCGACAACCCGGTGCCGGTCCTGCTCGAACAGTACTTCCGCCAGTGCTCCGTCACGGCGTCCTGCGCCGACCTCGCCCTCGCCACGACCTTCCTGGCCCGGCACGGCATCCGTGCCGACGGCACCCGTCTGCTCACCCGCAGCCAGGCCAAGCAGATCAACGCGATCATGCTGACCTGCGGCACGTACGACGCGGCCGGCGACTTCGCCTACCGCGTGGGCCTGCCGGGCAAGAGCGGTGTGGGCGGCGGCATCATCGCGGTCGTCCCGGGCCGCTGCACCCTCTGCGTGTGGAGCCCGGGCCTGGACGAGCGGGGCAACTCGGTGGCGGGCGTGGCGGCACTGGACAGGTTCACGACGCTGACGGGCCTGTCGGTGTTCTGACGCGGGGGCCCGAGGGACGTGCCTCCCATACCGGAAGACCCTTCATCGCCGGACCCCCCTCGGTTCTGATCACCGGCCGGTCACACTCACCGGCCGGTCACACTCCGGCCGCGCCCCGGAGGGCACCGCGTCAACTTCCAGCCACACCGCGTTGCCACGCTGCCCGAGTGTTGGCCATGGCTTTCCCCGTCGATCTCCGCCGCTGCCGGATACTCGGTCTGGCCGGAACCGCCTGCCTCGCCCTGGGCGGTGAGACGGCCGGGGCCCTGCCCGTACGGGACCTCCTCCACCCGGCCTCCGCGCACGCCGCCCTCGGACTGGTCGGCGCGTACTTCGGTGTCGTGCTGCTGATCGCGGCCTGGGCACTGCTCGGCCGGCTGGTCCGCGGTCCCCGACCTCCCGCTCCGCGCGCCCTGCTGCTGGTCCTCGCCGCCTGGGCGGCCCCTCTGCTGCTGGCCCCGCCGCTGTTCAGCCGGGACGTCTACAGCTACCTCGCCCAGGGAGCCATGGTCGAGGCGCACCTGGACGTGTACGCGCACGGACCGTCCCGGCTCGGCGGCCCGCTCGCCGACGAGGTCGCCCCGCTCTGGCGGCACACCGGCGCCCCGTACGGACCGGTGTTCCTCGCCGTGGCCGCGGCCCTGTCCGGTCTGACCCGCGGCGACCTGCCCGCCGGACTCGTCGGGATGCGGCTGGTCGCGCTCGCCGGGGTGGCCCTGATGGCGGCCGCACTGCCCCGCCTCGCCCGGCACAGCGGAGCCGACCCGTCCGCCGCGCTGTGGCTGGGCGCCCTCAACCCGCTCGTCCTGCTGCACCTGGTCGCCGGCGCCCACAACGACGCCGTCATGCTGGGCCTGCTGGGTGTCGGGCTGGTCGCCGCGCTCGGCCGGTGGCCGGTTCTCGGTGCCGTTCTCGTGACGCTCGCCGCGCTGGTCAAGGCGCCCGCCGTGCTCGGCCTGGCCGCCGTCGTCGTCCTGCAGGTGCGCGCGGGGCGCAGTGCCGTGAAGGCCCTCACGGCCACCGCCGTCGCCGCGGCGGGGACGACCGTCGCCGTCACGGCCGTCGCCGGCACCGGATACGGCTGGATCGCCGCCCTCGACACCCCGGCGTCACCGCAGAACTGGGCCCTGACCACCCTGCTCGGCCGGGCCACCCGAGCCGTCCTGGAGCACCTCGGCAGTGATCTCGCGCCCCTGGCGATCCCCGTCTGGCACACCCTCGGCATCGTGGCCGCCGTGGCCGCGATCGCGGTGATCTGGCTCCGGCTGCGGCCGCGGCCGGTGTACGCGCTGGGCCTGAGCCTGGTGGCGGTGGCCGCGCTCGGCCCGGCGATCCGCCCCTGGTACGCCCTGTGGGGCCTGTTCCTCATCGCCGCCGCCGCGCCCAGCGGCTCCGTACGCCACCGCACGGCCGCCGTGACCGGCGTGCTCGCGCTGTGCGTCCTGCCCAGCGGCGGTCCGGCGGACACGGGACAGCTGCTGCTGGCCGTCTCCGGAGGGGCTCTCGCGGTCGTCGTGCTGTGGCAGGCCCGCCAGGCCCAGCTCGCCCCGGCGCTGGGACGCGCCGCGTGAGCGCGTCCCAGCCGGGCACCGACCGCGGCCGGCTGCTGCTGGTGGTCGCCCTCGCCACGGCGGTCACGGTCTTCACCGCGACCGTGCCCCTGCTGCGCGACTGGTTCGATCTGCGCGTCTACTACGGGAGCGTGGACACCTGGGTCCACCACGGCGGCCGGATCTACGACTACCGCGTGCCGGGGACGATGTACGGCTTCACCTACCCGCCGTTCGCCGCGGTCGCCATGCTGCCGATGTCGCTGCTGGACCTGCCTACCGCGATCGCCGCCGCGCTGCTGCTCAACCTGGCGGCCCTCGCCCTGGTCCTGCGCCTGCTGGCGGGCCCGGCGTGGCGTCGGTTCGGCTGGTTCGGCTGGGCGCTGATCGCCTGCCTGCTCGCGCTGTTCGAACCGCTGCGCGACACCTTCAGCTTCGGCCAGGTGAACGTCCTGCTGCTGGCCCTCGTCCTCATCGACGCGGCGCTGCTGGCGACCGGACGCGACCGGCTCGCGGGCGCCGGCATCGGGCTCGCCGCGGCGATCAAGCTCACGCCGGCGCTGTTCATCGGGCTGCTGCTGGTGGCCCGGCGGTGGCGCGCCGCCGCGATCGCCACGGCCGTCGCCCTCGCCGCCACGGCCCTGGCCGCCCTGGTGGACCCGGACGCCTCGCGCTTCTACTGGACCGAAGGGCTGTGGGACACCGACCGGGTGGGGCGGCCGGCCTACGTCTCGAACCAGTCCGTGCAGGGCATCCTCGCCCGGCTCGGCGCACCGGACCGGGCGGTGTGGGCGGCGGCCGTCCTGCTGGTCCTGGGCGTGTGGGCCGTGCGGGCCCGCCGGGCCGCCGCGGCGGACGACTGGACGGCCGCGTTCGCCCTGACCGGCCTCGCCGCCTGCCTCGTCAGCCCGATCACCTGGGTGCACCACCTCGTCTGGCTGTTGCCGTCCTTCGCCGTACTGCTCCGGGCCGGACACGTCCGCGTCGCGGGCGCCCTGTACGCGGTGCTGTGCACCAGCGTCGTCTGGCTGTGGTTCGACGACGCGTCCGGCGTCGACGGGTTCCTCGGCGGCAACCTCTACGCGTGGATCACCCTCGGTCTGCTGCTGTGGCTGCCGGCCGGTCAGCCCCGCCCCGGCCTGCGCACCGGGAGCCGCAGCACCAGCACCACGACCGAGGCGCCCACCCCGGCCGCTCCGGCGATCAGTCCCGCCTCCGTCCAGACGGACCCCGGTTCCCTCGGCACGGTCGCCGCGGCCGCGGGCACGGCCGTCACCTCCGTGCGCGCGGGCGGGCGCGGCACCGCGAGCGAACCCACCGGCTCGACCCTCGCGGCCGAGCCGAAGCCCCAGTCGAGCAGCGACCGGGCCTCCTCGTAGACGGCGGACCCGCCGCCTGCCTGAGGGTTCATCACCGTCACGACGAGGGTGCGGCCGTCCCGCCGCGCCGCCGCGACGAGCGTGCTGCCGGCCTTGCTGGTGTAGCCGTTCTTGATGCCGATCAGCCCCGGGTACGGTTTCACCCCATGGGCGCCGCTCAGCAGCCGGTTGGTGTTGCGGATCGGGTACGACCAGCGGTCGCCGCCGGGGAAGCGCGCCTCGACCGTGGCGCAGTACCGCGCGAAGTCCGGGTTGCGCAGTCCCACCGCGCCGAACACGGCCAGGTCGAACGCCGACGACACCTGGCCCGGGGCGTCGTAGCCGTCCGGCGACACCACGCGCGTGTCGAAGGCGCCGAGGGAGCGTGCCTTGGCCTGCATCCGCTCGGCGGTGGCCCGCCAGCCGCCGTTGAGCTCGGCCAGGACGTGCACGGCGTCGTTGCCGGAGTTGAGGAAGACACCGCGCCACAGGTCGGCGACCCGGTACGTCCGCCCCTCGGCGACGCCGACCAGGCTGCTGCCCGACCCGATGCCGCGCAGCTCCTGCGCGCGGACCGTGTGCCGGATGCCGGCCGGCAGGGACGGCAGCACCGTGAGGGCGAACAGTGTCTTCAGCGTGCTGGCCGGCGGGAGTCTGCGGTGCGCGTTGCGGGCGGCGAGCACCTCGCCGGTGCGGGCGTCGGCCACCAGCCAGGACAGGGCGGAGACCTTGGGCAGGCGGGGCGTTCCGGCGCGCGGGCGCACGTGCAGACCGGGCCGGTGCAGCAGCGAGGGGTGCGGGGCCGCCGCCCGCGGCCCGGCCGGCGCGGTGGGCTCCGCGCCGCCGGGGTCGGCCGCGGCGGCGGGCATCACGACGAGGAGCCCCGCCACACAGAGCGCGCCGGCCGTCACGGCCACCCGGGAAGAGAATCCGATGATCATACGATCAACGTAGAAACGGCCGGCCCGCGCACGGCGGCGACGGGGCCGAAGCCCGCCCGCGAGCACCCGGATGCCGCACCGGTTCGTCAGTCCGACGGCAGTGTCGGCTGGACGCGTCGCAGGAACGTCGCGTTGTCCGGGGTTTCGCGCAGGCGGTCCAGGAGGGTCTCAAGGGCGCCCTGTCCGTCGCGGTTCTGCAGTACTCGGCGCAGGCCGTGCAGGGCCGTCAACTCAGGTTCGGGCAGGAGGAGTTCCTCGCGGCGGGTGCCGGAGGGGGTGATGTCGACGGCCGGGAAGACCCGGCGGGAGGCCGGTTCGCGGCTCAGGCGGAGTTCCATGTTGCCGGTGCTCTTCAGCTCCTCGAAGTAGTAGTCGTCGGCCCGGGAGCCGGTCTCCACCAGGGCGGTCGCGAGGATCGTGAGGGTGCCGCCCTCCTCGGCGGTGCGAGCGGCGCCGAAGAACCGCTTGGGTCCGGTCAGCGCCGACGCGTCGACGCCGCCGGTGAGGATGCGGCCACCGGATCCGGCCGCGTTGTTGTGCGCCCGGCACAGCCGGGTCAGCGAGTCGAGGAGGAGGACGACGTCCTCGCCGGCCTCGACGCGCCGCTTGGCCCGCTCGATGACGAGCTCGGCCAGGGCGATGTGCTGCCGGGCGCTGCGGTCGAAGGTGGAGGCGTACACCTCGCCGCGCACGGAGCGCCGCATGTCGGTGACCTCCTCGGGCCGCTCGTCGAGCAGCAGCACCATCAGCCGGCACTCGGGATGGTTGCCGGCGACGGCCGCCGCGAGCTGCTGGAGGAGGACGGTCTTGCCGGTCTTGGGCGGAGCCACGAGGAGCCCGCGCTGCCCCTTGCCGACCGGTGCGATCAGGTCGACGACCCGTCCGGCCGTTCCCGCCGCGGGGTGTTCGAGACGCAGCCGTTCGTGCGGGTGCAGCGGTGTCAGATCCCGGAAGTGGCGGCGCCCGCCCAGCGCGGCGGGGCAAACACCGTCGACCCGTTCGACCTCGGTCAGACCGCCCCGGTCGCCGCGCACGCCCTCGACGAGGTCGCCCTTGCGCAGGCCGTGCCGGCGGATCAGCGCGGGGGAGACGGCGGGATCGGCGGGTGTGGGCAGGAGGCCGTCGCCGCGCAGGTGCCCCTTCCCGTTCGTGTCGATGTCGAGGACGCCGACAGTGGTCCGGAGCGCGGTCCGCTGCCCGGCAGGCGGGTTTTCGAGTGTGGTGGTCATGGGGGTGTGTCCTTTCCGAGGACGGAGTGGCATGAGACATGCGAAGGGGAGGGAGAGAGCCGCGAGGGGGCGGCCTTGGGGCACGCCTGGGTGCGGCGGGGAACAGCACCTCGAATACGACGGAACACGTCGTGGTGCCGGGAAACGAAGAGGTGTTACGAGGGAGAACTGGCACCGGCGCCCACAAGAGGGGCAAGCACACGTGCTGTTTCGCACGCTACCACGCCGGGGGCGCGAGGAGAACGGAATACGGCTCAGCGCGTGGCCAGCAGCCCGTACAGCAGTGGGATCCGCGGCTCGGGGAGCCGCCACCAGCCGGAGTCCGTGCGGACCATGTGCGGCCAGCGCGGCCAGGGAAGTTCGTCGCCTTCGCGCAGGCGGCGCACGGTGAGCCCCGCATCCGTCAACGCGTTGACGAGCTCGCCCATTCCGTGCATCCACTCGTAGCTGTCCGTGGCGCCCGCGACGGCGGGGCCGTCCGTGTACGTGTGGGTCGCGTCGCGGTGCACGGGGCCGCCGCCGCCCAGGTAGTCGTGGCGCAGCAGCAGTTCGGGGCCCTCCCCGGGGGCGGGTTTCGGGCCGAGGGAGTTGAGCAGGGGGTGGAACTCGACGACGTACAGCCGGCCGCCCGGCCGCAGGAGCCGGCCGACGATCTCCGCCCAGCGGTCCAGGTCGGGCAGGTAGCACAGGGCGCCCTTGCCGGTGTACACGACGTCGAACCGCCGTCCGTCCAGAGCCTCGACGGCGTCGTACACGTTGGCCCGGACGTACGTCACGTCCGCCCCGGCCCGTGCCGCGATGCCGGTCGCGGCGGCCACGGACCGCGCGGAGAAGTCGAGCCCGACGGCCCGGGCCCCGCGCCGGGCGAAGGCGATCGTCTCCGTGCCGAGATGGCACTGCAGATGGAGCACGTCACGGCCGGCCAGCTCGCCGAGGTCCTCCCACTCGAAGGGGGCGAACCAGCGCTCGGGGTCGAGGTCCTGGTCGAGGCCGTAGAACCGGCTGGCGAGGTGGACGGGTGTGCGGGCGTCCCAGTTGGCCTGGTTGGCCCGCATCAGCCTGTCGTGCTCGGCGGACGTCATGAGGACATCCAACCGCGAACGGGCCCGGGGCGGCGGAGGAACGCGGGAAACGGGCCGGGAAGCAGCCCACACGCCGCGGACGCCGGAGCGGCCCCGCGAGCCGTCTCCCACGCGCCGAACGCGACAGGGGCCGAGCCGTCCGTCACGCGCCGAACGCGACAGGGGCCCCTCCGGAGCCGTTCGTCGGGCGCCGGAACGCGGCAAGGGGCCCCTGGAGCGCCCTGTCACACCGCGCGGGCCCTGGCCTCCTCCGCGATCTGCTCGAACCGCTCTCCCATGGCCGCCGCGAGCGCCTGGGCCGCCGACAGGGGGCGCACCATGACCGTGAACTCGTCGATGAGCCCGTCGTCGTCGACGTGGATGAAGTCACAGCCGTTGATCTGCCGGTCGCCCACCCGCGCGGTGAACACCAGGGCGTGGTCACGGCCCCCCACGTCGTTGATCTCACGCACGTAGCGGAAGTCCTCGAAGACACCGGAGACGGCGCGCAGGATCGCCCCCGTGATCGCCTTGCCGGTGTACGGCTTGAACACCACCGGGCTGGTGAAGACGACGTCCGGCGCCAGCAGCGCCTCGGCGGCGTCCATGTCGAGCGCCTCGACCGCCTCACGGAAAGCCTGCATCGCAACCGCCTTGGTCAACTAGTTGAGTAGGTGCGAAGTAGATTAATCAACGGTTGATACGATGTCCACATGTCTCTCAAGTACGCCGTCCTGGCCGCCCTGCTGGAGGGCGAGGCGTCGGGCTACGAGCTGTCGAAGGTGTTCGACGTGTCGCTCGCCAACTTCTGGGCGGCGACGCCCCAGCAGCTCTACCGGGAGCTGGAGCGCCTGGCCGGGGAGGGCCTGATCGAGGCCCGTGTCGTCCGGCAGGAGCGGCGGCCCGACAAGCGCATGTTCACGCTGACCGAGGCGGGCCGCCGGGACCTGGACACGTTCGCCGCCACACCGCCCCGGCGGCCCACCGCGATCCGCGACGAACTGCTCATCAAGATCCAGGCGATGGACGGCGCCGACCCCGCCTCCACCCGGGCCCTGGTCGAGGAGCGCGAGGCGTGGGCCCGCGGCAAGCTGGCCCGCTACCGGCGCGTCCGCGAGCGCCTCCTGGCCGGCCGTGGCGAGGAGGAGTACCTGAGGGAGGCCGACCGCGTCGGCCCGTACCTCACCCTGCTGGCGGGCATCGCCCTGGAGGAGGACAACCTCCGCTGGTGCGCGCGCGTGCGGACGGTGCTCGACCAGCGCGCTCCCCGGGACGAGCGGCAGCGCCCCCCGGCTCAGGGCAGCACGCGATAGGTCAGGTGCGTGACCAGGCTCGCGGACCGGGACCGCACCTGTTCCAGGTCCAGCGGCGGCACGCCGTCGAACAGCCGTGTGCCGGCGCCGAGCGTGCACGGCACGAGGTGCAGCCGCAACTCGTCGATCAAACCCGCGGCGAGGAACTGGTTGACGGTCGTCGCGCCGCCCAGCACGGTGACGCCGCCGTCGCCGGCCGCCTCGCGGGCCCGGGTCAGTGCCGCCGTGACGCCGTCGGTGACGAAGTGGTACGTGGTGCCGCCGTCCATCGGCCGTGGTGCGCGCGCGTGATGCGTGAGCACGAACACCGGCGCGTGGAACGGCGGATCGTCCCCCCACCAGCCGTTCCACGGCCGGTCCCAGGCGCCGCGCACCGGGCCGAACATGTTGCGGCCCATGACGAACGCCCCGGCGGTGTTCAGCAGCTCGATCTCGGCCCGGTTCTCCTCGGGCGTGTCGAACATCCAGGCGTGCAGCCTGGCGCCCGTGCCGTCCCCGCCGTCGTCGCCGAAGGGGCGTTCCTCGCTCTGGTGGAGTCCCGCCGCGTACCCGTCCGCCGAGATCGTGATGTCGCAGCTCACCAGGCCCGTGCGTGCGGTCATCGCCCACTCCTTCCTGCGGTTGCCCGTGGCGCCCGCGCAGTGCTCCGCGACGACTCGGGGCAGCCCTTAGGCTGAGCCGATGTTCAGCCCTGAAGGTCCCAGTGTGCGCGAGCTCGCCGTCCAGGCCCTGTCGTCCGTCGAACGCGGCTACGACCTCCTCGCGCCGAAGTTCGACCACACCCCCTTCCGGACCCCCGACGCGGTGCTCGACGCCGTCGAGTCGGCACTGCGGCCGATGGGGCCCTTCGGCACCGGGCTCGACCTGTGCTGCGGCACCGGCGCCGGGACCGCCGTGCTGACGCGGCTGTGCCGGGAGCACGTCGTCGGGGCCGACTTCAGCGCGGGCATGCTCGACGTCGCGCGGGAGCGGATCCGGCCCGGCGGGCCGCGGCTCTCCTGGGTCCGGGCCGACGCCCGGGTGCTGCCGTTCGGACCCGCCTTCGACCTGGTGGTCAGCTTCGGGGCCTTCGGCCACTTCCTGCCCCGCGAACTGCCCGGGCTGTTCACGCAGGTGCGTGCCGTGCTGCGGCCGGGCGGCCGGTTCGCCTTCCCGCTGGTCGCCCCGCCCCGCCCGGGCACCCGCGCCTACTGGACGCTGCTCGGCTTCGACACGGTGATGCGGGTGCGCAACGCGCTGTGGCGGCCGCCGTTCGTCATGTACTACCGAGCGTTCCGGCTCGGCGACGTACGGCGGGGGCTCGCCCGGGCCGGTTTCCGGGTGGAGCTGCATGCCCTGCCGGAGTTCGGGCGGCGACGCGACGGCAGCCCGCGGGTGCGTCTCGTCGTGGCCCGGACTCCGGACGCGACGGCCGGGCCGGCCAGGCCGGTCAGCCGCGGATGAAGGCGAGCAGATCGCTGTTGAACGCCTCCTCGAAGTCGCCCACCAGGCCGTGCGGGGCACCCTCGTAGACCTTCAGCGTCGCGTCCTTCACCAACTGCGCGGTCCGCTTCGCGGAGGCGGCGATCGGCACGATCTGGTCGTCGTCACCGTGCGCGACCAGCGTCGGTACGTCGATCCGCGACAGATCCTCGGTGAAGTCGGTCTCCGAGAACTGGGCGACGCAGTCGTAGGCGCCCTTCAGGCCGGCCTGCATGCTCCACATCCAGAACGCCCGCCGCATGCCCTCCGACACCGCCGCGCCGGGCCGGTTGAACCCGTAGAAGCTCTCGCTCAGCTCCCAGTAGAACTGCGAGCGGTCCGCCTCCACGGCCGCGCGGATGCCGTCGAAGGCGTCCTTCGGCGTGCCGTCCGGGTTGTCGTCGGTGCGCAGCATCAGCGGCGGCACCGCGCCCAGCAGCACGGCCTTGGCGACCCGGGCGGTGCCGTGCCGCCCGATGTACCGGGCCACCTCGCCGCCGCCGGTCGAATGGCCCACCAGCACCGCGTCGCCGAGGTCCAGCGACTCGATCAGCTCGGCCAGGTCGTCGGCGTACCGGTCCATGTGGTTGCCCTGCCACGGCTGGCCCGAGCGGCCGTGCCCGCGGCGGTCGTGGGCGATCGCGCGGAACCCGTGCTCGGCGACCAGGCGCGCCTGCCGGTCCCACGCGTCCGCGTTGAGCGGCCAGCCGTGGCTGAACACCACGGGCCGGCCCTCGCCCCAGTCCTTGTAGTAGATCTCGGTTCCGTCGGACGTGGTGAACCTGCTCATGGGGAGTCCTCTCCGGGATGGTGGCGCGAGATCAGACGAAACGCCGTACGAACGCCGGGGCGGTGTCCGCGACCTCCTGCCAGCCGGTCGATGGTCAGGGCGAGGCCCGTGTCCTTCATCACGATGATCTCCGTGATCCCGGGATCGCGCCGCCGGCGCCGGCGGCGGACGCGCCGTAGAGCTCCCGTGCCTCCTCCTCGCTCACCGCGTTGGCGAAGGGGTACCGGAGTCGCAGGTGAGCGGCACGGCGAGGTCGCGGTCGGCCGGGTTGGTGAGCACCGGGGCCGCCGCGCGCAGCGGCGACACCGGCAGCCGCAGCACGCCCCGGAACGGCGCGGGGCCGATGACCACCGACACCGCGGACAGGCCCCGCCCGGCGAGAATCCGTGTGAGCATTCCGCCGAACGAGTGACCGATGATCGCCGGCCTGCGCTTCAGGGCGCCGATCAGGCCGGCCGGATGGTCCGCCTTCCGCCCGACCGTCTTGCCGGCGAAGACCTCGGGGTGCCGGTCGGCCTCCTCGATGGTGCCGAGGTCGTCGGGCCAGGACAGCGAGAGGGGCTTCACCGGCCCCGGCCACTTCACCCGCCGCTTCAGGGCCGCGTACGGCGTGACGCCCCGGCGGCTGCGGGCCGCGCCGCCCGGCCCGGCAGGGTGAACTCGTAGACCAGCGCGTCCTGCTGGGCGTCCACGACGAGGTCGGTGATCTCCAGCGGGCGCGCGTACTGGTCGTGCACCCGCCGGGTGACCCGCACCGACGGCGTGCTCGGGAGCGGCGTGATGGCGTCGCGGTGGTGCAGGGTCAGACCGGCCCGGCGCATCCAGTCGTAGGCCCGGCGCAGCTGCGCGGCGGCGTTGCCGTCGGCCCGGTCGCGGTAGCGGGCCAGCTCCTCCACCTCCGCGAGGGCCACGGCGGAGAAGGACGTCACGGCGGTCCGCAGGCCGCGCCCGTCGGCGGTCGCGTGCCGGTAGCGGTGGATCAGGGTGGGGCGGCCGGGGGCCAGTCCCAGTGCCTCGGCGTGCTCCGGCGGGGGAGGCTCCCAGGTGACGGTGGCACGGGCGACGGTGCCCGGCGTCGCGGTCCCGGCGCCGACCGGGAAGGTGAGCGCCGCCGGGGTCCGGGTCGGCGCGCCGGACAGCGTGGCGTGGCTGCCGCGCCGGTCGGTGGCGACGAGGCCCTCGCGGCGCAACAGCTCCAGCGCCTGCCGTACGGTCTCCCGGCTGACCCCGAAGTGCCCGGCCAACCGCCGTTCGCCGGGCAGCCGTTCACCGGGCGGGATCGTGCCGTCGCGCAGCTCGCCGAGCAGTTCCGTCGCGATCCGCCGGTACAGGGGCTCTCCGGGCTCTCCTTCGGTCGCCGGGTGGTCGGGCGGGGTGGTGCGGGCCATGCCGCGCCTCCTGTTGGTGACGTGCGGTAGCCGTGCGGGCTCGGTGCGCCACCAGATCTAGCATTGGTCTAAACCAGTAGGGAAGGGCGGCCGGGCGGTTCGGCCGAAACCGGCTGCCGCAGGGCCGGTCCGTCGTGCCGGGCCACCGCGCCGGTCGGCCGCCCCTGCGCGCCCGGAGGGTGGAGTGGCCGGCGTGTGGTGCGGTGCCGTGCCGCGGCCGGGACCGGCCGGAGGGGAGCGGTCCTCGCGGTGCGCCGCCCCGCCCCGGAACGGCGAGGCGCGCCCGGTCCCTACAGCGCGCTGTACAGCGCCCCGACCAGCGCCATCTTGCGTGGGTCGTCGGCGATGTGCGGTCCCATCCGGTTCATGACGTACCCCAGGGACACCTCCGCCTCCGGGTCGGCGAGCCCGCAGGAGCCGCCGAAGCCGTCGTGTCCGAAAGCGCGCGGGTTCGGGCCGTAGGAGCCGTTGCGGCCGCTCAGCCAGAGCCCGAGTCCCACCTCCGTCTCGGCCGGGAACCCGGCGCCGAGGACCAGGTCCCGGCAGCTGCCCTGCCCCTCGCGCACCCGCTCGGCCGCCTCCGGGGAGAGCACACGGTGGCCCCCGTACGAGCCGCGCCCGGCGAAGACGCCGTACAGCTCGGCGACCGCCCGCGCGGTGCCGTGCCCGTTCGCCGCGGGGATCTCGGCGGCCCGCCAGCCGGGCGTGTTGGCCGCGGCGGCGGCGACCGGCGGGTTGGTCAGCGCGGCGATCGCCGCCGGGGCCAACTGGGCGAAGACGGCGGCCTGCGCGCTGCTCTGGGCGACCGGCGGCTGGACCAGCTCCGCCACCCGGCCCGCGTCCCGCTCCGGCAGGCCGATACGGAAGTCGATGCCGAGCGGCCGGGTCACCTCCCGTTCCAGGAACGCCCCCGGGCGCAGCCCCGACACCCGCCGCACGACCTCACCGACCAGATGGCCGTAGGTCAGCGCGTGATAGCCGGACCGGGTGCCCGGCTCCCACCACGGCTCCGTCGCCGCGAGCCGCTGCGTCGTCAGCTCCCAGTCGCAGAGCTGCTCCAGCGAGTGCGGCTCCCTGAGTCCGGCCAGACCGGCCCGGTGGGACAGCAGGTGCCGTACCAGGACCTTCTCCTTGCCCGCCGCTGCGAACTCGGGCCAGTACACGGCCACCGGCGCGTCCAGGTCGAGCAGTCCCCGGTCGGCCAGGAGGTGCGCGCAGAGCGCCACCGGGCCCTTGGTCGTGGACCACACGTTGACCAGCGTGTCCCGCTCCCACGGCCGGCTGCGCGCCCCGTCGGCCCAGCCGCCCCACAGATCGACCACGATCCTGCCGCCGACGGTGACGGCCACCGCGGCACCGAGTTCGCCCCGCTCCCGGAAGTTCTCCTCGAAGGCCTCGCGCACCGCCGTGAAACGCGGGTCGCAGTGACCGTGCACCCGCACCCCGTCGGCGCGTTCCCGGTCGCCGGGTGCCGCGTCACCGCCTGCCGCCTGCTCGGACGCCTCGTTCTCGGACATGGGTCCCACCCCTTCGCCGGTCGTGTCCAGGCCCGGGCCGCGGCGACGCGCGGCCCGGGCGGGAAGAACGTACCGACCGGTCGGACCAAAGGGGAAGGCCGTCGGCGGGGAACGGCCGGATCAGACGCGCGAGCGCATCCAGCGCAGCTGGGCCGCCTCCTGGAAGGGGCCGCCGCCCTCGTGGTCGTTGAAGTCGTACACCTCGATCGCCTTGTCCTCGTGGCTCCACGCGTTGAACGCCGCGAAGACGGTCGACGGCGGGCAGGTCTGGTCCTCCAGGGCGGCGGAGAAGAGGGCGGGAGCCCGGCCGCGGGCGGCGAAGTGGACGCCGTCGAAGTAGGAGAGCGTGCGCAGGGCCTCCTGGGTCCGACCGCGGTGCGTCTTGAGGTAGAGGCCGATCTCCCGGTACGGGTGCCGGTCCGTGAGGGTCGCCGCGCGCGGGAAGTCGCACAGGAACGGCACGTCCGGTGCGATGCCCGCCAGGTCCGGCACCAGGCCGCCGACCGCTATGGTGATGCCTCCGCCCTGGCTGGCGCCCACCGCCACCGTGCGCGCGGCGTCCGTCAGCGGATGCGAACGGGCCGCCTCGATCGCGCGCACGGCGTCGGTGTAGACGCGGCGGTAGTAGTAGTTCTCCGGAGCGTCGATGCCGCGGGTCATGAAACCGGGGTAGGCGGGTGCGCCGCCCACCGGGTCCGCCGTGCCGCCGCCCGCGCCCCAGGCGCTGCCCTGGCCGCGGGTGTCCATCACGAAGTGCGCCCGGCCCGTGGACGCCCACAGCAGATGCTCGTGCGGCAGTCCGCGCCCGCCGCCGTAGCCGATGAACTCCACGACCAGCGGCAACGGGCCGTCCGCTCCGGCCGGGAGGGTCAGCCAGCCCTTGACCGGATGCCCGCCGAAGCCGGCGAACGTCACGTCGAGCACCCGCACCGTGGACAGGCCCGTGTCGACCGGTTCGAAGCGGGCGTCCAGATCGTGCTCGCGCGCCTCCTGGAGCGTCTTGGACCAGAACGCGTCGAAGTCCTCCGGCTCGCTGGACGCGCTGCGGTACTCGCGGAGTTCGTCGAGAGGAAGGTCGAACAGGGCCATGCAGGACCGCCTTTGATGAGGAACCGGTGCGGAGACAGCGCGGATCACCCTACGGCGGTGGTCGGAGGACTGACCAGGTGTTCGCCGGACGCGCCCGGTGCGGGAGTGACCACCCTGGCGGTGCTCCCGCAGGTCGGATGCGTGTCTGCGGGGGCGAGTGCGGCCGTGACGGGTGGAGTCCCGGACACGGGTGGTCGGGTCACCGAACGGTCGGCGCCGCCGCGCCGAGCCGTCGGGTGTCGCCTCATGGGTCGCCTCGCGTCGCGTCAGGCGCGGCGATGCGTCCATTCCGGTTCCGTGCGGGCCCACGCCCGTTCCCATTCGGCCAGCCGGCGGCTCAGGGCGACCCGGCGCACCACGCCGTGCGCGAGCAGCACGAGCAGCACCGCACCACCCGCGGCACACGTGCCCATGGCCAGGGTGTGCTGCCGGACGGCACTGCCGTCGACCGGCGGCGGCACGTTCCGGCCGTGTGCGTCGAACCAGACCTCCACGACGTCGCCCTGCCGGGTGCCCGCGGGAACCCGGGCGGTCGCGGTGCGGGTGCCCTGGCCCGGTTCCGGCCAGCGCACGGTCGTCCGGTAGGCGCGTTCCCCGCCGGACTGCACCGACGGCAGCGAGCGGCTCCGCTCGCCGGTCACCTCGGCCCGCACGGCATGCCGCTCGGCGCGCTGCTGCAGGGAGACGGCCCGTGCCTCGCCATGGGCCCACCGGGCGGCCGCCGCTCCCACCAGGGGCGCGCCCGCGAGGATCAGGACGGCGGCCACCAGCACCGTCCACGCCTCGACGACGTCCGACCGGCGCCGCAGCGGACTGCGCCGCCAGCGCCAGCCGCACACCCGGGTTCGCATGCCGACCTCCTCGCCGTCACCGGAGGACGGCCCGGCCGTGTTGGGGACGCCTGTGCCGCTCGCCCCCACCGGGCCGGGCCCTCCCCGCGCCTGCCCCCACGGATCCGGTACTCCTCCACCGTCCGACTTCCGCCCCCCGGCACGTCCCTTGCGGGGGCGCGGGGCTGCGCGGCTGAGCCCGGTGGGGCGCGCCGCGGGGCGAACCGGGCCGTCGGTCCGCTCCCCGGGCACCGGTGCCGGCACGGAGGAGGAGGGGCGGCGCGCCGCGTCGCGTGCCACGACCCACCGGCTGGGTGCCCGACCGCCCCACGGCGAAACACCGGTGCCGCCCGGCGGGAACACCGGGCCAGTACGGGGGCCGAGCCGACCCGTGCGGGGTGCAAGCCTCGGCTCAAACGGGGGTGCAAGCCTTGGCTCATACGGGGGTGAAAGCCTTGGCCGATGCGGGGTGAAGCCCGGCTCGCGTGGGTGGGTTCCGGGTCCGTCCGCGGTGAGGTCCTGGCCCGTCGGGGGTGAAACTGCGGGCCCGCTCGGCGACCTGGCCTGCCTACGGCGACCCGGCTCGTCCACGGCGACTCCCGTCGCCCACGGCGACCGACCCTGTCCCGGCCACGGTGCCCCGGCTGTATGGCGCGATCACCCCGACCCGCCCGAAGCGACCCGGCCGCCCGAGGCCCCCCACCCCGTACGGCGCGAACACTCCGCCCCACCCGAAACGACCCCGGCCGCCCCACCCCGTACGGGCGCGCACACCCCCGGCTCGCCCCGGCCAAGTCACCGGGCCCAGCCCCCGCAAGGCAACCGCACGCGCGACGGTGCCGCGGGGCGTCAGCCGAAGCGCTCGATCCTGATGCGGTCCACGGGCTGACCCGCTGTCACCAGCAGTCGTGAGGCGTGCTCGGCGAAGGAGTTGGAGCCACACACATAGGCCTCCCACCCACCGGGAGGCGGCGAGGCCAGGAGCGGCGCCACATGTGCGGCCGTCATACGTCCCACCGGCACACCCTCCGGCGCGCTGCGGGTGAACACGGGTGTCGTCTCGGCGCCCAACTCCCGGGCGTAGACGAGCTCCTCGGGGCTGCGCGCGGACACCAGCATGCGCAGCGGCACGGTCAGGTTCCGTGCCCGATGATGCCGGACCATCGACATCAGCGGCACGACGCCGGAGCCGGCGCCGAGCAGCAGCGCGGGCCGGTCGCCCGGCCAGGCGAAGAAGCCGCTCACCGGACCCCGCACCTCGACCCGGTCGCCGACCCGGGCGACGGTGTGGAACCAGCCCGACACCTCGCCGCCCTCGATGTGGTCCAGGGTCAGCTCGACGTGCCCGGAGTCGTCCGGGGCGGACGCGATCGAGTAGTGGCGCTGCGCCACGTAGCCGTCCTCGGCGGTCAGTCGCACCATCAGGTGCTGCCCGGGCAGATGACCGGGCCAGCCGGGCACGGCGAACCGGAACGTGGCGGCGCGCGGCGTCTCCCGGCGGACTTCGGTGAGCGTGGCGGTCCGCCACACGGAGGCGGCCTGCTCGCTCACGGCGATACGCCCGGGGACCGCGAACCGCGTGGGCGGCACAAAGGCCGGCCCGAAGGCCGGCTCGAAGGTCTCAGTCACCGGCGTACCTCTGCTCCTCCCACGGGTTGCCCCGCTCGTGGTAGCCGTTCTGCTCCCAGAAGCCCGGCTCGTCGTGGTCGAGGATCCGCAGGCCCGCGATCCACTTGGCGCTCTTCCAGAAGTACAGGTGCGGCACCAGCAGCCGCGCCGGGCCGCCGTGCTCCGGGGCGAGCGGCCGCCCGTCGTACTCCCAGGCGATCCAGGCGCGCCCGCCGGTCAGGTCGGCGAGCGGGAGGCTCGTGGTGTAGCCGGTGTGCGCGTAGGCCACGGCATGGGTCGCCGACTCCTGGGGGCGGACCACATCCAGGAAGGCGTCCAGGGACACGCCCGAGAACCGCACCCCGAACTTCGACCAGCTCGTCACGCAGTGGATGGCGCCCTGGTACGCCGACGACGGCAGCCGGTGCGCCTCCTCCCAGCCCCAGGTGCGGGGCGCGTCGACCAGCCCGTCGATGCGGAAGGTCCAGTCGGCCGGCGCAAGGTCCGGGGTGACCTCGGCGGACAGGACGGGCCAGTCGTCGCGGGCGTCGTACTGTCCGGGCGGCAGGGCGGGGCCGGCGCCGCGCGGGCGCCCGGTGAAGCCTCGGGTGATGTGCATCGGGTCGAGCCTCCGGGCCGGCCGGCGGTGCCCCGTCGGGTCCGGCGTCATCATCAGTGATTGCGTATTCAACCGTACGTGCGGCGCGTCGGTGCGTCCTAGTCCCGCGGCCCGGGGCCGGATCCCGCGTCGTACCGCACGAGGTAGCCGGCGAACCGGGACAGATCGGTGGACCTGTCCAGGGCGTGGTGGGCGGCCAGGTCGGTGTCCCGGCGCCCGCCGATCTCCCGCACGGTGCCCCCCCCTCACGGCCTCACGGCGCTGCTGTCTGCGCCTCCCATGGTCGCACGACGGTTGTACCCCTCAACCACCTGACCGCGTACCGGGCGGCCGGCCCGTCGGGTAGGGTTCCGTCCGGCTGCGGACGGACCCAGCCGTCGAGGAACCGGGGAGGTGAGACCCATTACCGCTGTGTCAGCTCGGGTGCTCCCCCCTCGACGTGGCGCGGATCGCCGGCCGTAGGCGACCGCCGGAGCGCCCTTCGGTTCCCAAAAGGCTCTGGGCTTCCATGCCGTCTGTTCCCGCTGTCCCGCCCTCCCCACCCTCACCGCCGTCGTCCCGTGACGCCCTGGTCGCCGCCCTGCGCGCGGCGGGCTGCGTCTTCGCCGAGGACGAGGCCGACCTGATCCTCGCCACCGCCCGCACCCCGGCCGGGGCCGCCGCCATGGCCGAACGCCGCGCCGCCGGGCTGCCCCTCGAACACGTCGTCGGCTGGGCCGAGTTCCGCGGGCTGCGCATCGGCGTCGCCCCGGGCGTCTTCGTGCCGCGCCGCCGCACCGAGTTCCTGGTGGAGCGGGCCCTGGCCCAGGCGCCCGGCGCGCGGGTCGTCGTGGACCTGTGCTGCGGCTCGGGCGCCGTGGGCGCCGCCCTGGCCGCCGGGCTCGGCCCCGTCGAACTGCACGCCGCCGACATCGACCCGGCCGCCGTGCGCTGCGCCCGCGGCAACGTCGCCGCCGCCGGCGGTCGCGTCCACCGGGGCGACCTGTTCGAGGCGCTGCCCGGCGAGCTGCGCGGCCGCGTCGACATCCTCGCGGCCAACGTGCCCTACGTCCCGAGCGACGAGATCGGGCTGCTGCCGCAGGAGGCCCGCGACCACGAGCCGCTGGTCGCCCTCGACGGCGGCACGGACGGTCTCGACGTCCTGCGCAGAGTCGCGGCCGAGGCGCCCCGCTGGCTCGCCCCGGGGGGTTGCGTCCTGGTGGAGACGAGCCGGCACCAGGCGCCGGACGCGGTCGCCGCGTTCGAGCGTGGGGGACTGGCGGCCCACCTGGCCGTCTCGGAGGAGCTGTACGCCCACGTGGTGCTCGGCGTCCGGCCGTAGCGCTGGCTCAGCCCGGGGTCGTCGCCCGCGCGATCAGCAGCGCCACGTCGTCGAAGTTGTCCGGCTCGTGCAATGTCCGCAGCAGCAGCTCGCAGACCTCCTCCAGCGGCCGGTCCGGCCCGTCCAGCAGCGACAGGAGCGTGCCGAGCCGGTCGTCGAGCGGGTCGCGCCGGGTCTCGACCAGTCCGTCGGTGTAGAACACCAGCCGGTCGCCGGGCTCCAGGTCGACGGTGGTGGTGGAGAAGGCGACCCCGCCGACACCGAGCGGCACCCCGGTCGGCAGGTCGAGCAGTTCCGGGGGCCGGCCGGCCCGGACGCGGACCGGCGGCAGATGCCCGGCGTTGGCGATCCGGCACTCCCGCCGGCGCGGGTCGTGGACGGCGTAGACGCAGGTGGCGATGGCCTGGTCGAGCCCCGCGGTGATCCTGTCGAGGTGCTCCAGGAGCACGTTCGGGTCGAGGTCCAGGGAGGCAAGCGTGTTGGTCGCCGTCCGCAGCCGCCCCATGGCCGCCGCGGCCGGGATGCCGCTGCCCATCACGTCGCCGACGACCAGCGCGGTCTTGTCGTCCTCCAGTGGGATCACGTCGAACCAGTCGCCGCCGACCTCGCTCGTGGCCCCGGCCGGCTGGTAGCGGGACGCCACCTCAAGCCCGCCCGTCACGGAGGGGATGCTGGGCAGCAGGCTGCGCTGCAGCGTGAGCGCGGTGTCGCGGGCGCTCTGGTACCAGCGCGCGTTGTCGATCTGCACGGCGGCCCGGGCGGCCAGCTCGCGGGCCAGCAGCAGGTCGTCCTCGGTGAACGGCAGCGGGTTGCGGGTGCGTTTGAGGTCCAGGGCGCCCAGCACCTGGCCGCGTGCGATCAGTGGCACCGCCAGGTACGAGTGCACCCCGGCCCGGCCCAGCAGCTCGGCCGCCTCGGGGGAGCGGGCGATGCGCGCCAGGTCCTCGTCCTTGACCTCCGGCAGCATCACGGGGCTCGCCGTGCGCACGCACCGGGTGACCAGCCGGTCGGGGGCGTAGCGGGCCACCTGCCCGGGCGGGTCGGCCGCTTCCAGCGCCTCGGCGGAGTCGTAGCCCTGGACCGCGAGCGCCCGGATCACCGCCGACTCGGTGGGGCCGAGGGTGGACTGCCGGCCCTGCACCACGGCGTCCAGCAGGTCCACGGCCGCGACGTCGGCGAGTTCCGGCACGGCCACCTCGGCCAGCTCGTGTGCCGTGTGGTCCAGGTCCAGCGTGGTGCCGATCCGGCCCGAGGCGTCCGCGATCAGCGCCAGCCGCCGCCGGGCCGCCTCGGCCTCGATGGCCGCCCGGTACTGCTCGGTGACGTCGACGATCGAGACGGCCACGCCCAGCACGGTCCCGAAGGCGTTCTCCAGCCGGTACAGCGAGACCGACCAGGCGTGGTCCTGGTGCGGATCGGCCGCGGTGCGCCCGATCGTGGACCGGTCGACGACCGGCGCGCCCGTCTCCAGCACGCGCCGCGTCGCGGCCTCCAGCGCGTCGACGTCCATCCCGGGCACCACCTCGCGCGGGGTGCGGCCCAGGTGCTCCTCGGCCGGTACGCCGTTGATCTCCTCCAGCGCCTTGTTGACGGAGACGTAGCGCAGGTCGGTGTCCAGCACGGCCAGCCCGACCGGGGACTGCGCGATCATCCGCGTCGACAGCGCCACCTCCCGCTCCAGCCGGTGCACGGTCGACTGGTCGGCGCACAGACCCAGCGCGTACACGTCGCCCTGGTCGTCCAGCAGTCGCATGTTGCGGAATTCCACCAGCCGGGTGCTGCCGTCCTTGCGGCGGATGGGGAACGCCCCGGCCCAGCTCTGCCCGGTGCCCATGACGTCCGAGAACAGCTTGACCACGAGGTCGACGTGCTGCTCGTGGACCATGATCCGCGCGGCGTACTGCCCGAGCGCCTCCCGCGCCTCGTAGCCGAACAGCTCCTCGGCCTGCGGGCTCCACAGCACGATGCGGCCCTCGGCGTCCAGGACCACCGAGGCCACGCGCAGGACGTCGAGCAGTCCGCTCGGGCGCTCCGAGCCGCGCAGCGGCTCGGAGCGCCCGGCCTCGGGAGACCCGGCTGCACTCATCCCACGCCCCGCCTTCGCCGTTCCTCGCGGCACGCCGTCACGGTGCCGACACCCCAGTTCTACCGCGCGGAGCCGTTCGTGGAAGGCCCCTTCCGTCACCTTCCACCATCTCCCACCGGGGCGCGTGCCGCCCTGCAAAGGCCGCCCCGCCGCCGGTAGTGCCCGGGGGAAGGTGGTGCTTTGCTGGGGGAGGGGCGGAAACGGCGGCGTGACCACGTAAGGAGCGATCACGATGGCGATGAACCACGAGCGACCGCACCCCCACTGCGTCTCGGTGGAGATCAGCGGGTGCAGCAAGCAGGACGCCCGGATCGTGTTCGACACGCTGTGCGCCTGCTTCGAGTCCGACCGGTGCGCCGACGACGTCCCGGAGGAACTGCACGAGACCCGCCCGACCGTCTGGCTCGGCACCTTCGACGTCGCCGACCCGCACGAGGAGGCGCATCCGCAGGCCCGGCTGTCGTCCTCGGTCGAGGCCGACCTGCACGGCGGGTACTGGGCGATCGAGCGGCTGCGTACGACCCTGGACTCGCTGTTCGACGTGCACGACCTGAGCACGGTCTCCGGCGACCAGGAGAAGGAACTGCACGTGCGCCTGCAGAGCCGCTGAGTTCCGCTGACGCCCCCGGCTGGCCGAAGCCAGGCGCCGAGGAGCGCGACGGAGGGCCGCACGTGGACGTCCAGCCGGTACGGGGGCCAGGCGGCCACGGCGTCCGCGGCCGGCCGCGGGCCCGGCGCCAGCGCGTCCGGCGCCAGCGCGTCCGGTTCCCGTGCCGCCGACCGGACCAGTGCTCGGCGGCGCGGGCTTCGACGTGCGGCGTGGTGCGGATGTCCGCCCCACCTCGCAGTGCTCCGGACGACGGAGAACCCCTGGCCGCCGTGGCAGGACGTCACCGTCAGCCTCGGTGGCAGCGGGAACGCCCCGCGCGCCGGGCAGGGGCGCCTCGTCCAGCAGCCGGACCGGATCGCGTCGCCCGTGACACGGCATCACCACCGCCGTCCGGTCCGACCCGGAGTGCCCGGACGCCCCGTGCGGGGTGCTCCCGGCCCGCCGCAGCACCCTGCCGACCACGACCTCGTCGAGCCCGGGGCAGCCGGTCATCACCCCGGCCGGGCGGACGGCCTCGACGCCGGCGAGGCAGGCCCGGGCGCCCCCGAAGCGGCCGGTGGCTCCGGCGTCGAGCAGCACCGCGAACCCGCCGCGCAGCCTCCCGTCCAGGCCGTGCGGCTCCACCGCGAGGCGGAAGAACAGGGACGCGGCAGAACAGGGACGCGGCGAGCTTCGAGCCCGTCGCGCCCCGGCCGTGCAGCCGGCCGCACCACGTCCCCGGCGTCGGGCGGGAAGGACCAGGCCGTCGCGTCGCCGTACGGCGCGGAGTCCACCCGGGCGTCCCGCGTCCACCAGGGCCGGTTCGCCCGCCGAGATCTCCACCGGCAGCGCGACCGCGTGGCCGGGGCCGTCGCGCGGCAGGAGGTGCGGCAGCCCGCGGCCGGCGAGCCACTCCTCCCAGGCGGCCGGCACCGGCCGCGCGGTCGTCGAGGCCGGCCCGGCTCGGGTGGCACATCAGATCACCGGCGAGTCCACCACCGCGGACAGCGCTCCAAGGCCCCTGGTCATGGCCCTACTGTGCCCTCCATCACCTTGTGCAACTAGTTGCATAAACCCTCGGTAGTCCTCTACAACTACAGGCACGACACCGCGCACGGAGGGCCCGATGAGCCGTTACCCGCACCTGCTGAGCCCCCTAGACCTGGGCTTCACCACCCTGCCCAACCGGGTCCTCATGGGCTCCATGCACGTGGGCCTGGAGGAGGCCGAGGGCGGCTTCGCGCGCATGGCCGCCTTCTACGCCGCCCGCGCGCGCGGGGGAGTGGGCCTGATCGTCACCGGCGGCATCGCCCCCAACGACGAGGGACGGCCCTACGAGGGCGGCGCCAAGCTGACCACCGAGGCGGAGGCCGAGCAGCACCGGGTCATCACCGACGCCGTGCACCGCGAGGGCGGGCGGATCGCGATGCAGATCCTGCACTTCGGCCGCTACGCCTACCACCGCGACCTGGTCGCGCCCAGCCCGCTGCAGGCGCCCATCAGCCCCTACCCGCCCCGCGAGCTCACCGACGCCGACGTCGAGCGGACCATCGACGACTACGTCCGTACCGCCCGTCTCGCCCGGCAGGCCGGCTACGACGGCGTCGAGATCATGGGCTCCGAGGGTTACCTCATCAACGAGTTCATCGCGCTGCAGACCAACCGGCGCACCGACCGCTGGGGCGGCTCGTACGAGAACCGCATGCGCTTCCCGCTGGAGATCGTGCGCCGGGTGCGCGAGGCGGTCGGCGACGACTTCATCGTGATCTACCGCCTCTCCATGCTCGACCTCGTCCCGGGCGGCTCCACGCTCGACGAGGTGATCACCCTCGCGAAGGCCGTCGAGGACGCCGGGGCGACGATCATCAACACCGGCATCGGCTGGCACGAGGCCCGTATCCCCACCATCGCGACCTCCGTGCCGCGCGGCGCCTACACCTGGGTCACCCGGCGGCTGATGGGCGAGGTGTCCGTCCCGCTCGTCACCACCAACCGCATCAACACCCCCGAACTCGCCGAGGAACTGCTCGCCGAGGGCGCGGCCGACATGGTGTCGATGGCCCGCCCGATGCTCGCCGACCCCGACTTCGTCACCAAGGCCGAGGCCGGCCGCCCCGAGGCGATCAACACCTGCATCGGCTGCAACCAGGCCTGCCTCGACCACACCTTCAGCGGTCTGATCACCTCCTGCCTGGTCAACCCGCGCGCCTGCCACGAGACCGAACTCGTGCTCTCCCCGACCCGGCTGCGCAAGCGCGTCGCGGTCGTCGGCGCCGGGCCGGCCGGGCTCGCCTGCGCGGTCTCGGCCGCCGAGCGCGGGCACGAGGTGACGCTGTTCGACGCGGCGGGCGAGATCGGCGGGCAGCTCAACGTCGCCCGCAAGGTGCCCGGGAAGCAGGAGTTCGACGAGACGCTGCGCTACTTCCGCACCCAGCTCGACTGGCACGGCGTCGACATCCGCCTGAACACCCTCGTCACGGCCGGGGACGTCGACGGCTTCGACGAGGTCGTCGTCGCCACCGGCGTCACCCCCCGCACCCCCGACATCCCGGGCGTCGACCACCCGAGCGTCCTCGGCTACCTCGACGTCCTGCGCGACGGCGCCCCCGTCGGCGACCGGGTCGCGATCCTGGGTGCGGGCGGCATCGGCTTCGATGTCGCCGAGTACCTCACCGACACCGGCGACAAGGCCCACGAGGACCCCCGGACGTACTTCCGCCAGTGGGGCGTGGACATGGACTACCGCGCGCCCGGCGGCCTCGCCGCGCCCGAGCGGCCCGCCCCGCCACGCACCGTCCACCTGCTGCAGCGCAAGACGTCCAAGGTCGGCGCCGGCCTCGGCAAGACCACCGGCTGGATCCACCGCACCGAACTCAAGCACCGCGGCGTCACCATGGTCCCGGGCGTGCGCTACGACCGGATCGACGACGCCGGACTGCACGTCACCATCGGCGACGAGAGCACGGTGCTCCAGGTCGACACGATCGTGCTGTGCACGGGCCAGGAGCCGCGCCGCGGGCTCTACGAGGAGCTGATCGCGGCCGGGCGCAGCGCGCACCTCATCGGCGGGGCCGACGTGGCCGCGGAACTGGACGCCAAGCGCGCCATCAAGCAGGGCACCGAGCTGGCGGCCGCCCTGTAGTGCGGGAACACGTCCCTAGGATGAGGCCATGTCACTCCCGCACGCGATCCTCACCGCCCTACTGGAGAAGCCGTCGTCCGGGCTGGAGCTGACCCGCCGCTTCGACCGGTCGATCGGCTACTTCTGGTCGGCGACGCATCAGCAGATCTATCGCGAACTCGGGAAACTGGAGGCCGACGGCCTCATCCGGGCCCTGCCGTCTGAGCAGCCGGCCCGCGGGCAGAAGAAGAGCTACGAGGTGCTGCCCAAGGGCCGCGCCGAACTCGCCCGCTGGACCGCCGCCTCCCAGGACCCCAAGCCGCACCGCGACACGCTGCTGCTGCGGCTCAGGGCTGCGGCCGTCGTCGGCACCGCCGGCCTGGAGGCCGATCTGCGCCGCCACCTGGAGCTGCACGAGCGGCAGTTGGCGGAGTACCGGGAGATCGAGCAGCGCGACTTCCCGCCCGGCCGGGACGGCACCGAGGACCGGCTGCGGCACCTGGTGCTGCGGGCGGGCATCGACCTGGAGACCTTCTGGACCCAGTGGCTCAGGCGTGCCCTCGCGGACTTCGCCGAACTGCCGGGCCCGGAGCCGACCCGGCCGGCCTGACCGGGACGTGACGGCGGCCCGCCCGGCCGGAGCGCTTCGACCGGGCGGGCCGCCATCCGTACCGGGTCAGAGCCGGTACGGCTTGGTGCGCCGGCGCAGGTACCAGGCCGTCGCGAGGAGGCCGGCCCCGACCAGCGTGCCGCCCGCCACCAGCGTGACGGTCCCGTAGTCCGTCGACGATCCGCCGACCCCGCCCATGACGCCGCGGGACGGTGAGGCCGAGGGGGACGCGGTCCGCGTGGGGGTGGGGGCGGGGGAGACCACGACGGACTGGGTGCCCGCGGTGGTGCCGTCCGAGCAGATGACGATGACGGTGTACGTGCCCGCGGTGACGTTCGACCAGGCGGCGGACTGGCTGGTCGACGTGCCCGACAGGGTCACCTGCCGCCCCTGGGCGAAACTGCCCTGACTGCTGGTGAGCAGCGAGGCGGTGCCCCAGCTGCCGTTGATCTGGGTGCACGAACTGGTCGTGACCGACACCGTGGAACCCGTGGTGCTGACGGAGATGCCCGGGCCCGCGGTCGCGGGCACCGCCGCCAGGGCGAGGGGCAGCGCGGCGGCGGCCACGGTCAGGCCGGATCGGGAGACTATCGATGAGTTGCGCATGTGGACTGCCCTCCGGCGGCACGGTTGGCGGTACATCCCTAGCGCCGCCAAGGGTCGGGAACGCCCGTGCTGCCTCAGGGTCAGCCAATGCGCCCCGGGTCCGGGCCGCACGCCGGACGCCGCCGTGCAGGTGACGTCGTGCCGCCCCGGCCGCTGCCGTCGGGCGTGGGTCAGCGCCGCGCGCCCGTCGTCACCGTCCGCTCCGCCGAGAAGCCTCCCCAGGTGCCGTCCGGCAGCATCGCCCGGATGCGGACGCGGTGGGTGACCCCGCTGTCCCGCCCCACGTAGAAGCTGTACGTCGCCCGGCCGCGCGGCGGGTTGCCGCCGAACACGAGGGACGTGGCCGCCCGGCCGTCCAGCTCGATCTGGTACTCGGTGACCACACCGTCCACCCGGGGCGGCACCCAGCTGAGGTCGAGGTGGTAGGCCCCGTCCGCGCGGCGGCTCGTCGCCCGGAAGCCGGTGGGCGCCGTGGCGCGGCCGTCGTCGCTGCCCGGTGTGGCGAGGCGGACGGCGGCACTGGCGGGGGAGACGTTGCCGGCCGCGTCCCGGGCCCGGACGGTGAACACGTAGGCCGTGCCGGGCCGCAGCCCCGTGACGACGGTGGCCGTCTGGCTCCCGCCCACGCTGTGGATCTTCGTGCCCCCCTGGTGGATGTCGTACGACACCACATCCCGGTCGTCCGTCGAGGCGGACCAGGACAGCTGGACGGCCCGGCTCCCGGCCGGGCGCCCGCGGGGTGCCGCGGGGCGGGCCGGCGCCGAGCGGTCGTCCGCGGCGGCCGCCGGTGTCCTCGCCCGGACCTCCCGGCTGGGCGGCCCGAGCCGCCCGTCGGCGTCCCGCGCCCGCACGGTGAAGACATACCGCGTGGACGGCCGCAGCCTGGTGACGTCCACCATGTGCTGTGAGCCAGGCACCTCCTTGACCTTCGTGGTGCCGCGATACACCTCGTAGCGGTCGGCCCGCTCGGTCGCGTTCCACATGACGTGCACGCTCGTGGCGCTGCCCGCGGCCGCGGTGACGCCGGTCGGCGCGCCGGGTGGGGAGCCTGCGTCGTCCTCGCCTGTTCCGGCCCAGCCGCAGGAGGCGACCAGGGCGGCCGTCGCGCAGAGCACGGCGCACCGGCGGAGCAGGGCAATTCGTCGCACGGGACTGCCTCCCGGGGTGGGGCTCGGGAATGGTCCGGACCAATATGACGCGACTGACGCGATCACATCAAGAGGGTGGAGTCGAGGGTTCGGTGTCCCGACGTCGTGCGCGACCGCTCGGCGGAGTTTCGTATGCTGATGTTCCTCACGGCCGAACACCCGGCGGACGCCGGGGAGTTCGGGCTTGTCGCGCGGACCGCTGTCGTCGCAGATGCCGCGTTGGCGCAGGTGGCCGGGAGGCCCGGGTCTCACACGGACTCAGGCCCCCGGCCCCTTTCATCCCTTGGGCACGTGCACCGTCCGGCCCACCAGCGGTGGCCCGCCGATCACCCCGGGGGCCAGATTGGGCTGCGTGCCCGTCAGGTCCCCGAGGAGAGGCTCCCGTATCGTGCGTGTCCAGTCGCTCTCACTGGCCGCGGCCAGCGCCGCCCTGCTCGCCCCTGCGACAGCCCCCACCACCCAGCCCCCGCACGGCGATCCGCCCGTGGCGACGCGCGAGGCCACGGTGACCGCCACCGGCCTGCTGGCCAAGGTGCGCGACTGCGCCCCCGTCTCGCGCGGCCGCTACCGCAGCGACTACGGAGCCCCCGCCACCATCCCGGTCTGCGGCACCGGCGACGCCGTGTACTGGAAGGCGGACATGGACATCGACTGCGACGGCCGTCCGGGCCCGCGCTGCAACCGCGGCACCGACCCCTACTTCGCCCCCGGCACCGCCTTCGCGCAGTCCGACGGCCGGCCCCTGAGCGCCGAGCGCCTGCCCTTCATCGTCGTGCCGGCCCCGAGCCGCATCTGGGACTACCGGGACCACGGCGTCCGCGGAGGGTCGGTCGTGGCCGTCATCCACCGGGACCGGGTGCAGTACGCGGTGGTCGGCGACACCGGCCCGCAGCACATCATCGGAGAGGCGTCCTACGCCGCCGCCGAGGCCCTCGGCATCCGCCCGGACCCGCACGGCGGCGGTGTGGCCTCGGGCGTCACCTACATCGTCTTCAAGAACACCCGTGTGTCCCCCATCGAGGACCACGCGGCCGCCGTGGCGGCGGGGGAGCGTGCGGCGAAGCGGTTCGTGGGCGCCCGCTGAGGGGCCGCCGTGCTGCCACGTCGGGCCGTCGCGATGCCGGCGACGCCGACGCGGCCTGTCGGCGAGCGAGCAGTGACCGATGCCGCCGACCCGCCGCGAGAACGCCTGCGGCGCCGACATCGCCCGGCGCCGGGCCAGGGGCAGCAGCGCCGTGGACGGAGACGAAGGCGGGCGCGGCCGGCAGGGCGTGGCGACCGGGCCCGCCGGTAACCGGCGGGCCCGGCCCGGGCCGTGTGCGGACCTCACACCTTCCGGTACGCGTACGCCTCGGCGGCGGCCGCCTCCACCGCCGCCAGATCGGCCCCCGTGGAGGCCGTCACGACCGCGGCCACGGCTCCCTCCACGAACGGGGCGTCCACCAGCCGTGTCCCCTCGGGCAGTTCGTCGCCCTCCGCGAGCAGCGCCTTCACGGTCAGCACCGCGCTGCCCAGGTCCGTCAGGACGGCGACACCGGCTCCCCGGTCCACGGCCGCGGCCGCCGCGGCGATCAGCTCCGCGCTGGTGCCGAGCCCGCCGCCCTCGGTGCCGCCCGCCGGGGCGACCGGCACCGCCGTGCTGCCGCCCGCGAGCCCCTTCGCCAGCTCGGCGACCGAAGAGGCCACCTCCGCGCTGTGCGACACCAGCACGATTCCCACCAGCCGCTCGTCACTCACCGGCGGCCTCCGCGAGGGCGGCGATCAGCAACGCCGAGGACGTGGCGCCGGGGTCCTGGTGCCCGATGCTGCGCTCACCCACGTAGCTCGCCCGTCCCTTGCGCGCCTGCAAGGGCGTCGTCGCGACGGCACCCTCCTCCGCGGCGGCGCGGGCTGCCGCGAACGACTCGCCGAGCGCGTCCACCGCGGGCACCAGCGCGTCGATCATGGTCTTGTCGCCCGGCGCGGCACCGCCGAGCGTCATCACCGCGTCCACCCCGGTCCGCAGCGCCTCGGTCAGCTGCTCCGCGCTGACCTCGGACTCGTCCCCGAGCGCCTTGCCCGCCCGGCGCAACAGCGTGCCGTAGAGCGGCCCCGAGGCACCGCCGACCGTCGAGATCAGTTGGCGTCCGGCCAGCGTCAGGACCCCGCCGGGCGTGCCGGGGGGCTCCTTGTCCAGGGCGGCCTTCACCGCGCGGAACCCGCGCTGGAGATTGCTGCCGTGGTCGGCGTCCCCGATGGGGGAGTCGAGGGCGGTGAGCCGTTCCGCCTCGCGGTCGACCAACGCGGCGGTCGCCGTCATCCAACGGCGGAAGAAATCGGCGTCGAGCACTGGATCTCCTTGCCTGGTAGGTACGTGGTGATCCTCTACCCCCTGTCTCTCACACGCCCCAGCGCAGGGCCGGTGTCCTCACAGGGGCGTCCCACAGTCGCAGCAGTTCCTCGTCGGCCTGGCACAGGGTGAGCGAGGCGCCCGCCATGTCGAGGGAGGTGACGTAGTTGCCCACCAGGACACGGGCCACGGCCACGCCGCGCTCCGCGAGCACCCGGTGCACCTCGGCGTTGAACCCGTACAGCTCCAAAAGGGGCGTCGCGCCCATGCCGTTGACGAGGACCAGCACCGGGTTGCGCGGCCGGAGATCCTCCACCACGGCCTCGACGGCGGCCTCGGCGATCTCGCCCGAGGTCATCATCGCCCGCCGCTCCCGGCCGGGCTCGCCGTGGATGCCGATGCCCAACTCCAGCTCGCCGGGCGGCAGATCGAAGGTGGGGCTGCCCTTGGCCGGGGTGCTGCAGGCGCTCAGTGCGACACCGAAGCTGCGGGAGTTCTCGTTGACCTGCCGGGCGATGGCCTCCACCCGCTCCAGCGGCATGCCCTCGTCGGCGGCGGCGCCCGCGATCTTCTCCACGAAGAGCGTCGCCCCGGTGCCGCGCCGGCCCGCCGTGTAGAGACTGTCGGTCACCGCCACGTCGTCGTTGACCAGGACCTTCGCCACCCGGATGCCCTCGTCCTCGGCCAGCTCGGCGGCCATGTCGAAGTTGAGGACGTCACCGGTGTAGTTCTTCACGACGAACAGCACCCCGGCCCCGCTGTCCACGGCGGCCGCCGCGCGCAGCATCTGGTCGGGCACGGGGGACGTGAACACCTCACCCGGACAGGCCGCCGACAGCATGCCGGGACCGACGAATCCGCCGTGCAGCGGCTCGTGCCCCGAGCCTCCGCCCGAGACCAGCCCCACTTTCCCGGCGACAGGAGCGTCCCGCCGCACGATGACCCGGTTCTCCACGTCCACGATCAGGTCCGGATGGGCCGCCGCCATACCGCGCAGCGCGTCCGCGACCACGGTCTCCGGGACGTTGATCAGCATCTTCACGGGTACCTCCTGGTGAGAGCAGGTGTGCCTCCGTCTCATCCTTGCACGCATGCCCGGAGGCGTCCCCCGGCACCGCGTTGCCGCGACCGTCCTTGTCTGACTAAGGTCAGACGATGACGGCGGAGCAAGTGGAGCAGGTACGGCGCTTCAACCGCACGGTCGCGGAGCGGGTCGGCGTGCTGCACGACCACTACCTGGGCGCCGCGCGCCCCTACGGGCAGGCCCGGCTGCTCTGGCAGATCGGCGACGGAGGCACCCACGACGTCCGCAGCGTCCGCGACCGGCTCGGACTCGACTCCGGCTACGTGAGCCGGCTGCTGCGGGCCCTCGAACGCGACGGCCTCGTCGCCGTCGAGCCGCACCCGCGCGACCGGCAGGTGCGCACCGTGCGGCTGACCGAGGCCGGACGCGCGGAGCGCGCCCTCCTCGACGCGCGCAGCGACGCACTCGCCGCCTCACTGCTCGCCCCGCTCGACGCCCGGCAGCGGGACCGGCTGGCCTCCGCCATGGTCACGGTCGAGCGGTTGCTGACCGCCGCGGTCGTCTCCCTGGAGGTCCTCGACCCCGGTCACCCGGACGCCGCGCACTGTCTGCGCGCCTACGCCGCCGAGCTCGCCCAGCTCTTCGACGACGGCTTCGACCCCGCCAGGAGCCTGCTGCCCGACCCGGGCGAACTGCGGGCGCCACGCGGTCTGTTCCTCGTCGCCCGGCTGCACGGCGAGCCGGTGGGCTGCGCCGGGCTGAAGCTGCCGGCCGGAGCCCCCGCCGAGATCAAACGGGTCTGGGTCCGCCCCGACACCAGGGGCCTCGGCCTCGCCCGCCGCCTGCTGGCCGAACTGGAGGAGCGCGCCGCCCGGCACGGCAGCGAGCGGGTACGGCTCGACACCAACAAGGCCCTGACAGCGGCCACGCGCCTCTACCGCGACAGCGGGTACACCGAGGTACCCGCCTTCAACGACGAGCCCTACGCCCACCACTGGTTCGAGAAGCGGCTCACCCCGCGGCCGGAGCGGTGAGCGGGCCGCTCCCTCGACCACCGGCGTGCACTCACCATCCGGTGCGCAGCAGATGGTTGCGGAGCGGCGCGAGCAGGGCCTGCCCGGCGAGCCGGGCACGGGGGCGGGGCAGGGGCGCGCAGGCCGGGAGCAGCCACCACGCGAAGGGCGGCCGGATGCGGTCCGTCTCCGCCTTGCTCATGCCGGACAGGTCCCCGCCGCCAGCGGGGCGGCGGACACCAGGACGGTGGGGCGCACCGCCGCGCCGCCGGCCCGGCCGGGCGCAGACGGCGCGGACGGCCGTTTGCAGCGGACAGCCGCTGCGCCGGTCGGTGCGACCGAGGCCGGGCAGCGGCGCGCGCCCGGGCGGCGCGCAACGGACCGAGATCGTGCAGACGCAGCCCGGTGCGGCGGTGCGGTAACCGCGCGAGGGCGGGAAGCCCGGCGCGGGCGCGGTCCACGCGCCCCGGCCCCGCGGCCGTCGCCGCCCGAGCGCCGGATCGGCCCGGGCCTCGCGCACTTCACGCGCGCAGGGGACGAGGGGCGCCGGGTCGAGCGAGGCGTCGCAGCCGCGGAAGCACACCACCCAGGCGGTGGCGGCGGTCGGCCCCGCGCGGCAGGCGGCGCCGAAGCCGCGGCGGGGCCCGGCCACGGCCGTCGCCCCGGGCACGCGGGCGACCCCCGCCGAGCCGTCGGTGGAACTGTGGCATAACGGACGACCGCTCCTTACGAAACCCGGACGTCGAAGGCCCGGGCCCCATCCGGCGCCCCGCCGGTGGCGGCGCGGTGCCAGGCTGGAGGCATGCAACAGCCGTACGAGCCCGCACGGGCGGGCGAGGGGTCCTCGCGGATCCTCGTCGTGGACGACGATCCGACCGTCGCCGAGGTCGTCGCCGGATACCTGGACCGCGCCGGCTACGCCGTAGACCGCGCCGACGACGGCCCGACCGCCCTCGCTCGCGCCGCAGCGCACCGGCCCGACCTGGTCGTGCTCGACCTCATGCTGCCGGGCATGGACGGCCTGGAGGTGTGCCGGCGGATCCGCGGGCAGGGGCCCGTGCCGGTCATCATGCTTACCGCACGCGGCGACGAGGACGACCGCATCCTGGGCCTGGAGGTCGGCGCCGACGACTATGTCACCAAGCCCTTCAGTCCGCGCGAACTGGTCCTGCGCGTGGAGTCCGTGCTGCGCCGCAGCAGGCCCGCCGCCCCGGCGCGGCGGCTTGCGGCGGGCGGTCTGACCGTCGACCCGGCGGCCCGCCGCGCCACCAAGAACGGTGGCGAACTGGCCCTGACTTTGAGGGAGTTCGACCTGCTGTCCTTCTTCCTGCGGCATCCGGGGCGGGCGCTGGGCCGCGAGGACCTGATGCGCGAGGTGTGGGGCTGGGACTTCGGTGACCTGTCGACCGTCACGGTCCACGTCCGGCGGCTGCGCGGCAAGGTCGAGGACGACCCGGCCCGGCCCCGGCTGATCCAGACCGTGTGGGGCGTCGGCTACCGCTTCGACCCGTCCGGCGCGGAGGACGGGGCGTGAACGACACCCTGCTGATCGCCCTGTACGCCTTCGCCGGCGCCGCCGTCACCGGGCTGGCCGGAGCGGTCCTGCTGCGCCTGATCCGGCGCCGCTCGCTGACCGCCTCGCTCGCCGTGGTCGCGGCGGTCGGGGTCGTCGCGATGCTCGCCGGCACGCTCGCCGTCGCCTGGGCGATGTTCCTCTCCCCGCACGACCTGACCGTCGTCACGACCGTGGTCGCCATGGCGGCCGTCGTCTCGCTGGCCACCGCCCTGCTGCTGGGCCGCTGGGTCGTCGCCCGCAGCCGCGCCCTCGCCGTGGCCGCGCGCTCCTTCGGCGACGGCGGGGACTTCACCGCACCCGACGGGCCGACGACCGCCGAACTGGAGTCCCTGAGCCGCGAACTGGCCGCCACCAGCGCCCGCCTGGCCAAGTCCCGGGAGCGGGAGCGGGCCCTGGAGACCTCCCGGCGCGAACTCGTCGCCTGGATCTCGCACGACCTGCGCACCCCGCTGGCCGGGCTGCGCGCCATGGCGGAGGCCCTGGAGGACGGCGTCGCCGCCGACCCCGACCGCTATCTGCGGCAGATACGCACCGAGGTCGAACGCCTCAACGACATGGTCGGCGACCTCTTCGAACTCTCCCGCATCCACGCCGGCACGCTGCCCCTCACGCCCACCCGGATGTCGCTGTACGACCTGGTCGGCGACGCGCTGGCGGGAGCCGATCCGCTCGCCCGGGAGCACGGGGTGCGCCTGGTGGGGGACCGGATCGAGCCGGTGCCGGTGGAGGTGGACGGCAAGGAGATGAGCCGCGTCCTGGGCAACCTGCTGGTCAACGCCATCCGCCGGACGCCGGCCGACGGCACGGTCGCGATCGCCGCCGAGCGGTCCGCCGACGGCGTCGTGGTGTCGGTGACGGACGGCTGCGGCGGCATCCCCGAGGAGGACCTGCCGCGCGTCTTCGACACCGGCTGGCGCGGCACCCACGCCCGCACGCCCCCGGCGGGCGCGGGCCTCGGGCTCGCCATCGTGCGGGGGATCGTGGAGGCGCACCAGGGCCGGGCCACCGTGCGCAACATCCCCGGCGGCTGCCGCTTCGAGGTGGTGCTGCCCACCACCGCCTCCTGATGCGGGCAGCACCACCGGCCGCGACGCCCCCCGCATCGCGGCCCGCGCGAACTCCGTCCTGCCCGCCGCGACCCGGCCTCCGGCCGCCATCCGAGCCCGCGCCGCGAGCCGCGCGGCGTCGCTCGCCCGGGTCTGACGCGGGTGTGGTCGGGCGGGAGCGGCTACCCCGGCAGGGCCTGTCCGGCCACGCCCCCGAGGAAGGCCGCGGCGAGTCCGGCGACGACGCTGAGGACGACGTTGACCGCGGCGGACGGCTTCGCGCCCGTCTCGGCCAGGCGGACGGTCTCGAAGGAGAACGTGGAATAGGTGCTCAGCGTCGCGCACAGCCCCGGCCCGACCAGGTGCTGGAGAGCGGACGGCACGGCCGTGGCCGTGGCGGCGCCGGTGAGGAAGCCGAGCACCGTGCAGGCGGCGAGGTTCACCGTGACGGTCCCCCAGGGGAAGTCGCCGCCGTGCCGGGCCTGGACGGCGCGGTCGACGAGATAGCGCAGGGGCGCGCCGACCGCGGCCCCCACGACGACCATCAGCCAGTTCACGCCTCGCCCTCCGTCCTCGCGGTCCGCGGCAGGGCGAGCAGCCGTGTGAGCCGGGCCCCGGCCCACACGGCGAACAGCGCGGCCGCGAGCGTGGCGGCGAGGTAGAGCAGGGCGGTTCCGGCCCGGTGGTCGACGAAGAGGCCACGGGCGTCGACGGCGTAGGTGGAGAACGTGGTGTAGCCGCCGAGGACGCCCGTGCCGAGGAAGGGGCGCACGAGGGGGTGGGCGGTGGTGCGCTCGCTGATCACCACCATGAGCACGCCCATGGCGGCGCTGCCGGTGACGTTGATCCAGAGCGTGGTCCACGGGAAGGCACCCGGGACGGTGGGCCACAGCAGGGTGGCGCCGTAGCGGGCGCAGGCGCCGAGGACGCCGCCGGCCATGACGGCGGCGAGGATCTCGGCCTGACGCCGCCCGGGACCGGGGGCCTTGCGCGGGGGCCACGGGCCGACGGCCGTGTCGGGGTCGACGGGCCGGGCCCGCCGGCCGGCGGCCGGGGCACTGTCGTGGGGGCGGTCGGGGTGCACGGCGTTCAGACTCCTACCTGATCGGCTCGGACCGCGTGCGGGTACGCGGAAGGGTCAGGCAGGGACCGTTGGCGGCCGTCACGATCACGACCACGGTTGGGTACGGCGGGCCCCACCGCCGTACTGCCGTCCGGCTCGGGCCCTGCTCGGCTCGGGTTCCGGTGCGGCGGCAGCGCGTCCACTTTACCGGCCGCCCCGGAACGACCGGTGGCGAGGCCCCGGCCGGGCCAGGGAGACAGGTCATGCGAGCAGACCGGGGCGGGCCATGCGATCAGCAGACCGGGGCGGGCCATGCGATCAGACCGGGGCAGATCATGCGGTCAGACCGAGCGGCCCGCGGCAGCGTCGGCTCGTTCCAGGCGCAGCAGGCGGAGTGCGGAGGCGAGGAAGAACACCCCGCCGAGGAAGGCGTAACCGGCCAGGGCGGCGAGGGAGGCGTCCTCCTGGGCGGCCTGCGCGATGAAGGAACCACCGGCGAGCGTGGAGATGGCACCGCTGGCGATCATCGGCCACTGTCCGCCCACGCCGCGCCGCAGAACACCGACGATCAGCTGGACGAGCCCGGCGGTGATCGCCCAGGCGCCCCAGACGCGCAGGACGGCCGGGACGCCGGAGAAGCAGGCGGCGATCAGAGCCGCGGCGGTGACGGAGCTGAGCACGATGTTCGCCTGGAGCCCGCGCACCGGTCCGCCGCCCGGCCTGGCGGACCTCAGGTCGACGACCGCGCAGGCCACGTCGAACAACGGGTAGATCACCAGCAGCGTGGTGCTGAGCGGACCCAGGGAGCGCGCGGAGCCGAACAGCAGGGCGGCCCAGACGGCGGCGAAGGCGAACCGCAGGAGGTACAGACGGCGCAGTGCCGCGGACGAGTTCGTGGTGGGGAGGGCGACGGGGGTGACGACGGAGCCGCGCATAGAGGGCCCCTTTCTCGAATGAGGGAGAACGTTCGGTCTTGCGTTTCATCAAAGGCGCCCCGGATCCGCCTGTCAAGACCGAACGTTCTCCCTCATCGGCTGGTACGGTGATGTCCATGAGCGCGCGCACAGAAGGCGGGAGCACGTCCGAGGCGCGGTCGCGGCTGCTCGGCACGGCGACCCGGATCTTCTACGCCGAGGGGATCCACTCCGTCGGCGTGGACCGGATCATCGCCGAGGCCCAGGTCACCCGCGCCACCCTATACCGGCACTTCAAGGGCAAGGAGGAGCTGATCCTCGCCTACCTCCGCCAGGCCGACGAGGGCATCCAGGGGCAGGTGGCGGCCATCAGGGCGCAGGGACTTCCGGCGGCCGACACGGTCCGCGCCGTCGGCCGGTTCATCACCGACGGCATCCGCACCCCGGGGTTCCGGGGGTGCGCCTTCCTGAACGCGGCGGCCGAGTACCCCGATCCCGCGCACCCGGTCCACCAGGCCGTGCTGGCCCACCGGCAGTGGTTCCTGGAGACCGCCACGGACCTGCTGGCGCAGGCCGGCTGCACGCCCCCCGACGCGGCGGGCCGCCACTTCGTCATGCTCCGGGACGGTGCCATGGCGGCGGGCTGCCTCTTCGATCCCGCGCTGATCTCCGAGACCTTCCTGCGCGGCGTCGACGACCTCCTGCGCACGGGCACGGGCACGGCCCCGGCCTAGAGGCAGGCGCGGTCGCGGGCACCCCGGCCGGGACCACGAGGACCGGCAGCCCCGGCCGTCGCCTCCGCGCGGCTCGTGGCCCCGGCACGGCCCGTCGGCCGGGACAGGGCCGTCCGGCCCGAGCGCGTTCCGCCGATCCGCGCGAAGCTGGAACTGCGGCGGAACCGGACAGACCGCCCGCGCCAGGAAGGTGGGCACGCATGCAGGGCTACGTCCCCACGGTCCCGGGTCGGTCCGCCACGGCCCGGCCGGCGCACGGCGTCCTCGCCCGGGCCTCCCGCACCGGTGTGCCCAGGGCGGTGCTGGCCGAGGAGCGGCACGAGGACGTCGTCCCCGATCGGGCGGCCCGACGAGGAAGAGGTGACGTGCCATGACCGAAGGGGCCTCGTCCCATCCGGTGGGAGGCCGCGCCCGAGGCGATCTCGGACGGCGGATCACCCAGCGGCGCACGGAACTCGGCCTGTCCCGTCAGGAGACGGCCACTCGCGCGGGCATGGCACCGGCCTACCTCCAGTACCTGGAGGAACGGCCGACCGCCGACCCGGGCGCGGGCACCCTGCTCCGGCTGGCCGGAGCACTGAGGACCACGGTGTGGCACCTGACCGGCGGCGACACCGAGCTGCCGCCCGGCCTCGGCCGCGCCGCCCGGACCCCCCGGTTCACGGAGCTGACCGAGGCGGAGTGCCGCGCCCTGCTCGCCACGCACGGAGTAGGACGTCTCGCCGTACCGGCGGACACCGGGCCGCTCGTCGTGCCGGTCAACTACCAGGTCGCCGACGGCGCGATCGTCTTCCGCACCCAGCCCGGCACCACGCCCGCCGAGGCCGAGGGCCACCAGGTCGCCTTCGAGGTGGACCGCATCGACGAGGCGTTCAGCGAGGGCTGGAGCGTGCTGGTGCGCGGCCCCGCGCGGGCCGTGACCGACCCGGACGAGGCGGCCCGGCTCGACGAGCAGGCCCACACCACGCCCTGGGCGGGCGGCCCGCGCGATGTGTGGCTGCGCATCGAGCCCGTCGCCGTCACGGGGCGCCGGATCACGGTCTGAACGACGCGGCGGACGCCGATCGCGGCGGCCGAGTCCCGGGCGACGGGCAGTGTCCCGCCGCGTCCGGGCCGCACGGGAGGCGCCGTCCGGTCCGGGCGGCGCAGACTGGAAGCACTCCCGTGAGGGGGAGGCGCGATGACGCAGACGCCACGGAGGAACGCGGCCCGGGTGCGGTTGTGGCGATGGCGGAGCAATCCGCTCCGTCGGCGCAGCGACCGCGTCGAGGCCTGGATCGTGCTGGTCAGCTGGGCCCTCGCGGTGCTGTGCGGGGCGATCGCCGCCCCGGTGGCCGCCGGGGCCGTGGGCGACACCCTGGCCGCGGAGCGCGCGCAGGCGCGTGCCGTGCCCGCCGTGCTCACCGAGCGGGCGCCGAGGACCCCGCAGGTGACGTCGGACGGCTCGGCCGGCGACACGGTGTGGGCCATGGTGCGCTGGACGGCACCGGACGGTTCCCCGCGCATCGGACGGGCCGAGGCCGAGCCCGCCGCCGCGGCGGGAACGCGGGTGACGGTGTGGACGGACCGCGCCGGCGCGCTGGTCGAGCCGCCCCTCACCCCGACGGAGTCACTGTTCCAGGCGGTGGGCACCGGCGTCCTCGCCGGAGCCGGCGCCGCAGCGGCCGTCTGGGGCTGCGGGCGGCTGGCGCGCCGGCGCCTAGACCGGCTGCGGCTGGAGCGGTGGGACGCGGAGTGGGCCCGGGTCGGGCCGCAGTGGAGGAGACGCATGACCGGCTGACCGGAGCGGCCGGTGCCCGGTGCGCTCGAGGCCTGCCCCGGCTGACCGCGCGCCGCTGCCCCGGGTGCGACGGTGGAAGCGGATCCTGGAAAGGACACGGACCCAGCAGGGCTCCAGTGCGAGGCGGTGGGAACGGTGATGACGGAACTGCCCCTGGTCGTGGGCGTCGACGGTTCGGCCGGCAGCATGCCGGCGGTCGACTGGGCGGTGGACGAGGCCGCCCGGCACGGTCTTTCGCTGCGGCTGATCCACGGCTCCCTCTGGGAGCGCTACGAGGCCCTCACCCCGTCCGCCGGCCCGGCCCGCCCCACGGGCCGGACCATGGCCGACCACATCGTCGCCTCCGCGGCGGAGCGCGCCGCGCGGCGCCACCCCGACGTGAAGGTGACCACCGACGTGCTCCTCGCCGACGCGGCGGACGCCCTCCTGCACGAGGGCAACAACGCCACCGCCCTGATCACCGGCTCCCGCGGTCGCGGCGGTCTGAGGCAACTCGCGCTCGGATCCGTGGCGCTGTCCGTCGCGGCCCGGGCGCACTGCCCGGTGATCGTGATGCGCGGCGGCCACGCCGGCCCGGCCGGCCCACACGACCGGATCCTGCTCGGCGCCGGGGGCCCCGCCACCGGCGCGGAGGCGGCGCGCTTCGCCTTCCGCGAGGCCGAGGCCCACGGTTGCGTCCTGGACGCCGTACGCGCCTGGCGCTGCCCCGCGCGCGAAGCCGCCGACGAGGACACGCTCGCCGAGGCACCCGGGCGCGACCACGAGGTGCGGGCCCGTGCCGAACTCGACGCGCTGCTCCGCGACCCCATGGCCGACCATCCGGGCGTCCGGACGCACCGCACCACCCTGGAGGGTCCGGCCGGCACGGTACTCGTGCACCGTTCGGCCGTGGCCCACCTGGTGATCGTCGGGGCCCGGCGCCGGCAGGGCCACTTCGGGCTCCAGCTCGGCAGGGTGGCCCACACCCTGCTGCACCACGCCGGGTGCCCGGTCGCCGTCGTTCCGCAGCGCGTCTAGGAGGACACGGCCCGTGACGGAGCGCATCTGGGAGTACGAGGGATATCTCCCCGCCGAGGAGCGGCTGCGGGAGTCGCTGTGCACCCTGGGCAACGGCCGCTTCGCCACCCGCGGCGCGCTGCCCGAGTGCGCGGCCGACGGCGTCCACTACCCGGGCACCTACGCGGCCGGCTGCTACAACCGGCTGGTCTCCGAGGTCGCAGGACGGCGCGTCGAGAACGAGGACCTGGTCAACCTGCCCAACTGGCTGCCCCTGCGCTTCCGGCTCCCGGGCGGCCGGTGGCTGTCCCCGGACACGGCGCCCGTGCTGGACCACCGGCAGACCCTCCACCTCGACGAGGGCCTGCTGGAGCGCCGCACCCGCTACGCCCTCGGCGCCGGACGGGTCCTCGCCGTACGGCAGCGGCGGCTGGTGCACATGGCCGACCCCCATCTCGCGGCGCTGCGCTGCGAGTTCACCGCCGAGGGCTTCACCGGCGCGCTGGAGGTCGAGGCCGCGCTCGACGGGACGGTGACCAACGCCGGAGTGCCGCGCTACCGCGATCTGGACGGCCGTCACCTGACCCATGTGCACACCGGGACCGCCGGGCCGGACACCGTGTGGCTGCGCTGCCGGACCCGCACCTCGGACGTCCGCGTCGGCATGGCCGCCCGGCTGACCGCCGCGGAGCCCGTCACGGCCCCGCACGAACCCGCACGCGCCGTCCAGCGCCTCACCCTGTCACTGGCCCCGGGCCGCACCGCCACCCTCGACAAGACCGTCGCCCTGCACACCTCGCACGACCCGGCGATCAGCGACCCGTTGCAGGCCGCCGTCGACCGGGTCGCAGCGGCACCGGAGTTCGGCCGGCTGCTCGCCTCCCACCGCACCGCCTGGGCCCAGTTGTGGCGCCGCGCCGAGCTCGACGTGCCCGGGGAACCCGGCCGCATCCTGCGCCTGCACCTCTTCCACGTGCTGCAGACGCTCTCCCCGCACACCGCGGAGCTGGACGTGGGGGTACCGGCCCGCGGACTGCACGGCGAGGCCTACCGGGGGCACGTCTTCTGGGACGAGCTGTTCGTCCTGCCCTACCTCAACCTGCACTTCCCGGAGGTGTCCCGCGCCCTGCTCCACTACCGCCACCGGCGTCTCGAACGGGCCTGCGCGGCGGCGCGTGCCGTCGGCCGGCGCGGCGCGCTGTATCCGTGGCAGAGCGGCAGCGACGGACGCGAGGAGACCCAGCAGCTGCACCTCAACCCCCGCTCGGGCCGCTGGCTGCCCGACCACACCCACCTCCAGCACCACGTCGGCTCGGCGGTCGCGTACAACGTGTGGCAGTACTGCGAGGCCGGGGGCGACGCCGAGTTCCTGCACACCAAGGGCGCCGAGATGCTGCTGCAGATCGCGCGCTTCTGGGCCGACTCGGCGACCTGGGACGCGGCCCTGGGACGGCACCGCATCCGCGGGGTCGTCGGCCCCGACGAGTACCACGAGGCCTACCCGGGCGCCGAACGGCCCGGCCTGGACGACAACGCCTACACCAACGTCACGGCGGCCTGGGTGCTCACCCGCGCCCTGGACGTGCTGCGCACCCTGCCCGAACCCCGCCGCCGCGAACTCGTCGAGCGCATCGCCCTGGACGCCGGCGAGCCCGAGCGCTGGGAGGACGTCTCCCGCACCCTGCACGTGCCCTTCCACGACGGGATCATCAGCCAGTTCGAGGGCTACGGCGACCTCGCGGAACTCGACTGGGACGACTACCGCAAGCGCTACGACGACATCCGCCGCCTGGACCGGATCCTGGAGGCCGAGGGCGACAGCGCCAATCGCTACAAGGCGTCCAAACAGGCCGACGTGCTGATGCTCGGCTACCTCTTCTCACCGGCCGAACTGCAGGGGCTGTTCCGGCACCTGGGATACCGGCTGGAGGAGGAGACGTGGCGCCGCACCGTCGACCACTACCTGGCCCGCACCAGCCACGGCTCCACCCTCAGCGGCCTGGTCCACGGCTGGATCCTGGCCCGGTGCCGGCGGGCCGAGGCGTGGACGTTCTGCCAGGAGGCCCTGCGCGGCGACATCGCCGACCTCCAGGGCGGCACCACGGGCGAGGGCATCCACCTGGGCGCCATGGCCGGCACCCTCGACCTGGTCCAGCGGGGACTGACCGGCCTGGAGACCCGCGCCGGCGCCCTGTGGCTGGACCCGGTGCCACTGCCGGAGCTGTCGTCGTACGGGTTCTCCATCGCCTACCAGGGCCACTGGGGCATCCGTCTGCGCCTCAGCAGCGGGCAGCTGGAGATCGCCGTGCCACCCTCCGACCTGCCGCCGATCGTCGTCGAACTCCCCGACCGCGCGATCGGCGTACAGGCGGGCGAAACGACCCGCCTGCTCCTCACGGACGGGCGCAGCACCTGAAGGAGCAGCCCGCCCCCCGGGGCTCCCCTGACCTGCGCCCACGAGCCGCTCGACGGCGCGGAGGCAACGGCCTGACGCCGCAGTCAGAGCGCGGTGCCCGTCTCCTCCGCCAGCGTCCGCACCAGACGGTCCTGGAAGGTCTGGTCGTGGACCGCGGCGTGCGGCTCCCGCCGCTCGCCGTGGTACCAGTAGCCGCCGGTCGTCAGGGCCGCCGGCTCGTCACTCGTCGCCAGCCACTCCTGGGTGCGGTGGCCGAGTTCGAAATCGTCCGGTGCGCCCGGCCCGCCCATCTTCGTCGGCACCCAGCCGGGATCCACCGCGTTGCTCGGCACGCCGGGACGCAGCCGGGCCACGGCGGCCGCGAGGGTCGTGACGAACAGCTTGCTGTCGGCGTACGACCCCGCGCTCCGGCCCCGCCAGTCCACCCCGTCCAGGACGGGACGCCCCCCGAAGTGCGAGCCACTGCTCAGGTACACCAGCCGGCCCACCCCGCGCAGCAGCGCCGTCAGCAGGTACGGGGCGATGACGTTCACCGGCATGACGGCCGGCCCCCGCCACACCCCGGCGTTGTGGACGACCGCGTCCAGCGGCGGCGCCTCGTCGAGCTCGCCGGCGATGCGCCGTACCGCGTCCCGGTCGGTGAAGTCGCCGACGACGAGTCGCGCCCCCCGCTCGACGAGCGGGTCGAGTTCCCTCGCGCGCTGCCGGTTCCGGGCGTGCACCACCACGTCGTGTCCGGCCGACAGCAGGGTGTCCGCCGCCGCCCGTCCCAGCCCGTCCGCGGAACCGGTCACCAGGATCCGACTCACGATCACACCGCCCCTCCGACGCCCGAACTCCACCCCACTGTGCACCACCGTCCGGCGGGGCCGGTCAGCGGGTGAGCACTCCGGCCAGGGAGCTCACCCAGGCACCGCACGCGAGGAGCGCGCAGGCGGCCGCCGCGTGACGGCGGAGCAGGACGCGCCGGAGAGCGGCGTAGCGGTCCTCGTACTCCTCACGCAGTTCCTCGGCCCGGCGGACCGTGCCCATCAGCAGCTGACGGCTGACGTCGAGCCGCAGCCGGACGTAGTGGCCGGTGAGCTCCTCCGCCTGAGCGGTGGTCAGCCACGGCAGGCGCGCGCGCAGTTCCTCGGCCTCGCGCCGGATCTGCTCGTGATGGGCGTGCGCGAGCAGATAGCCCTCGGCCTCCGCGGCCAGCACGCCGGGCCGCTCCCCGTCCGGCGCGTCATGGCCGCCGCGGGTCACGGCCGGTCGCCCTTGTGCCCCTCGGGCTCCACCACGTCCCGGCGCCCGGTGTTCTCCGCCTGGTCCAGGCTGGCCACGTCCGGATGGCGCAGGTCGAACGCGGGGGACTCGGAGCGGATCTTGGGCATGGTCAGGAAGTTGTGGCGCGGCGGCGGGCAGGAGGTGGCCCACTCCAGAGAACGCCCATAGCCCCAGGGGTCGTCGACCTCGACCCGCTCGCCCTTCTGAGCGGTGCGCCACACGTTGTAGAGGAAGGGCAGCGTCGACAGGCCGAGGAGGAAGGCGCCGATCGAGGAGACGGTGTTGAGGGCGGTGAAGCCGTCGGCGGCCAGATAGTCCGCGTAACGGCGGGGCATGCCCTCGGCGCCCAGCCAGTGCTGCACCAGGAACGTGGTGTGGAAGCCGACGAACAGCGTCCAGAAGTGCACCTTCTCCAGGCGCTCGTTCAGCATGGTGCCGGTCATCTTCGGCCACCAGAAGCTGAATCCGCCGAACATCGCGAAGACGATGGTGCCGAAGAGCACGTAGTGGAAGTGGGCGACCACGAAGTAGCTGTCGGTGACGTGCCAGTCGAGCGGCGGCGACCCCAGGATGACACCGGTCAGGCCGCCGAAGAGGAAGGTGACCAGGAAGCCGGCCGCCCACAGCATGGGTGGCTCGAACGACAGCGAGCCCTTCCACATGGTGCCGATCCAGTTGAAGAACTTCACACCCGTCGGGACCGCGATCAGATACGTCATGAAGGAGAAGAACGGCAGCAGCACCGCGCCCGTGGCGAACATGTGGTGCGCCCACACCGTCACCGACAGTCCGGCGATGGCGATGGTGGCGCCGATCAGGCCGGTGTAGCCGAAGATCGGCTTGCGCGCGAAGACGGGGATGATCTCGCTGATCACACCGAAGAACGGCAGCGCCAGGATGTAGACCTCGGGGTGGCCGAAGAACCAGAACAGGTGCTGCCAGAGGACCGCGCCGCCGTTCTCCGGGTCGAACACCTGGGCGCCGAACCGCCGGTCCGCCTCCAGCACCAGCAGCGCGGCGGCCAGGACCGGGAAGGCCAGCAGCACCAGCACCGAGGTGAGCAGCACGTTCCAGGTGAAGATCGGCATCCGGAACATCGTCATGCCCGGGGCGCGCATGCAGATGATGGTGGTGATGAAGTTGACCGAGCCCAGGATGGTGCCGAAGCCGGACAGCGCCAGCCCCATGATCCACAGGTCCCCGCCGACGTAGGTGGTGCGCTCCCCGCCGCTGAGCGGCGTGTACGCGGTCCAGCCGAAGTCGGCGGCGCCCTGCGGGGTGAGGAAACTGCCGAGCACGATCAGGCCGCCGAAGAGGAACAGCCAGTACGAGAGCATGTTCAGCCGGGGGAACGCCACGTCGGGCGAGCCGATCTGCAGCGGCATGACCGCGTTGGCGAAGCCGGCGAAGGTGGGTGTCGCGAACAGCAGCAGCATGATCGTGCCGTGCATCGTGAACGCCTGGTTGTACTGCTCGTTGGAGAGGATCTGCAGCCCCGGCCGCGCCAGCTCCGCCCTGATCGCCATCGCCAGTGCCCCCGCGATCAGGAAGAACAGGAACGACGTGATCAGGTACAGGTGCCCGATCTTCTTGTGGTCGGTGGTCGTCATCCAGGAGACGATCACCTGGCCCCTGCCGCGGCGTTCCGCCGCGGGTACCGGCGCAACGGGTTCGGTGTGTGTCGCCATCAGATCCTCGATCGGCAGCAGCGGTCTTCTTGACGGGCGCGGCGGGGAGTGCCCAGCCCGGAGGAACCTAGCCCTGCCGGTCCGCGCGATCACCGTGTGTCGCGGCCCGGTTGGGCCGAACGGCCTCCTTCCACCACCCGTGCGGGCGATGTCGGCCCTGTCATGGTTTGCCCGGCAGAGGGCGCGGCACTCGGTACTCCGGCGGGGGTGGCCCGGCCCGGCCCGCCGGGCGGAACAGAGGGTGATCGATGACGACGATCGGCGTGGAAGAGGAGTACCTGCTGGTCGACCCGGTCACGGGCCTGCCGGTGCCGCACGCGGACAAGGTGCGCGCCGCGGCGGGGCTGGGACGTCTCGTGGCGGACCAGGAGGTGCAGTACGAGCTGCTCCAGGCGCAGGTCGAGGTGGCCACGCCGGTGTGCGCCACGCTGGAGGAGGCCGGAGGACACCTGCTGCGTCTGCGGCACGCCGTCGGCGTGGCCGCCGAGGAGCACGGCTGCCGGATCGCGGCCTGCGGCACCCCGCCGGTGCGCCACGGCCGGCCCGTCGCCGTCACGGACCAGGCCCGGTACCGCGCCATGGTGACGCAGGCGCCGCAACTGGTGGCGGAACAGCTGGTCAACGGCACGCACGTGCATGTCGCCGTGCCCGACCGGGAGGCCGGGGTGCAGGTCCTGAACCGGATGCGGCCCTGGCTGCCGGCGCTGACGGCCATGGCGGCGAACTCTCCGTTGTGGGACGGCCACGACACCGGGTTCGCCAGCTGGCGCACCGTGATCTTCAGCCGCTGGCCGGTCAGCGGTATCCCGCCCTACTTTCGCGACGCCGAGGACTACGACCGGCGCGTGGCACGCCTGCAGCAGGCCGGTCTGATCTCCGACACCGGTCAGCTCTACTGGCAGGCCCGTCTGTCGTCCACCTACCCGACCGTGGAGGTGCGGTGCCTGGACGTCCAGCTCCGGGCGGACGAGGCGGTCATGCTCGCCGCCGTCATCCGGTCCCTGGTGGAGACCGCCCTGGCCGAGGCGGCGGACGGGGTGCCCGCGCCCGACCCGGCCCCGGAGCTGCTCCAGGCCGCCATGTGGCACGCCGCCCGGTACGGTCTGGAGGACACCCTGATCGCGCCCGACGGCACACCGCAGCGCGCCGGCGACATGCTGTACGAACTCCTGCGGTACGTGGCTCCCGCCCTCGACGCGTCAGGGGACGCCCGTCAGGTGACGTCGTTGGTGCACCGGCTGCTGCAGGACGGGACCGGCGCGGACCGGCAGCGGGCCGCCCTCGCCCGCGGCGGTCTCCGCGCGGTCATGGAACTGATCAGCGCCCAGAGCACGATGCCGTGACGGGGCCTTGCGGGGACCGGCTCACGCCGCGGCGGCGTACGCGGCGGTGACGGCCGTGTCGGTACGCGCGTGGATGACCAGCCGGGTGCCGGCGGTGTCGGCGTTCGCCTCCAGCACGCGGCGGGTGGGCGCGCTGCCGGTGGCGACCGACATCAGCACGCCCAGCCGGCTGCAGAGGCGGTGGACGCGCAGGACGACGCTGACCGCGGCGCCCTGCGCGGCCGGCTCGTCCAGGACGACGACCACGGGGGCCGGCCGGTAGGCCTCCACCAGGGCGCTGATCTGCGTCAGGAGCGAGGCGCGCCCGCCGATGCCGGGGTCTTGGCGGACCGTGATGACGAGTACTCCGTGATCGAGAGAATGCGACAGCAACACGGCCCTCGCGCCTCCGTTTCCTCCTTCGGCGGGTCGTTCCACCATGGAAGTACCCGGAGGCGGCCCCTTGAAGCCCCGCCATGCCGGAGCGGCTCCACTCACTTTCCCCGGCACCCGGCACCCGGGTCCGTGCCACACGCCGTTTCGCGGGTAGCCGTGTTGTGCGGCGGAACGGAGGTGAGCGGTGATGGAGCGAAGCACCGAGGGCGAGCGGAGCGCTCGGAGCGATCGGAGTGACACCGCTGGGCGGAGGGGCGAGGGCGGGCGGCGCATGCTCTCCGAGCTGCTGGAGGCCAGCCACCTCATGCCCGTCGAGCTGCTTCCGGCCAAGACGAACGCGTGCGCCCGCGCCGCATCCTTCCGCCGGGTGCTGATCTACCTCGCCGATCTGCGGCGCCGGACCCTGTGTCTCCTCCCCGGGGACGAGGCGGCCGACGGCGGGCTCGAAAGGGAACTGCCCATCGAGGGGACGCTGGCCGGGCGGGCCTTCCAGTACTGCGACGTGCTGCCCGCCGCGCCGCCGGGCGATGGCGTGTTCGAGTGGTGGGTGCCGTTGCTGGACGGAACGGAACGCATCGGCCTGCTGCGGGTGAGCGCCGAGCACAACGACGCCGAGGCCCGCACCGACATGGAGTCGCTGGCGGCGCTCGTCTCCCTGATCGTCGTCAGCAAGCGGGGCACCAGCGACACCGTGGCCAGGCTGACGCGCGCACGGCCGATGAGCGTGGCCGCCGAGATGCAGTGGAACCTCCTGCCGCCCCGTACCTACGCGGACGGTCGGGTGGCCGTCTCCGCGGCCCTGGAACCGGCCTACGACATCAGCGGCGACCTCTTCGAGTACGCCCTCGACGGAGACATCGTGCATCTGACGATCTTCGACGCCATGGGCCACGACACCGCCGCAGGGCTGTCCGGGGCGCTCGCACTGGGGGCGTGCCGCAACGCCCGCCGCCAGGGCGCCGACCTCCTCGCCAAGGCCGACGCCGTGGAAGCCGCCCTGGTCGAACAGTACGACCACCGCCGCTACGTCACCGGTGTCCTGGCGACCCTCGACACGCGCACCGGGATCCTGAGGTGGGTCAACCGCGGCCACCATCCGCCGATCGTCATCCGCGGCAACCGCTGGACCACCCACCTCGAGTGCCGCCCGGCCCACCCCATGGGCACCGAACTCGGGCTGCCCGGCACCGTCTGCCAGGAGCACCTCCAGCCCGGCGACCGCATCGTGCTGTACACCGACGGCATCACCGAGGCGCGCCGCGCCGGTGACCGGGAGTTCGGCCTGGACCGTTTCACCGACTTCCTCATCCGCCACCACGCCGACGGCCTGCCCGTCCCGGAGACCCTGCGCCGCCTGATCCAGGCCGTCCTCGACTACCACAACGGTGAACTCCAGGACGACGCCACGGTGCTGATGTGCGAGTGGATCGGCCCGCACCTGGAGCCGGCCCGCACGGCGGCGGAGCTGACCGGCCTGTCGTCCGACGGGCCCCGTGACGAAGATCAGCCCCGGCCGGTCGGCGTGTAGGCGCTGATGTCGTAGCGGGCCTCGTCGTCGACGGCGTTGTCGTCCTCGTCCAGGACGATCCGCACCGGATGCCCGTCGTCCGCGTAATCGGCCTCGGCGGTGGCCGCGCCGGCCCGGCGTGCCCGTTCCACCTCGGCGAGGAGCTGCCCGAGGGTCGGTACCGCCTCGGGCGTGCCGGCGACCACGCGCCGGGCGGTGTCGTCGAGGCCCACCGCCTCGACCACGGCGCCGTCGCGGACCGACACCCGGAACGCGCCGAGCAGGGTCCGCTCACCTCCGCTCGACCGGAGCGTGTAGGAGTACGCGGCGGGCTCCTGCCAGGCCGTCCGGCCGCCGGCCTGCGTGCCCTGGGCGCCCCGGGCGTGCGGTGCGCCGCTGCCGCAGGCGGCGACCGCGCAGAGCAGTCCCGCGGACAGGGCGGTACGGGCGGCACGGACGGTACGAGACCCGGCGGTCATGGCGGTTGTCCCTTCGACGACGGCTACCGCTGTGACGCCGGACGCCGGGAGAACGTTCGCGCGGCGACCCCGAGGGTCCGAAGGGCCGCTCAGACCGGAAGGACGAACGGCGGATGCGCCCCGTTGAGGAAGTAGTCCCCGACGTCGCGCAGCCGGTGCGTCACGGGCTCGTACAGCGTGTGGGTGCGGGCGTTGCGCCAGAAGCGGTCGAAGCCCAGCCGCGCGGACGCCGAGCGGGCGCCGATGATGTCGAGGGCGCGGGCGGTGGTCTCCTGGACGGCCCTGGACGCGGCGGCCTCGGCCATGGCGACGAGGACGGAGATCTCCGCGTACTCCTCGTAGGAGAGGTCCTCCCCGCGTTCCAGCCCGGCCTGCACGGCGTCCCGCGCCTGGTCGGCCAGAGCGGACGCCGAGCGGGTCAGCACGGTGAGTTCCCCGTAGGCGGTCAGCACGTGCGGGTCCCGGGGCGACCCGGCCGGCCAGTCCGGGTGCCAGGGGGCGCGGCCGGCCCGGCTGTACTCGCGGGCCTCGGCGAGCACCCCCTCCGCCATGCCGAGCCGGATCTGCACCGACAGCAGGCGTCCCACCGGCGACAGCAGGCCGGTCGGCGGCGACAGGACGTCGTCGTCCGCGGCCAGGGAGCCCAGGAGGTCCGCGGCGGCGACCGGCACGGCGTCGAACTCCACGCTGCCGCCGGCCGCGAGCCGTTGGCCGAAGGGGTCGGCGTCACCGTCGACCACCACGCCCTGCCGCGCCGGATCGACCACCACGGCGAACGGCTCGCCGGTGTCCGCCCGGACGGCCCGCACGGCGAGCCGGTCGGCGACCAGCACCCCCGCGGCGTAACTCTGACGGCCGTTCAGCACCAGGCCCTGCGCGGTCCTGGCGAGGGCCGGAGCCGGTTCCTGGCGCGCCAGGCCACCGCCCCAGCACCACTGCTCCGCCGCGGTCCGCCGCTCCAGCGCGGCGGCGCGCCCGGGCTCGGTGAGGAACCCGGCACTCCACGACATGAAGTAGTGGCAGGCGAGCAGTTGGCCGATCGCGCCGTCGGCCGCCGCTATCTCCCTCACCACCGCGTACGCGGTCGGCCAGCCGGCGCCACCGCCGTCGAGCCCGGCCGGTACGAGGAGGGCCAGCAGCCCCGACTCGCGCAGCCGGGCCACCTCGTCGAACGGGGGTTTGCCCGCCTGGTCCCTGGCGACCGCGTCCGTGGCCAGGTCCTCCGCCGTCTCGCGGGCCACCCGCAGCCAGTGGTCCCGGCCGGGCCCGGCCGGATCGGACTCCGCGTCGGGCCCGGGCAGCGCGGGGGCAACGCCCATGACAGGGGTCTCCTCAACTTCGGTGACACGGTGGGGGGTCGGGGCTCAGCGGCAGCGCGGACACCGGAAAGATGTGTGGGCCATGCGCATCATCCTGCGCAGTGCCGTCAGGCGCCGTCAATACTTTCCTAGTAATTCGATAGGGAACATAGGGAAAGGCGGCGCCGGACCGCCGATCCCGTCGCGGTCAGCACCTGACCGCAAGGCCTGGGACGGTGAGCGGGCAAGCAGCCGTCCCGAAGGCACAGGTGTTCCGATGACCGTTCTCGACTCCCGGGCGCTCAACCGCGCCACCCTCGCCCGGCAGTTGCTCCTCGACCGCGCCGGGCTGCCGGTGCTCGACGCCGTCGCCCACCTCGGCGGCCTCCAGGCACAGGAGCCGCAGGAGCCGTTCACCGGGCTCTGGTCGCGGCTGCGGGCGTTCGACCCGGCGGAACTGTCGCAGCTGCTGACCGGGCGGCGCGTGGTGCGGGCCCACCTCATGCGCCGCACCGTCCATCTCGTCACCGCAGACGACCTCCTGGCCTGGCGCGCCCGGCACGACGACATGCTGCGCCGACGGGTGCTCGGGGTGTACCGCCGTGAGCTCGACGGGGTCGACCTCGGCGCGCTCGCGGCGGCCGGCCGCACGGTCATGGCCGACGGCGAGCCCCGCTCCATGTCGGCCCTGGCCCGAGCCGTCGAGGACCGATGGCCGGGGGTGGGGCCGCGGCCGCTCGGCGAGATGCTGGCCGCGGGCCTCCTCCCGACGGTGCAGCTGCCGCCGCGCGGGGTGTGGCGGACCAGGGCGGGCGCCCGGTACGCGCTGGTCGCCACGTGGCTGGGACGCGACATCGACCCGCTGGACACGGACGCCTCCGACCCCGTGGGGCAGACGCTGCTGCGGCGCTACCTCGCCGCGTACGGCCCCGCCGCCTCGGCCGACCTGCGCGCCTGGTGCGGCCTGACCGGACTCCCCGCCGCGGTCCGCGCACTGCGCGGGGAACTGGTCCGCTTCCGCGACGAGCGCGGCCGGGAACTGCTCGACCTCCCGGACGCGCCGCGCCCCGACCCCGGCACCCCCGCCCCGGTGCGGTTCCTGCCCGCGTTCGACAACGCCGTCCTCGGCTACCACGACCGCCGCCGGATCATCGACGACGCGCATCGCGGCCTGTCCGTGACCGGGGCCCGCTTCGTCCTGGTCGACGGCCGGGTCGCCGCGACCTGGACCGTCGAGGCGGACACCGTCGTGGTCAGTCCGCTGCGCCGCCTCACCCGGGCGGACCGGGCCGCCGTCATGGAAGAAGGACAGGCCTTGGCGTCCTTCCTCCGCGGCGACGGCGGTGGTGACCGGGTGCGCGTCGCCGCGCCCCCCGGGTGACGCCGGCGCCGGGCACCGGCTGATACGCCCGCGGACCGGCGGGTACCCAGAGGGCGCCGCGGGCGCGACATCCGGACGCGACCGCACGGAACAGCGAGGAGCCCGGCATGGGACGTGAGGAGCCGCGGACGGACAACGCCGGACGCCTGCGGGACACCGCCGCCGAGGTGTTCGGCTGGGACACCCTCCTGCCGGAGCAGCTCACCGCCATGGAATGGGTGCTCGACGGCGAGGACACCCTCGTCGTCATGCCCACCGGCTCCGGCAAGTCCGCCGTCTACCAGGTGCCCGCCGTGCTGCTGTCCGGGCCGGTGGTGGTCGTGTCGCCGCTGCTGGCCCTCCAGCGCGACCAGATCGCGGGCCTGCCGGACGGCGACCGCGCGCCCGGTGCCGTCGCGGTCAACTCCGACCTCGGCGCGGCCGGGACCGGGGAGGCGTGGGAGGCGGTGCGCCGCGGCGACGCCCGCCTCCTGTACCTGTCACCCGAGCAACTGGCCAAGGACGAAGTGGTGGAGCGGCTGGCCGCGCTGCGCCCCGCCCTCTTCGTCGTCGACGAGGCCCAGTGCGTGTCCTCCTGGGGCCACGACTTCCGGCCCGACTACCTGCGCCTGGAGCAGGCCGTCCGGCGCGTGGGCGGTCCACCCGTGCTGGCCCTGACCGCCACCGCCGCCGCGCCCGTGCGCCGGGAGATCGCCGAACGCCTGGGGATGCGCCGGCCGCGCCTGCTGGTGACCGGCTTCGACCGGCCCAACATCACGCTGCGGGTCCGCCGCTTCCTGGACGACGAGGAGCGGCGCCGAGCCGTGGTCGAACGGGCCGCCGCCGAACCCAAACCGGGCATCGTCTACGCCGGGACCCGCAAGGACAGCGAGCACTACGCCCGGGAGCTGGCCGCCCTGGGACTGTCCGCCGAGGCCTACCACGCCGGGCTGCGCGCCTCCGAACGCGAGCGGATCCACGACGCCTTCCTCTCCGGCACGGCCGACGTGGTGGTGGCGACCTCGGCGTTCGGCATGGGCATCGACAAGGAGGACGTACGGTTCGTCCTGCACGCGTCGCTGCCCGGTTCCCTCGACGCCTACTACCAGGAGATCGGCCGCTGCGGCCGGGACGGCCAACCCGCCCTCGCCGTGCTGCACTACCGCTCCGAGGACACCGGGATGCGGTCGTACTTCGCGGGGCGCACCCCTGGCCACGAGGCCCTGTCGGACGTGGCGAACGCCGTGCACGAGCACCGCCGGGACCCGGCCGGCCTCGACGAACTGCGCGAGGACACGGGCCTGTCCAGGAACCGGGTCACCGCGGCGGTGAACCTGCTGGAGGAAGCCGACGCCGTCGCCACCGGCGAGGAGGGCGAGGTGCGCCCCGCCTCCGGCATGTCCCCGGAGCAAGCCGCCGAGGAGGCCGCGGAGACGGCCCGGGCACATCGCCGCACCGAGCGGACCCGGGTCGAGATGGCCCGGGCGTACGCCGAGACCACCGGCTGCCGGCGGCGTTTCCTGCTCGGCTACTTCGGCGAGGATTACCCGGGCCGCTGCGGGAACTGCGACGTCTGCGACGGCCGGCGGGACGAGGACGGGTCCGAGGATCGGCCTGTCCACCCGGCCGCGGCGGCCTACCCCGTCGGCACCGAGGTACGGCACGAGCAGTGGGGCGAGGGCACCGTGCTCAGCGAGGACCAGGACCGCATCACCGTGTTCTTCGGGCGGGCCGGTTACCGCACGCTGGCCCTGGAGGCGGTGGCCGGTCAGGACGACCTGCTGTCGGTGCTGCGCAGGCCCGGCGAGGACCGGTGGGCCGGCTGACACACCGGCGTCTTCGCGCTCCCCCGCCGACGGGCCGGCGGGGCGGTGCCGGAGCACACTGGAGGGGGTTGCCGGTGCACGAGGGGGTGTCGGCCGATGCCGGTGTCAGGGCGCACGAGCGTGCGGTGGTGGCGGTGGCGGCGCAACGCGCTGAAGCGGCGCGTCGACGTCGTCGAGGCCTGGGTGGTGCTCGCCGGGTGGGTGTGCGCGCTGCTCGGTGGGGTGGGCGGCGGGCTGATGGCGGCGGACGCGGTCGAGCGGGCCGTCGCACGACAGCGGGCGGAGAGCCGTCCGGTCCTCGCGGTCCTCGTCGAGGACGCCCCCGGTCCCTCGCCGGCCCGGTCGGCGAGCGATCACCGCGTCTGGGGCACCGTGCGGTGGACCGCGCCGGACGGCTCGGCGCAGCGGGACGAGGCGCGGGTCCCGCCGAGGGCTCCCGCCGGAAGCACGATCCCCGTGTGGGTGGACCGGAGCGGCGACCTCACCCCGGCACCGGTGTCGGACGGTGAGGCCTGGCTCCACACCGCCCTGGGCGGCACCCTGGCCGGTTCCTCCACGGCCGCGGCCCTGCTCGGGGCCGCCCGGCTGGCCCGGTTCTCCCTCGACCGGCGCCGGATGGCCGCGTGGGAAGCGGACTGGGAGCGGCTCGACGCGCGGCGCGGGTGGACGACGGGCTGAGCCCGGGGCTCCGGCATCAGGCGCGGCCGACCGCGTCCCGGCCCTCGATCGTCTCGTGTCCGCCGGGCGGAACGGGCGCCGCGGGCCCGGCGCCCCCGCGGCGTGACCGGAGCCCGGTCAGGCGCTGGCCGTGTACTCCAGGCCCAGCATGAGCAGCAGCAGGATGACGCCGATCTCGGCGCCGACGGCGACGAAGTCCTCGCTGGCGCCCAGCGGCAGCAGGCCGCCCTCGCCGAAGGCCCGACCCGATAGCAGATAAAGGGGGATGGGGGAGAAGCGGAAGCGCCCGGCGAGCCGGCCGAGCAGCCCGAGCCCGAGGTTGAGGCAGCCGAACTCGATCAGGAACAGGGCGGAGTCGTGCCCGACGGGTCACTCCCGGCCGAGTATCGCGGCGGCCGCCTCCACGCCCTCCCGGGTCCCGATCACGATGAGGACGTCACCGCCGGCGAGCCGGAAGTCCGGGGCGGGGGAGGGGATCGCCGCGGCCCGGCGCAGCACCGCCACGACGGAGGCACCGGTGTCGGTGCGGATCCGCGACTCGCCCAGCCGCCGCCCGTTCCAGTGCGAGGAACCGGGCAGCTCGACCCGCTCGGCGACGAGACCGAGGTCCGTCGTGGACAGCAGGTTCGGCGTGTGGTGAGCGGGCATCAGCGCGTCGATGAGGGTGGCCGCCTCGTCCCCCGTCAGCCGCACAAAGAGGTCACAGGCGTCCGGGTCGTCCTCGCGGTAGGCACTGATCGTCCGTTGGCCGTCGCGGTGGGCGACCACCGAAAGGCGGCGGTGGTCCCGGGTCGTCAGGTCGTAGCGGACGCCGATGCCCGGCAGCGGCGTACTGCTGAGACGGGGCGCGCTCATGACTGTCCCCCTTCGGTCGGCGTGCGCGTACCGGTGGACTCGTCTGCGGGGCCGCGTCCGGGCCGGCGTCCGGACCGGCCTGTGGGCTCATGGTAGGCGGCAGCGCGGCAGGGGTCTCGTCCGCGTGTGCTATCTCGGGTGCTCAGGGGAGGGCGATCCGGACGGGCGGGCCGTGGCCGTGGGCAGTCCCACGGTCGCGCCCTCGACCTGCGGCACGGTGCCGTCCCCGGACCGCTCGCCGGTGCCGGTGCCGGTGGCCAGCTGGGACCAGGCGCCGAGGGCGAGGGCCACGGCGGCGGCGGTGGCGACCACCCGGCCCACGCGCCGGGCCTTGGCCCGGCGGTCCAGGTCCCGCCAGGCCACCCGGATCCACAGGTCCTCCGGCTGCCACAGGTCACCGACGGCGTACGGGGGTCGGGGCTGCCGTCCGCCGGCACGCTCGGTCGCGGAGGGCTCCCTGGGGGCGGAGACGCGTATGGCGGACTCGCTGTCCGTGAGGAACCGCAGCCACACCTCGTCCGGCACCGAGGGGACGCCGTCCGGCTCGCCGGGCGTTCCCCGACCGCCTGTTCCTCCGGTGGTCACGTCCCGTCATCCCCTCTCCGGCCCTCGCGCCCGGTCCCGCGCCGGGCAAGATCAGTATGCCGTCCGGGCCCCGGGGCCGCATGAAGTGCCCGGGGGCGGGCACCGTGGGGAGCGGGCGTCACCCCTCGGCACGTCGTGTGTGAAGGGGGTGCTTCGCCGCGGCGCGCGGCCGATCGGGTGATCGTCCTAGGGCACCCCGAGTTCGAACAGCACGTACCCCGCGTACGAGCCGGAGGCCAGTGCCGCGGTGCCGAGAACCGCGGTCAGCGACGGCCATCGCAGCCGGCGCATCGCGAGCGCCAGGGGGACGAACAGCGGGAAGAGCGGCAGCAGATAGCGCGAGACGTTGCCGAAGATCTGCTGGGTCGTCATCACCATCAGATACGACAGTACGGTGTAGACGACGAGCACGGCGGGCGGCCGCAGCCGCAGCAGCAGCACCGTCAGCACCGGCACCGCCAGCACCACGCAGACGCCGATGACGTCTTCGAAGGGCATGGCGAAGAGGTAGTCGAAGTGCCCGACGGGGACGGACGTCAGGACGCGGAACGTGTGGACGCCCCAGTCGAACTTGTGGGCCCAGGCGCCGTCCTGGAGCTTGGAATAGCCGTTGAGGTCGCCCATGCGGAGGTTGACCCAGGCGAGATAGCCGAACAGGCCCAGCGGAGCGATCGCCACGGCGGCCAGCGGACGGCGTACCCCGTCCTGCCGCCTGCGCAGGGAGAGCACGGCGGCGAGGGCCAGGGCGGCGACCAGTGCGACGGCGGTGGGCCGGCAGAGCCCGGCCGCGAAGGTCAGCAGACCCGCGGTCAGCCAGCGGCGGGACATGACGGCGTGACAGGCCCACGCGGCCAGGGCCGTGTAGAGGGACTCCGAGTACCCCGACCACTCCGTGCCCGAGCCCGGCCAGACCGCCCACAGCCCGACCGCGACCAGCCCGGCCCGGTGGCCGCCCAGGTCTCGCGTGACGGTGTGGACGCCGAGCGCGGCGACGAACGAGGCCAGCACGGACACCGTCAGGCCCGCGCCGTACAGGCCGAGCCCGGTGCACTCCGAGACCAGGCGCATCAGCGCCGGGTACAGCGGGAAGAACGCCGCCGAGTTGCCTTCGAGGGTGATCAGGCCCTTCGCGCCCGGCACCGGTTCGAGGGCGGGGTCGTACCCGTGGGCGGCGATCTGCTGGTACCACCAGCCGTCCCAGCTGGCCAGGACGTCCCAGGGGTGTGCGCCGCCACCGAAGCGCGGGTTCTTCTCGCGGAAGTCGCCCGCGGAGTCCAGCAGACACATGAAGACGGCGAATCCGGCCAGCTTCAGCACGCCGTACGTCAGCAGCACGGGCCCGTAGCGCGCGGCGGCCCGGCGCAACCGTCGCCGGAACTCCTGGCGCGGGATCCGCAGGCGGTCCGGGCCGGACGGCGGCCGGCGCAGCTCCAGGGTGCTCATGCGGGTCCTGTCGTGCGGCGGGCGGGGCGGGCGGGGAACACCCAGGCCCGGAAGAGGAGGAAGCGCAGCAGTGTCGCGGCCAGATTGGCGGCGATCAGCGTCGCGAGTTCGACCCGATGGCCGGCTCCGGGCGCGCCGTGCTGGAGGGCGGCCAGCGAACCGCTGGTCAGGGACAGCCCGATCAGGAACGCCGCGAGCCCCTTGAGATGGTGGCGCAGCGCCCCGCCACGGCCCCGGACCCCGAAGGTGAGCCGCCGGTTGGCGGCGGTGTTGGCGACGGCGCTGGCGAGCAGCGCGAGCGCGTTGGCGGTCTGCGCTCCCGCCGCCGGCCGGAACGCCGTGAACAGCAGCAGGTGGAAGAGGGTGCTCGCGGCGCCCACGGCCGCGAACCGGACCGCCTGCCGGGCCAGGCCGTCGGGCAGCTCTCCGGCCAGCTCGGCGTCGCTGCGGTGCAGCGCGGTCAGCGGCAGCCGGCCGCGGGCCAGGGCCCGGCCGAGCCGGGCCATGCCGCGCAGATCGGCCAGTGCCGTGGACAGCAGGTGCACCCGGCTGTCGAGGTCGTCCACCCAGTCCACCGGAACCTCGTGGATCCGCAGCCCGGCCCGCTCGGCGATGACCAGCAACTCGGTGTCGAAGAACCATTCGCGGTCCTCCACCAGCGGCAGCAGCCGCTCGGCGACGTCCCGCCGCACCGCCTTGAACCCGCACTGCGCGTCGGAGAACCGCACGGCGAGCGTGGAGCGCAGCAGCCCGTTGTAGCAGCGCGAGATGATCTCCCGCTTCGGTCCGCGCACGACCCGCGCCCCCCGCGCCAGCCGGGTGCCGATGGCGATGTCGGAGTGGCCCGAGATCAGCGGCGCGACCAGCGGCAGCAGCGCCGCGAGGTCGGTGGACAGGTCGACGTCCAGATAGGCCAGGACCGGTGCCCGGGAGCGCGACCAGGCGGCGTGCAGCGCACGGCCGCGGCCCTTCTCGGCCAGCCGGAGCCAGCGGGTGCCGGGCAGTTCGGCGGCCAGCCGGGCGGCGATCAGCGGGGTCCGGTCGGTGCTGGCGTTGTCGGCGACGGTGATCCGGAAGGAGTACGGGAAGGTCTCGGCGAGGTGCGTGTGCAGGCGCCGGACGCACGGCTCCAGGTCGTGTTCCTCGTTGTACACGGGGACCACCACGTCGAGGACCGGCTCCGGGTGGTGCGCGGACAGGGGCGCGCGGCGCGGCAGCGCGGACGGCTCGCTCGGTGTCGGGCGGTCGGCCGGCAGCGACCGCCGTACGGTTCTCATGGCTGGGTCACGGTCTCTTTCTGGCATGCGGGCGCCGGTCGCGGGCATGGCGAAGGCGCCCGTGGCGGGGTGGGCGGTGGTGCGGTGACGGGTCTCGGGGGCGCGTCGCCCCGAGAGGGGGGCTACTCGACGGAGGCCGACGCGGAGGGCTCCTCCGACTCCAGGACGGACGGCGGCACCGTCGTGGGCGTGGGGGAGGGCGGCGGGGTGGGCGGCGCCGACGTGCTCCGGCCCCTGGAGGGCGTGGCACTGGGCGTGGGTTCGCTCGTCGCGCTCGTGGTCCCCGAGGGCGTGACGCCGCCGCTCGTGGTCGCGGGTGCCGTCGGCTCCGGGCGCGTCGGTGTGGGACTCGGCTCCGGCGCGTCCGTGGTGGGGGTGGTGTCGACGGACGAGGTCGGGCTCGTCGACGGCTGAGGCCGGTGATCGGCGGGGGGCTGGGCGCGGGTGAGCATGCCGGGCAGCAGGGCCAGTCCGACACTGATTCCGGCCACCGCGACGGCGGAGCCGCCCGCCTTCCACAGCATCCGGGCCCGGCGCCGGGCCCGGATGCCCGCGTGCAGCCGCCGCCGGTGCTCGGCCTCGTAGGGGGTGTGCTGCTGGGCGTCGCGCATCAGGCGCGACAGGTCCCGCTCGAAGTCGTCCATCGCTTCTCCCTTCACCCCACGGGCCTGACGGCGTCGGACAGGAGCCGGCGCAGCCGGGCGACTCCGCGTGACGCGTGGGACCGTGCCGTGCCCACCGGGCATCCCAGCGCCTGGGCGACCTGGGCCTCGGGCAGGTCCTCGTAGTAGCGCAGCACCACCGCGGCCCGCTGCTTCGGCGACAGTGTCGCCAGGGCCGCCTCCAGCCGGGAGCGCTCCGCGACGGCGGACGACATGTCGCCCGGGGCGGCCCGGTCGGGCAGCTGCTCCACCGGCCGCTCGCCCCACCAGCGGCGCCGCGCCGAACGCGCCGCCAGCCGCACGAGCACGGTGCGCACGTACGCCTCGGGTGCCTGCTCGGCCACCTTCGGCCAGGCGAACCACAGCTTGACCAGGGCCTCCTGCACCAGATCCTCGGCCCGCTGCCGGTCGCCCCCCGTGAGCAGCCGCGCGACATGGAGCAGCGCCGACCAGCGGGCGGCCGCGAACTCGTCGAAGCCGTCCGCCCCCCGAACCTGCTCCATCCTCACCGTCCCGCGTCTCAGTGGCCTCCTACACCTCTCGAAAGACGCCGGCCCCCCCTCCACGCTGCACCTTGAACCTGTGATCCACCTCACTTCGGCGGAGGCCGGGCATGGAAAAGGGCCCGTGCACCGGCACGGGCCCTCTGGTCTGCTGCTTCCCTAGGTGCGGTCGCCCTTCGGCTGGGCCGGCTGGTCCAGCGTGCCGTGCGGCGGAGCGCTGTGCGGCTGGGGCGACGTCGCGGGCGTCACACGCGAGCCTCCCCGGCCGCCGTGACCCGTCTCGGGACGCAGCGCGTTCGGGTCGCCGGACGTCGGCTCGGCGCCCGCGCGCAACTGGTCCAGCCGGGCGCCGAGCAATTCGGTCACCGGCAGCCGGTCGGCGTGCGACCGCTCGTACGCCAGCAGTTCCTCGACCTCGTCCGCGGACAGCGACCGCACACGGCTCTCCAGGCCGCCGATCGGCAGATGCTCGTAGTCGGGCAGCGGCAGGGTGGTACGGGCGGGATCGGCCATGGTTCTCACTTCCCTGTGCACGACGTCATGTTCGACCGGGGTGGGGTGAGGGGGTGCGGTGGGTCAGCGGGCGCCCGGTCCGCCGCTGCCGAACCCGCCGCTGCTGCCCTCGTTCCAGCGCGGGCGCTCCTGCGAGGCGCTCGTCCGGTCGCTCTGACGGCCGTTGGTCTTCAGCTCGTGCGGCGTCAGACGCTCGTCGCTTCTCGGCATCTCGTCCGGTTCCCGGTGTTCGCGCGTCTCGCGGACCGGGCCGCCGGGGGGCATCTGCGGCTGTTCGTCCGGTCGCGGCGTGGGCAGTTCCTTGCGCTTGTTGCGGAAGCCGAGGACGAAGGCCCCCAGCAGCAGGGCCACGACCACCACGCCTGCCACACCCAGCCCGATGCCGAGGGCGCCTCGGCCCGCGGCCAGCTCCATCCATGCGGTATTCATGGCACGCGAGTACCCATGGACCTCGTCATGAACCGAGGTCGGTGACCAGGGTTTGACCGGCGGCGCCCGGGGCTACCCGCGCGGTGTGACTTCGACGACATCCCAGCAGGAGCTGTTCCGGTTCCTGGAGGACCGTTTCGCCTGTGCCCAGGCGTGCACCGAGTGCGCCCGGGCGTGCGCGTTGCGCGCGAGCCTCGTGGATCCCGACGGCACCGAGAACCAGGAACTCGTACGGCGCAAGGGCATCATGTGCGCGGAGGTCTGCGACGCGACCTGCCGTGTGCTGTCCGAGCAGAACCAGGTGGACGAGAACATCATCCGTGTCCAGGTGGAGTGGTGCCGGACCGTCTGCCTGGAGGCGGCCCACGTCTTCGACCGGCAACCGGGGGCGGAGGACTCGGCGGCGGCCTGCCGCGCCTGCGCGCGGGCCTGCACGGACTTCCTCGCGACGCTGAACTGACCGCCCGAGGGGCAGCGGCTGCGCAGTGCACCGCGTGTAGTCGACGACGCAGCCTCACGAGCCGACGGAGTGCCGCCGGGCCCGAGGCACGCGAGGTGGACGACTTCCTGCTCCGCCCCCGACGCACCCGCGCCTCATACCGGCGCGCGAAGTGTTGTCGCGGCGCGTGGCACATCTGGCGTACGCCTGTCTGCCGCCGTACGCCCACCAGCTGTACGGCACAGCGGCCCCCGAACCCGCCACCGTCACCCGGCGACCGCGCCTCACGGGCCTCCTGCTGCGCCGCGTTCCCGCACGTGTGCGGTGGCACCTGCCTCCCGGGCACGTCCGGCGCGGGACGGCACGGCTCGGCCCGGGCGCGGGTCCGGCCCCGTACAAACTCGGGGGACGGCCCGCCATACTGGGTGGGCCAGGGGCGGGGCGGGCGAACAGCTACCGGGGGGAGCGTCGCGCGAGATGGGGGACAGCAGGCTCATCCATGGCCGTTACCGGCTGCTCGATCTGATCGGGCGCGGCGGCATGGGCGAGGTGTGGCGGGCGCGGGACGAGTCCCTGGGCCGGCACGTCGCCGTCAAGTGCCTCAAACCGCTGGGCCCGAACCACGACCACGCCTTCACCCGCGTCCTGCGGGAGCGGTTCCGCCGCGAGGCCCGGGTCGCCGCCGCCCTGCAGCACCGGGGCATCACCGTCGTGCACGACTTCGGCGAGTCCGACGGCGTCCTCTACCTCGTCATGGAGCTGCTGGACGGCCGCAACCTCAGCCAGCTGCTGGAGGACAACAAACAGCACCTGCTGCCGGTCGCCGACGTCGTGGAGATCGCCGAGCAGGTCGCCGCCGCGCTCGCCTACTGCCACGAACAGGCCATCGTCCACCGCGACCTGAAGCCCGCCAACATCGTGCGGCTCGGCGACGGCACGGTGAAGATCTGCGACTTCGGCATCGCCCGCCTCGGCCACGACATCGGCTTCACCTCGCGGCTGACCGGCACCGGCATCGCCATGGGCACCCCGCACTACATGTCCCCGGAGCAGATCAGCGGCACCGAGGTCGACCAGCGCAGCGACCTGTACTCCTTCGGCTGCGTCCTGTACGAGATCGCCACCGGCGTACCGCCGTTCGACCTCGACGACGCCTGGGCGATCCTGATCGGACACCGCGACACCCCGCCCCGGCCGCCGCGCGAGCACCGCCCCGAACTGCCCGGGTACCTGGAGCGGGTCATCCTCGACCTGCTCGCCAAGGAACCGGCCGACCGGCCCGGCGACGCCCGCGAGCTGGCGCGGAGAATCAGCGCCCACCGGGCCGCGCCGGTCTACGTGCCGGCCGTCGTGGCACCCCGGCCCGCCCCCGACGCGCTGGCCGGCGTGGGCCGGCTGCCCTCCTGGACGCGGGGCATGACCACCGGCCGCAAGGCGGCGGGCACCGGGCTGCGCACGGCGCCGCCGGACCCGGCGGCCGGACTGTCCGGGGAGTGGATCGCACGGCCCGCCACCGGGCCCGTCGAGGAACCCGTTCCCGAGGAGCGGCCCACCCCGCCCCCCGAGGTCCTCACCGCCCTGGCCGGCCGGCACAACGCGGGCCTCAGCCTCGGCCGGCTCGGCCGCTGGACGGAGGCGGGGGAGGTGCACCGGGCGGTCGCCGCCGAGCGCGAGCACCTGCTCGGCCCCGACCACCCCGACACCCTCGCCAGCCGCTACGAGGTCGCCTTCACCCTCAGCCGCACCGGCCGCGCCCCGGACGCCCTGCGCGAGTACAAGCACGTCACCGAGGCCAGGATCCGCACCCTCGGCGCCGACCACCCCGACACCCTGGCCGCGCGCCAGGAGATGGCCTACGTGCTCGGCCAGCTCGGCCGCCCGTTCGACGCGCACCGCGTCTACACCTCGGTCCTCACCGCGCGGGAGCGCACGATGGGCCCCGACCATCCCGACACCCTGCGCTGCCGGCACAATCTCGCCTTCAACCTCAGCCGCCTCGGCCGCCTGGAGGATTCCTGCCGCATGGCCCGCGAGGTGGCCGGCGCCCGCGCCCGGGTGCTCGGCCCGGACCATCCCGACACCCTGGTCACCCGCTACGAAGTGGCGTACGCGCTGGGGCAGTTGGGCCGCTGGGCCGAGGCGCTCCAGACGTACCGGGAGGTCGCCGAGGCCCGTGCCGGGGCTCTCGGCCCCGACCACCCCGACACGCTCGCCGCGCGCCACGAGATCGGCATCAGCCTGGGCCGCCTCGGCCGCAGCGCGGAGGCCCTCGACCTCTACGCCGCCCTGGCCGAGGACCGGCGGCGGGTCCAGGGCCCCACCCACCCGGAGACCCTGCGCGCCCGGCACGGGCTGTGCGTCAACCTGGGACGGCTCGGACGCTGGGCGGAGGCCCTCGCCGAGTCCCGTGAGGTGAGCGCCGTCCGCGAACGGGTGCTCGGCCCCGACCACCCGGACACCCTGGTCAGCCGCCGCGAGGTCGCCGTGGGCCTGGGCTGGCTGGGCCGCTGGGCCGACGCGCTCACCGAGTACCGCCGGGTGGCCGCGGCCCGCGAGCGCGTCCTCGGCGTCGACCACCCCGACACCCTCGCCAGCCGCAACGACGAGGCGCACTGCCTGCAGCAACTGGGCCACACCACACAGGCCGCGGAGCTGTACCGCCGGGTGGCGACCCTGCGCGACCAGCGCCCGCCCGGCACGCCACGCGCCTCCGGCGACCGCTGAGCCCTCCGGCACCGGGACGCCGGCACCTCGGGCACTGAGGGTGTTGTGGTGCCCGCCGGACAGGCGCGCCGCAGGGGGGAGGCCCGACCTGACGGGAAGGGCCCGCCGCGTCCGGCGGTCGCGCTGCGTCCCGGCGGTCGCGCTGCGCCCTCGGAGGTCGTGCCGCGTCCCGGCGGTCGCACCGCGTCCCGGCGGTCGTGCCCCGTCCCGGCGGTCGCGCCGCGTCCCGGCGGTCGTGCCGCGTCCCGGCGGTCGCGCTGCGCCCCGGTGACCGCGCCGCGTCCCGGTGACCGCGCCGCGTCCTCGGCGGTCGCGCCGGGCTCCAGCGGCCGGGCCGCCTCCCCGCGGGGCGTACCGTGCCCAGGCCGAACGCCCAGCCCCGTCCGCCGGGGGCCCCGCGGCATCTCTGGCCGACCCGGATCACCCCGTGTTACGAAGAACCATGACCGCACCCCTGGGATCTCGCGCACACCGCACGTACGACGCCGTCATCGTCGGCGGTGGCCACAACGGCCTGGTCGCCGCCGCCTACCTGGCCCGGGCCGGCCGCTCCGTGCTGGTGCTGGAGCGGCTGGACCACACCGGCGGCGCGGCGGTGTCCACCCGGCCCTTCCCCGGCGTCGACGCCCGGCTGTCGCGCTACTCGTACCTGGTCAGCCTGCTGCCCAAGAAGATCGTCCGGGACCTCGGCCTGGACTTCCGGGTGCGCACCCGCACCGTCTCCTCCTACACCCCCGCCGAACGCGACGGCCGCCCCACCGGCCTCCTCGTCGGCGGCGGCGAACGGCGGACCAGGGAGGCCTTCGCCCGGCTCACCGGCTCCGAGAGCGAGTACCGGGCCTGGCAGGAGTTCTACGGCATGACCGGCCGCGCGGCGCAGCGGATCTTCCCGACCCTCACCGAACCGCTGCCCACGCGCGAGGACCTGCGCGACCGCCTGGACGACGACAAAGCCTGGCGGACGCTGTTCGAGGAGCCGATCGGAGTCGCCGTCGAGGAACACTTCGACGACGACCTGGTACGCGGCGTGGTCCTCACGGACGCGCTCATCGGCACCTTCGCCGACGCCCACGACCCGTCCCTGAAGCAGAACCGCTGCTTCCTCTACCACGTGATCGGCGGCGGCACCGGCGACTGGGACGTGCCCGTCGGCGGCATGGGTGCCCTCACCGACGCGCTCGCCGACGCGGCCCGCGCCGCCGGTGCCGTCCTCGCCACCGGCCACGAGGCCCTGCGCGTCGCCACGGACGGCCGCACCGCCGAGGTCACCTACCGCACCGCCGACGGCGAGGGCACCGTCGCCGCCCGGCACGTCCTGGTGAACGCCTCACCACAGGCCCTCGCCGACCTGACCGGCGACCCGCCGCCCGCCCCCGCCGAGGGCGCCCAGCTCAAGATCAACATGCTGCTCACGAGGCTGCCCCGGCTCCGCGACGGCTCCGTCGACCCGCGCGAGGCCTTCGCCGGGACCTTCCACATCGCCGAGGGCTACGAGCAGTTGGCCACCGCCCACGCCCAGGCCGCCGCCGGCCAGCCGCCCGCCGCGCCGCCCTCCGAGATCTACTGCCACTCCCTCACCGACCCGACGATCCTCGGCCCCGGCCTGGCCGAGCAGGGCTACCAGACGCTCACCCTGTTCGGCCTGCACACCCCCGCCCGCCTGTTCGCGCGGGACAACGACGCCGTACGCGAGGACCTGCTGAAGTCGACGCTCGCCCAGCTCGACGCCCACCTGGCCGAACCCCTCGCCGACTGCCTGGCCACCGACGCGGACGGCCGCCCCTGCATCGAGGCGAAGACCCCGCTCGACCTGGAACGCGACCTGGGCCTGCCCGGCGGCAACATCTTCCACCGGGAGCTGAGCTGGCCGTACGCCCAGGACGGCACCGGCCGCTGGGGTGTGGAGACCCGGCACCCGAACGTGCTGCTGTGCGGGGCGGGCGCGGTCCGCGGGGGCGGGGTGAGCGGGGTGCCGGGGCACAACGCGGCCATGGCGGTACTGGAGAGCGCGACCGGCTGAATCGCACGCCGATCCCGGTTCAGTCGGCCGACGGCGCCCATCCCACCGCTTCGATCCGTGACGCGTCCGCCGGGCGTGCCTCGTCGAACAGGACGCCGTCGGCCGCTGCCACGCGCAGCCCGTCCACGTAGCAGCCGCGGCCCACGTACAGCCGGTCCGTCGTGTACCGCCAGCGCAGGGTGAGCGAGCGGGCGGCGGGGAGGCCGGCGGTGAGCCGGTGCCAGACGCGGCCGGACCAGCCGGTGACCGAGCCGGACGGACGCGGCACCGGGTCCTCACCGCGGCGCGAGGTCGTGCAGGGCACCGGCCGCCATGTCGTGCCGCCGTCGGTGGTGGCCTCCAGGACCAGGACGTCGGCCTTCGGCTCGGTGTCCCACCACAGCGCGCAGCTCAGCCGCGCCCCGCCCGAGGAGGTGTCGAGCGCGGGGAGGGTGAGTGTCGCCGCCGCGGCGACCGTCATGCCGGAGAACCAGGCCGTGCGGCCGCGCGCGGGACGGACCGGTACGGCCCGTGCCAGGTGGTTCGCGGCGGCCACCCGGGGCGCGGAGCCGGAGCGCCAGCTGCGCACCGGGTGCACGGAGTTGCCGAGCACGACGAGGAACGAGTCGGTCGTCGGGTCGAGCACCAGCGAGGTGCCCGTGAAGCCGGTGTGCCCGGCGCTGCGCGGCGTGGCCATCGCGCCCATGTACCAGTGCTGGTAGAGCTCGAAGCCGAGGCCGTGCTCGTCCCCGGGGAAGGCGGTGTTGAAGTCGGTGAACATCAGCTGCACCGACTCCGGCGCCAGGATGCGCGCCTCTCCGTAGACACCGCCGTTGAGCAGCGTGCGGCCGAGGACCGCGAGGTCCCACGCGTCGGAGAAGACGCCGGCGTGGCCCGCGACCCCGCCCAGGGAGAAGGCGTTCTCGTCGTGCACCTCACCCCACACCAGGCCCCGGTCCAGGCCGGACCACGGCGGGCGCGCGTCCTCCGTCGCCGCGATCTTGGGTCGCCAGGAGGCGGGCGGGTTGTAGCGGGTGCGGCGCAGGCCGAGCGGCGCGGTGATCTCCTCCCGCAGCAGCGTGTCCAGGGCGCGGCCCGTGATCCGCTCCAGGACGAGCTGCAGCGAGATGAGATTGAGGTCCGAGTACAGATAGGCCGTGCCGGGCGCGCTGACCGGCTGTTCGTCCCAGATGCGCCGGAGCTTCTCCTCGTACGTGGGCGCGCTGTACAGCGGGATCCAGGCCCGGAACCCCGAGGTGTGCGTGAGCAGCTGACGGATCGTGATGTCCTGCTTGCCGGCCCGCCCGAAGTCCGGCAGGTACGAGGCGACCGTAGCCTCCAGGTCCAGCGCGCCCCGCTCGATCTGCTGCACGGCGAGGATCGACGTGAACAGCTTGGACACCGACGCCAGGTCGAAGACGGTGTCCGCGGCCATCGGGATCTGCCGGTCCGGCGGGAACTCCACACCGGTGCCGGTCTTCTCGTCGTAGGCCCGGTAGCGCACCGCCGTGCCGATGGGCCGGTGCAGCGCGACGGTGCCGCCGCGTCCGGCGAGGAGGACGGCGCCCGCGTACCAGGGGTGCGTGGGGGAGGGGCCGAGGAACGCCTCGGCGTCGGTGACGAGGCGGCGCAGGTGGGAGGCGAGCAGCCCGGCGCGGGCGGCGGAGCCGTGCCGCAGGGTGGGCCGCGGGCCTCCGGCCGCCGGGGTGGCTCCGGCCGGTCCGGCCGGCAGCGGTGCGAGGGCGAGCGCGCCGCCCAGGGCCAGTCCCGCCCGGCCGAGTTGACGCCGGGTCAGTTCGCCGTTCGCCGGTCTGTCGGTCACCGCGCACCCCTTCGCCTCAGCCATCTCGCGCGTCCCCCGGGAGTATGTCCGCCGCACACCTCCGCGAACCGGCCGAGGGCCGGGCAAGCCCGCCGCGCGAGTCGATCCGGGCGGACCCGGCCCGTGTGAGGGGACGCGGCGGCACCGCCCGCGCGCGAGACGGGGCGCCGCCCCACCGGGAGCGGCACCCCTCGCACGCCGATCAGCGGCGCTCGCGCACCTGAACCACCTTCAGCTGCGGCGAGGACAGGATGTCCTTCTCGCAGAAGCGCGACGTCACCCACTTCTCACCCGAGAACAGCCGGGTCTGGTCCGCGGAGTGCGGCGACGCGGGGTTCGACGACTGGGAGTACGTCAGCAGCGTGCGCGCGACCGGGCAGCCGCCGCCGTCCCAGCCCACGGCCTGCAGATGGCTGGTCCCGAACGGCACCTCCGCGTAGCCGCCCGCGGCGGCGTTCCACGTCGGCTCGATCACGTTCCACACGCCGAGCCGCCCCGCACCGCCCGGCATCGGCAGACGCTTGCCGTCGCGTACGACGAACTGGTGCGCGCCGAGCGGCGCGTCGAGCGCGATGCCCGCGGCCCGCAGCTCCGCCACCGCGTCCGCGAGGGCGGTGGCGACCCCGGGGGCGTCCGAGTTCAGCGCGCGTGGCGTGCGCACGGGGTCCGCCGCCGAGAAGGGCACCTTCCACAACCGCTCGGCCGGCACCGCCGGTTCGAGCCTGCGCCAGAGCCGGTCGAAGAGCAGCGCCCCCCGGCTCCCGGTGCCCATCGTGCGGTCCCACGCCTCCAGCACCCCGCACGCCCGGGAGACGTCGACGGCCGTGCCGTCGCTGCCGACGGCCGAGCCACCGGGCAGCGCGGCACAGGCCCGGGCGACGTCCGCCGCGGCGAGGTCGCCCGCGGGCACCCGGTTGGCGAACTGCTGCCGCTGCAGGTCGCGTACGGTCAGGCCGCCCCGGTCCGCCATCGCCTCGACGTCCTCGATGCCTCCGCGGGTGCGCAGCCCGAGTTGCGTGCCCACCGTGCCGAAGATCCGCTCGTAGCCGGTGAGCGGCCGGTCGGCGTTGGTCATCCACGGCGTGCCGTTCATGTTCGCCACGTACGGCGCGTCCTCCAGGGTCGGCATCCTCCCCGGCCCGAAGATGCCCGGCACGACGGCGTCCGGATCACTGCCGAGGGCGCAGTCGCCGCGTGAGCCGTCGAGGATCGCGACGCCGGACGCCGGGTACGTGCTCCTGCCGAGCTCGGTCGAGCAGCGCTCGGCCAACTCGTCGGTGATGCGGGGCAGCACCTGCGACTGGGTGTAGAGGGAGTGGCCCGCCCGGTCGGCGGCGATCGTGTTCACCCAGGGCAGACCCTGATGCCGGGCGAGGGCGGCGAGGACGCCGGCCGTGGACCGGGCCTTGCCGAAGCCGAGGGAGGTGTCGGCGAAGCGCAGGTTCCCGGCGTTCGGGTCGTGCAGGGCGTACGCCGTCGTGGCCGTCCACGGCAGCGGCACCTGGGCGCTGAGGGAGGTGACGACGGGGCCGTAGCGTGTCCACCACTGGGTGCGGGTCACCGGCGCGCCGTCCCGCACGGCGACCGTCACGGTCCGCTTCCTCATCCGCTCCGGCCTGCCGTCCACGAGATAGGCCGTGGGGTCGGCCGGATCCAGCGTCAACCGGTGGAGGTTGGCCGGAACGCCGGTCGAGACGGTGTGGCTCCACGCCACCTGTGCGTTGAACCCGATGGAGACCACCGGAAGGCCGAGCAGGGTGCCGCCGGAGACGTTCAGCTCACCGGGGATCGACTGCTGCGACTGCCAGAACCGCCGCCCGCCCTGCCACGGGTAGTGCGGGTTGCCCAGCAGCAGCCCGCGGCCGTTCGCCGTGGTGTCGCCGCGGAAGGCGACCGCGTTGGAGCCCATGCCCGGGTCGCCCCACAGTTCCCCGGCCGCCCGTGCCACGGCCCTCGCGTCGGGCACGCCGGCGGCCCGCGCGGACGGGGTGGCCGGGGCCGGTCCGGACGGCGGCCGCGCCGCCGTGATCGTGTCCGCGAAACGGCCCGCGCCGGACACGGAGGCGATGGCGAGCCCGCGCGCGGCCACGTCGGCTTCGGTGACCGGCCGGACCCAGGAGGCGTCCGCGCAGGCGGGGTCCGTGATCCTCCGCTGCCTCAGCCAGGCGTTGTACCCGGCCGCCCAGCCGCGCATCAGGTCCCGGACCTCACGGCTCGGACCCACCGGCGCCGGCTTCTCCAGGAGGCGTTCCACGGTGCCGGACTCCCGCACACCGCGGAAGTACAGGTCGCTGGCGAGGTTGGTACGGGCCGCCGAGAGGTCGCCGCCGGCGGGCGCGTCGGCGCCGAAGTACCGGGACCGCTCGCCCCGCAGGGTCACGAACCCGTCGGCCAGCGTGCAGACCTCGTCGGCGGCCTGCGCCCAGCCGGTGCCGAAGCCCAGACCGGCGTAGTTCCTCGCCAGGATGTGCGGGATGCCGTACTCGGTGTAGCGGATGACGGCGGACAGGCCGCCGTGGGACGGATGTTGCTCCGCTCGCTCCCGGTCCTGGGCGGCTGCCGCGGGTAACGCGGACGCGGCCGTGAACAGGGCCGTGGCCCCGAGAACGAGTCGTCTCCAGCGGGTGCGCATCGTGCCTCCCGGCTCCGTCGGGGAAAGGTCCGGCCGGGCGTCCGCGTGCGTGCCCCCGGCTGTCGGTTCCATGACAGCGGACGCCTGAGGACCGTGGTGAGGTTGAGCCCGCCGGCGCCGACGGTGCCGATCGAGCCGACCACGGGCCGCGGTGGGGTCCTTGACCTCCCCCGGCGGTGACCCGAGGATCATGTGTCATGACGAGGCCCGGACACGGCAGCACGGTCGACGGAGTCCTGCGGCGCAGCGCCCGGCGCACCCCGGCGCGCGTCGCGGTCGAGTACGGCGACCGCACCTGGACGTACGACGAACTCGACTTCGCCGTCTCCCGCGCGGCGAGCGTCCTCCTCGGCCAGGGGCTCGCGCCGGGTGACCGGGTCGGCGCCTACGGCCACAACTCCGACGCCTACCTGATCGCCTTCCTGGCCTGCGCCCGCGCGGGCCTGGTCCACGTCCCCGTCAACCAGAACCTCACCGGCGACGACCTCGCCTATGTCCTCGGCCAGTCGGGCAGCTCCCTGGTCCTCGCCGACCCGGACCTGGCCGGCCGCCTCCCCGGCGGAGTGCCGACGCTGCCCCTGCGCGACGCCGGCGACTCGCTGCTCGCGCGGCTGGACCGGGCGCCGGTGTACGACGGGCCCGAGCCGCGCACCGAGGACCTCGTGCAACTGCTGTACACGTCCGGGACGACCGCTCTGCCCAAGGGCGCGATGATGACGCACCGGGCCCTGGTGCACGAGTACCTGAGCGCGATCACCGCCCTCGACCTGAGCGCAGGCGACCGTCCCGCGCACGCGCTGCCGCTGTACCACTCGGCGCAGATGCACGTCTTCCTGCTGCCCTACCTCGCCGTCGGCGCGACGAACATCATCCTCGACGCACCCGACGGCGACCGGCTCCTCGACCTCGTCGAAGCGGGCCGCGTCGACAGCCTGTTCGCCCCGCCGACCGTGTGGATCGCCCTGTCCCACCGCCCCGACTTCGCCACCCGCGATCTGAGCGGCCTGCGCAAGGCCTACTACGGGGCGTCGATCATGCCGGTCCCGGTCCTCGAACGGCTGACGGGGCGTCTGCCGGGGCTCGCCTTCTACAACTGCTTCGGCCAGAGCGAGATCGGCCCCCTGGCGACCGTCCTCGGCCCTCAGGAGCACAAGGGCCGCATGGACTCCTGCGGCCGGCCCGTCCTGTTCGTCGACGCCCGGGTGGTCGACGAGAACGGCGACGACGTTCCCGACGGCACCCCGGGCGAGATCGTCTACCGTTCCCCGCAACTGTGCGAGGGCTACTGGGACAAGCCCGAGGAGACCGCCGAGGCCTTCCGCGACGGCTGGTTCCGCTCCGGCGACCTCGCGGTGCGCGACGCGCACGGCTACTACACGATCGTCGACCGCGTGAAGGACGTCATCAACTCCGGCGGAGTCGTCATCGCCTCCCGCCAGGTCGAGGACGCCCTGTACACGCACCCCGCCGTCGCCGAGGCGGCCGTCGTGGGCCTGCCCGACGAACGCTGGATCGAGGCCGTGACGGCGATCGTCGTCCCCCGCGCGGACGTCACGGAGGCGGAGCTGATCGACCACGTCCGCGAGCGGCTCACGCCCTTCAAGGCGCCGAAGCGCGTGATGTTCGTCGACGAACTCCCGCGCAACGCCAGCGGAAAGATCCTCAAGCGCCGGCTCAGGGACGAACTCGGGAAGGGCACGGTCTAACCCGGCCGGAGATCCCGCTTGTGCCGGACCGGCCCCGGGCGCCAGGATCGACGGCGTGCCGGTATTCGACGCCCCGGACGGGACCCGACTCGCCTTCCACGTGCGCGGCGAGGGTGAGCCGCTGATCGTGCTGCCCGGCGGCCCCATGCGGGCCTCCGCCTACCTGGGGAACCTCGGCGGACTGGACGCCCACCGGCGGTTGGTGCTGCTCGATCTGCGCGGCACCGGGGAGTCCGAGGTGCCCGCGGATCCGGCCACGTACCGCTGTGACCGGCTCGTGGACGACGTCGAGGCGCTGCGGCTCCATCTCGGCCTGGAGCGGATGGACCTGCTCGCGCACTCGGCGGGCGGCAGTCTCGCCCTGCTCTACGCGGCCCGGTACCCGCAGCGGATCGCACGGCTGGCGCTGGTCACCGCCACCCCCTGGGCACTGGGGTGGCCCGCGACGGCCGACGACCGGCGCACGGCGGCCCGGCTCAGGGCCTCGGAGCCCTGGTTCGCGGACGCGTTCCCGGCGTTCGAGGCCTGGCTGGACGGTTCGGGCGACTTCGACCCGGTGTTCGTGCCGTTCTTCCACGGGCGCTGGGACGACACCGCCCGAGCCCACGCGGACCGCGATGAGGCCGAGACCAACGACGAGGCGGCCGACGTCTACGGCGGTGACGGCGCCTACGACCCGGAGGCGACCCGCGGCGCCCTGGCGCGGCTGACCGCCCCGGTGCTCGTCCTGGCCGGCGGGGCCGACGGCGGACCGGCCCCGGCCCTGGCCCGCCGCACCGCCGGCGTCTTCCCGCACGCCGAGTGCGTGGTGCAGCCGGGCGCGGGGCACTACCCGTGGCTCGACGACCCGGAGTGGTTCACGCGTCGCGTGGCGGCCTTCTTCGCCTGACCGGCCCACCGCCCGCAGCGGCTGTCGGCCGAGCGGCCGCCGCGTGGCAGTGGTGGCCCGCCTCAGCCCCGCGGACCGTACGCCGTCATGAAACGGTCGCGGAACTTGTCCATGCCCCACCTCGGCGCGTCCGGGGCCGGCTTGAGGCCGTCGCTCCAGCCCCAGTCGGCGACCCGGTCCAGGACCTTCTCGTCGTGGGCGACGATCGTGACGGGCACGTCCTTGCCGGTGTCCCCGGCGGTGACGGTCGGCACCGGCTGGTGGTCGCCGAGGAAGACCAGCACCGTGTCCTCGTCGCCGTAGCGCTCCATCCATTCGGTGAGGCTGCGGATCGAGTACTCGATGGCCTTGCGGTACTCGGCGCGCACCTTCTCCGGGTCCTTCCAGACCTCGGCCGGGTCGGTGCCCTCCTTCTTGATCCGGTGGAACACCGAGCCGTCGCCGAGGTCCTCCCAGTCGATCATCCGCGCGAGGGGCGACCAGGGGTTGTGGCTGGAGGCCAGGATGATCTCCGCCATGATCGGCTCACGGTTCTCCTTGCCGTGCTCCAGGCGCTGGAAGGCCTCCAGGCTGAACTGGTCGGGCACGGGCGTCCAGCTGAAGTACGGCCCGTGGTAGCCGAGGTGCTCGGAGTCGTAGATGTGGTCCAGGCCGAAGAACTTGCCTTCGGGCCAGGCCCGCCGCACGCCCGGCACGATACCGACGGTCCGCCAGGCACCCGTCCTGCCGAAGTACTTGGTCAGCGTCATGCGATCGCTCGTGGTCAGACTGCGGTACCGCTGCTGGTTCTTGATCCACAGCCCGGACAGGAAGGTCGAGTGGGCCAGCCAGCTGCCCGCGCCCGTCACCGGCGACCGCAGCCAGCCGCTGCGCGACTCGAACCCGGCCGCCTTCAGTCTGCCGGTGCCCTCCTTGAGCACCGCGTCGGTCTGTTCCGCCATCGCCGGGTCGTCGATCGCCACCCGGCCGTAGCTCTCGATGAAGGTGAACAGAACGTCCTTGCCGCGCAGTCCGGTCAGCAACCGGTCGGGCGGGGTCTTCGCGAAGGCGTCCACGGCGGCCTGCCGCTCGAAGACACGGGCGTCCTTGAGGCCCGCGCGGACCTGCTCCACGCGGTTGCCGATGAACTCGGCGTTGCCCTTGGTGGCGATCGGTACCGTGCCGAGCTGCACGCCCAGGGTCATGCAGGTGATCCACGCCGTGCCGAGGATCAGTGTCGTACGGGCGGCGACGGGCCGGTGCCGCACCATGAGGTTCGTCAGCCGCACCACCGCGAGCGTCGTGAGCGCGAGCACGGCGACGAACAGGACGATCACGCCGATCACGGCCAGCACCTGGCCGGTCCGGCCGAAGGTCTCCCGCAGGAAGTCGGTGGCGTGCTCGATGAGGATCCAGTCCAGGACCAGGTCGAACGGCCGGGCCAGCACCTGGTAGAAGCCCATGTCGACGAACTTCAGGATCGTGATCAGCCCGAGGAACGCGCCCGTCACGACCGCCGTGATCCGCCGGGGCCGCGCGGGGAGCGCGAGCAGCAGTCCCGCGAGCAGCACTCCTTCGGCCGGGATCCGCACGAACGAGGCGAGCTCGATCCGCTCGATCCGGTTGGGCACGAGCAGCGCGAACACCACGAGCGCCCCGGCCAGGACGCTCGTGCCCACGGAGACACCCCGGGCGGCCCGCGGGTAACGCCGCCGCCACCCGAACCAGCCGGGCCGGACCGCGCTCGCCGCGGGGCCCGGGGTGTTCTCGGCGGCCGGCTGCGGCGGGCCGCCCTCCCGGTGTGCGGCGCTGAGCGGCGCAGCGGTGACGGTCGTGTCCTGGGTCTTGGCCGGGGCCGGACCGCTGTCCGGCTCCGCCGTGCCAGGAAGGCTCTGCGGCTCGGCCGCACGCGGACCACCGTGCGGCTCGGCCGCCTGCGCAACGCCCTGCGGCTCGCGGGCGCCGCCGGTCGTGCCCTGCGGCCCAGCTGCGGCCGGGTCGTGCTGCGGGCTAGCGACTGCCGGGTCGTGCTGTGGTCCGGCGGGGACCGGGCCGTCCTGCGGCTCCGCCCCGTCGGTGCCGCCGCCTGGGGCCGCGGCGTCGGACTCGTCACTTCCGTGTGCCGCGTCGGTCTCGTCACTTCCGTGTGCCGCGTCGCTGTCGTCACTTCCGTGTGCCGCGTCGCTGTCGTCGTCCCGGCCGGACGTCCCGGTGTCGTCGCGAGAGGCCCCGCGCGGTGTCGGGGCCGCGTCACGGTCAGGTGCTGCCTCCGGAGTTCCGTCGCGGTCGGCGGTGTCGGCGTTCTTCTCCGGCCGGAACTCCGGCGCCCCCGTGTCGTCGTCCGGTTCCGCCCCGCCCTCGGTCCTGTCCGGCTGCTGGTGGGGGCGAGTGAAGAGCGACACCCGGTGGTCCTTCCGTGCGGTCGTGCGATGGCATGGCAAACAGAGCCCAATGCCGAGCCTGCCACCACCAGTACGTCCGTACGTCACCCGGGGTTCAATCGCCGGGCCGGTGAATCACCCGTCCGCAGCCGCCGCGACCTCCCGCGCCCACCGGTAGTCCGCCTCGCCGCCCGGCGACCGCCGCACCTCGCCCGTGATCTTCGCCATGTGGCTCGTGGGAGCACGGCCGCCGGACTCCTGAAAGGTCCCGCTCACGTGCTCTGTCGGCCGTGGGACGCGATCGCTAGGCTGGCCGCGGACGACGCAATCGGGAGGAGCACGGACGTGGCCGACACCACCACCCAGCAGCGACCGCTCATGGGCTGGGACAAGCCGGACCTGGACCTCAGCAAGGCACAGTGGCAGTCCAGCAGCCGCGGCCTGGGGGATGTGCAGATCGCCTTCGTGGAGGGCTTCATCGCCATGCGGAACAGTGCCCGACCCGAGAGCCCTTCCCTGATCTTCACGCCCGCCGAGTGGGGCGCGTTCGTCTCGGGAGCGCGGGAAGGGGAGTTCGACCTCACCTGACGGCAGGGCGCGAACCGTCCCGGGCGGCCGTGGGCCGCGGCCGATCCGGGGGTGTTCCGCCCGCGTTTTCCGGACACGCGACCCGAGGCAGCCTCCCTCGCCCGGCCCCTGGGCCAGGCTGGCACCGGGGAGGGGACGGTCGTCACCGGGAAGTGAGGAACCCATGAGCACCCTGCCGGTCGTCGCGGCGGTCGACGGTTCGGACGACAGCCTGCGCGCCCTGGAGTGGGCCGTCGACGCGGCCCTGAGACGCTCGGCCCCGCTGCGCGTGGCGCACGTGCGCCAGTACGCCCACTGGGCCCCGCCCGAAGTCCTCGCCGCCGGGCCCGCCGACCCGCGACAGGACCCCGTCCTCGACCGGGTCCGCGCCCATCTGGCGGACCGCACCGGCCTGCCGGACACCGAGTACACCGGCCTGGAGGGCGCGACCGGCGTGGTCCTGCCCGAACTGGGCGCCGGCGCCCAGCTGTTGGTGCTCGGTTCCCGGGGCCGCGGCGGCTTCGCCAGCCTGCTGCTCGGCTCCACCAGTCTGGCCACCGCCCGCGACGCCGAGTGCCCCGTCGTCGTCGTCCCCCCGCCCGGACGCGAGGTCCACGGCGAGGTACCGGCCGGACCCGCCCCGCGCGTGGTCGTCGGGCTGAAGGTCGACGGCCCCGACGACGCCACGCTGGAGTTCGCCTTCGCCGAGGCCGCCCGGCGCGGGGTCCGGCTCCAGGCGGTCGCCGCCTACCCGTGGCCCGCGCAGCCCTGGATGCTGCCCGGGGAGATGCCCCCGCCGGTCGTCGACCAGGACGTCGTCGAGGACGAGGCCCGGGTCCTCGCCGAGGGCTTCCTCGCCCCCCACCGCGAGCGGCACCCCGGCGTGGAGGTCGAGCCCCTCCCGGCGGCGGGGGACGCGGCCGGGCACCTCGTCGCCGCCTCCCGGGACGCCGACCTCGTCGTCGTGGGCCGTCACCGGCGGCACCTGCTGGCACCCGCCCGGATGATGGGCTCGGTCACCCAGGCCGTGCTGCTGCACGCCGCGAGTCCCGTGGCGGTGATCCCTCCCGCACCGCCGGAGGACTGACCAGGGGTGATGGCCACGGCCTCGCCTCTCATCGGCGCCGCGCGGGAACCGATCAGCAGGGACGCCCGGCTCGCCCCGCACCTCGCCCTCACCGTCCGGCCCGGCGGCGACGAAGGTGTCACCGACGAGCTGACCACCCGGGAGGACCCGACCCCCGGGAGGACCTGACCGCCTGGGTGCGGACCCACCCCGAGATCCTCACGGAGGCCGACCGCGCCGCCCCGCACGGCCCGGCGCGGCGAGCACAGGAGGAAGGGGCTGGATGCGGTGTCACCGCCGACGCCGCACAGCTCACCGCCCTCCGCGAGCTGCGTACCGCCGTGCGCGCGCTCTTCGCCCGGGCCGGGCGCCCCGGTACACCCATCCCCGCATTCCCGCCGACGCCGCCCGGCCGATGCCCGCGCCGAAGCCGTGCGGCTGCTGAAAGAGGCGGCGTCCCGCACCCCCACCGTGCCCGTCCCGGACCGGCCCGAGGACACCGCGCGGTCGTCCGCCACCGGCCCGCCCGGGCCGGGACCGACCCTGCTGCGGCCCTCGCGCCGGCCGTGATCGCGTTCCTCGCGAGCCCCGGCCGCGACCGGCCGCGGGCCCGCCACGCGCCGCGCTGCGAGCGGTACTTCCCCAAGGACCACCCCCGCCGGCAGTGATGCCAGCCGTCCCGCGGCAACCGCGCCCGGACCGCCCGCCACCGCCGCCGGCACCGGGCGGCGGTCCGGCCCGAACGAGGCGCCGCCCGCCCGACACGTCGCAGGCCCGGGCACGTACCATGGCGACATGTCGTTCCTCCGCCGCCGCAGCGCCACGCCCGCCGGGCCCGACTTCGACGTACTGGCCATGGACCCGGGCGACTGGCCCGGCAACCTCGGTGCGGGACTGCTGCCCGCGCCCGACGGCACCTGCCAGGGCGTCTTCCTGCGCTACGACCTGTTCGGCGGCCGTGGGCCCGCCATGATCATCGGCAATCTGCCGGAGGGCTCCCCGGCCCGCGAGGTCCCCGAGGGCGAGGTCCCCTTCGAGGTGGCGCAGCTCCTGCTGGCGCTGGAGAACGACGAGGAGGTCACCGTCGTCGGCACCGAGGACGTGCCGGTGATGCAGGGCGACAATCTCCTGATCGTGCGCCGGGTCAAGCTCTCCGAGAGCCGGATCTCCTGCGTGCAGTTCGACCGCAGCGACAACGTCCTGGTGACCATCGCCGCCTGGGACCGCCCCATCACGGACGACCTCTACGCTCTCCTCAAGCCGCTGCCGGCCGAGCTGTTCCAGCAGGGCTGACCCGACGCGGCGGAACGCCCGCACACACGAAGCGGGGGCGCGCGGCCCCCGCCGGCGCGCGCCCCCCCCACGGGCACCCCCCCCCCCCCGCCCCCCACCCGCCCCACCCCCCGCCCCCCGCGCAG
>NZ_JBEOTZ010000022.1:0-150848 GCF_040303825.1 Streptomyces sp. NPDC094143
CCATCGCCTTCGAGGCGTCCGCGTCCAGACAGCGCACCGGGTCAGCGTCCAGCCGCTCCACATCACCCGGCGCCGGGTACACACCCTTCGGCGCCCTGGCCGAGGCCAGCTCCACCACATGGGAGACGATCTCGACGCCGGTGGTCTCCTTCAGGTAGGAACGGGCCACCGCGCCGAGCGCCACCCGGGCGGCGGTCTCGCGGGCCGAGGCGCGCTCCAGGATCGGGCGGGCCTCGTCGAAGCCGTACTTCTGCATACCCGCGAGATCGGCGTGGCCCGGGCGCGGGCGGGTCAGCGGGGCGTTGCGGGCCAGACCTCGAAGGATTTCCGGGTCGACCGGGTCGGCCGCCATGACCTGCTCCCACTTGGGCCACTCGGTGTTGCCCACCATGATCGCCACCGGCGAACCCAGCGTGCGACCGTGCCGCACCCCGCCCAGGAAGGTGACCTCGTCGCGCTCGAACTTCATCCGGGCACCGCGGCCATAGCCCAGCCGCCGCCTCGCGAGATGGTCCGCCACCATGTCCGTGGTGATCGGCACGCCGGCGGGAAGGCCCTCCAGCGTCGCCACGAGTGCGGGACCGTGGGACTCACCCGCGGTCAGCCAGCGCAACCTGCTCAACGGTGCTCCTCAGTGCTCGCGCCCTGGTACTGCCCTGCGTACGCACGTCCTCGCGTACGGCGACGGCCCGACCGGGTGCGCGGCCCCGGTCCGCCGCTTCCGATCCTCCCACGTCGAGGCGGGCGGACCGGAATCGGTCCGCGTGACGGACAGGGATCGGGCCGAGCGGGGACGTGCGCGACACCCTCACGGAGCGGAGGGTGCCGCGGGCGTCTCACGAGAGCGTCAGCCGCAGTGGCCGAACCCGCTCGTGTAGCTGTCCCAGAAAACACCGTTGTCCACGTACTCGATGCCGCCGGTGTACTTCACGCACTTATTGGAGGCCTGGACATAGACGGGGCCCGCGTAATAGCTGTAGTCGGCCTTGTCCCGCTTCCAGCTGCCACCCTCGACCAGAATTCCCGCCTCCGTCAGGGCGCTGACTCCGACATAACCATTGATGTGCATGGTCACCACGCAGTTGTAGCCGCTCGACGCGTTGTACAGCAGTGAGACCCGGGCTGCGGGCTTCCTGGTGCTTTTGTCGAATCCCACCGTGCGGGATTCGAGAACCTGGTACCCGGAGCCGCATGCCGCTTCAGGCGTCGAGGCCGCAGCCACAGCGGGCGTCGCCGAGGCGAGGCCCATCGCTCCCGCCAGACCGACGGCCAGCGCGATCGACGTGAGATGCCTGCGCATTTTCATTCCCCTCCCGTGATTTACTCTGCGGCCACAAGCTAGCGACCAGGAGAGGGAGTGATCAACTAGGTATTTCCACATTCGGCGCGTTGACCGAAAACAGGCGGTCGCGGTGTTTCACCCGGCTGAGAGAGCACGTTCTCCGGCTGTTCGCATCGCCGTCAGGGGAGCCGGTGAAATGCCCGTCATCCGTTCCACCTGGAGAACGGCTTGGTGAACCAGGAGGTCGAGTCCGCTGACCACCGCACCCCCATGAGCCGACCAGCGCGCGGCCAGTGCGGTCGGCCACGGGTCGTAGAGCACGTCGAAGAGCGTGGCCGGCCGCTCGGGGACGGCGGAGGCCAGCGCGTCCGTGGCTCCCGCGGGCGTCGTGGCGATCACCAGAGGGGCAGTCAGCGCCTGCTCGGCGTCCGACCAGTCGGCGATCCGCACGTCGACGTCCAGCCGCTTGCCCCACTCACGCATCTCGGCCGCCCGGGTCTCACTGCGCACATGGACGACGATCTCGCCGGTGCAGATCCTGGCGAGTGCGGCCAGCGCGGAGGAGGCCGTGGCACCGGCCCCGAGGATGGCGGCGGATTCGGTCTGTCCGATGCCGCGTTCGCGCAGCGCGGCGACGATACCGGGGATGTCCGTGTTGTCTCCGACGCGCCGCCCGCCCTCGGTGAACACGACGGTGTTGACCGCCTCCACGGAGGCCGCCGTCTCGCTGACCTCGTCCAGCAGCGGAATGACGGCCCTCTTCAGCGGCATGGTGAGCGACAACCCGGCCCACTCGGGCCCGAGCTTGTCCACGAACCCGGGCAGCGTCGCTTCGTCGACCTCGAAGCGGTCGTACGACCAGCCGGTCAGCCCCAGCTCGGCGTACGCCGCGCGGTGCAGTACCGGAGAGAGGGAGTGGGCGACGGGGCTGCCGAGCACCGCGGCACGGCGGATGTCAGTTACCGGAGCTGGCATCGAACTTTTCCTTCAACTTCAGGAACTGCGCGTGCGTCTTCGCGAACTCGGTCTTGCTCACACCGTCGGTCGCCACGAAGTAGATCCATCCGTCCTTCGTCGGCTTCAGGGCCGCCTGCAGCGCGACGTCCCCCGGGTTGCCGATCGGCCCCGGCGGCAGACCCTTGTTGGTGTACGTGTTGTACGGGTCCTTGTTGCTGTTGATCTCGGATTCGCTGATGTGGATGTTGCTCTCGTTCTTCAGGTAGTTGAAGGTCGAGTCGAACTGGAGCAACTGGTAGGTCTCCGTGTTGGTGGGCTTGAGGCGGTTGTAGACCACCTCGGCCATCTTCCGGAAGTCGTCGTGGGTCTTGCCCTCGGCCTGGACCAGGCTCGCCACCGTGATCAGCTGCCACGGGCCGTCGAGGCCGAGACCCTCGGCCTTCTCCTCCACACCGATCTTCTGGTAGTTCTGGGCAGCCCGCTCGACCATCTGCTTCAGTACGGCCTCGGGCTTCTGCCCCTCCTTCACGCCGTAGCTGGAGGGGTAGAGGAACCCTTCCAGCGGGTCCTTGACGTCCGGGTGGTTCTGCGCCCAGGCGGGCAGTCCGAGCTTCTTGTAGTCCTTCTTGGCGACCGCGGCCGTGGTGCCTGCCTTGACCTTCAGTCGCTGGTCGATGAGCCGGTAGATGTCGGCGTTGCGCTTGCCCTCGGCGATGATCAGGTTGTCACGGCTCCTGGGACTGAGCATCAGTTCGACCGCACTCGCGGCCGACATCTGCTTCTGCAGCGTGTAGACGCCGTCCTGGATGGTCTTGCCGTCGGGGTTCTCGGACTGGGCCGAGACGAAGGCGTCGACGCTCTTGACGACCCCGGCGGACTTCAGGACCTGGCCGATCGTGTAACCGCCCGCGCCCTTGGGGATCTCGACGGTCACCGTCTGCCCGTTGCCGTCCCCCGCGAAGTCCGGGGCGTCGCCGAAACGATCCTGATAGAACTGGTAGCCGACGTAGCTCACGCCCGCCAGGCCGCCGCCGAGGACCAGGACGACCACCAGGCAGGCCATGCCGTTGCGCCGCTTCTTCGGCTTGCCGCCGCGACCGCGCTGGTCGCCGCGTCCGCGGCGGTCCCCCGGCTCGTCGTCCTCGTCGTCACCCCCCGCGAAGAACGCGTGTTCCCCCTGGTCGGGGCCGGGGTCCCAGTCCGTCTCCGGCTCGGGCTCGCCCTGCCGGTGCCCGGGCGGCTCGGGGGGCGGGTAGGCGTCGGGCGTGCCGTAGTGGTCCTGCCGGCCCGCGTCGTACGCCCCGGCCTGCTGTCCGTAGGAGTCCGAGGGGTCACCGGGATAGGAGACGTGCTGCTGGTGGGGGTCGTCGGACCAACCGCCGTCGCCGTACTGCTGCTGGTGATATCCCTGGTCCTGCGGGTGGCCGGGGTCCTGCTGACCGGGGTGCTGCTGATGGCCCTGGGGGTGTGCCGCGTACTGCTGCTGGTCGTAGGGGTACTGCTGCTGCGCCTGGCCGTATCCGGCCTGCTCACCGGTGCCCCAGTCGCCGTACTGCGGCTGCTGCTGCGGGTAGTGCTGCGGCTGGCCGCCGTAAGGGGACTGCTGACCCTGCTGGGCCTGCTGTCCATCCCATCCGCCGTCCCCGTACAACGGGTCATCCGGATGCCACGGTTCGGAGCCTTGGCCCCGGCCATACTCAGTCATCGATCCCCTAGAGCCGCGAGGCGGCGGTCACGCGGCTTCCGGCTCGGCTCCCGTTCCGCCTCTTGCTGTGCGGGGGCTGTTCGAATGCCGCCGCATCGCGCGGAACGTTACCGTATCGCGATCAGATGACCACTTCGACCTCTTCGCCGGGTGCTTTACCTGACACCCGTTCGGATTCAAGCGCCTGTTGCAGGATCACCACGGCCGCTGCCTGGTCGATGACGGACCGGCCCTTCTTGGACTTCACGCCCGAGGCGCGCAGCCCCTGAGTGGCCGTCACCGTCGTCATGCGTTCGTCCAGGAGCCTCACCGGAACCGGGGCGATCATGCGCGCCAGTTCCTGGACGAAACCGCGGACCTTGATAGCGGCCGGCCCCTCGCCCCCCTTGAGGGAGCGCGGCAGGCCGGCCACGACCTCGATCGGCTCGTACTCCTCGACGAGTTGCTTCAACCGCCGCTGAGCTGCGGGGACGTCACGCCCCGGGACCGTCTCGACCGGGGTGGCGAGGATCCCGTCGGGGTCGCACGAGGCGACCCCGATGCGGGCGTCCCCGACGTCGATCGCGAGGCGACGTCCTCTGCGCATGTTCTCTACCGTCTCCTACTTGGCCGTCTCGGCGACGAGGCGCTCGACGGCGTCCACGGCGTCACCGATGGCGGCCGGGTTCTGGCCGCCGCCCTGGGCGACGTCCGGCTTGCCGCCACCGCCGCCACCGAGGGTCTTGGCGGCCGTGCGGACCAGGTCGCCGGCCTTCAGGCCGCGCTCGCGGGCGGCCTCGTTGGTGGCGATGACCGTCAGCGGCTTGCCGTTCGCCACCGTGAACAGGGCGACCACGGCGGCCCGGCCGCCCTGGATGCGTCCGCGTACGTCGAGGACCAGCTTGCGCAGGTCGTCGGCGGTGGTGCCGTCCGGGACCTGACCGGTCACGACGGCAACGCCACGGACGTCCTTGGCGGACTCGGCGAGACCGGCGGCGGCCTGGAGGACCTTCTCGGCGCGGAACTTCTCGATCTCCTTCTCGGCGTCCTTCAGCTTGCCGAGCATGGCGGAGACCTTCTCCGGAAGCTCCTCCGGGCGGCCCTTGATCAGCTCCTGGAGCTGGGCGACGACCGTGTGCTCCCGGGCGAGGAAGTTGTAGGCGTCCACGCCCACCAGGGCCTCGATACGGCGCACTCCGGAGCCGATGGAGGACTCGCCGAGCAGCTTCACCAGGCCCAGCTGGGCGGTGTTGTGCACGTGCGTGCCGCCGCACAGCTCCTTGGAGAAGTCGCCGATGGTGACCACGCGCACGCGCTCGCCGTACTTCTCGCCGAACTCGGCGATGGCGCCCTGCTTGCGGGCCTCGTCGATGCCCATGACCTCGGCCTGCACGTCCAGGTCGCGGGCGAGCACCTCGTTGATCTTCTGCTCGACGTCGGTCATCACGGCCGTCGGAACGGCCGACGGGGAACCGAAGTCGAAGCGGAAGCGGCCGGGCTGGTTCTCGGAACCGGCCTGGGCGGCCGTCGGGCCGAGGGCGTCACGCAGGGCCTGGTGGGTCAGGTGCGTGGCCGAGTGGGCACGGGCGATGGCCTTGCGGCGGCGGCTGTCGATCGAGGCGTGGGCCTTGGCACCGACCGTGACCTCACCGACCTGCACGACGCCCTTGTGGACGTAGACACCCGGGACCGGCTTCTGGCAGTCGCGGACCTCGATGACCGCACCGGAGTCGGCCTTGATCCGGCCGGTGTCACCGATCTGGCCGCCGCCCTCGGCGTAGAACGGGGTGCGGTCGAGGACGATCTCGACCTCGTCGCCCTCGGTGGCGGCCGGGGACGAGACGCCGTCGACGAGGATGCCGACGATCGTCGACTCGCCCTCGGTGTCGGTGTAGCCGATGAAATCGGTGGCACCGGCACGGTCGGCGATCTCGCGGTAGGCGCCCATGTCGGCGTGGCCGGTCTTCTTGGCCTGGGCGTCGGCCTTGGCGCGCTCCCGCTGCTCCTTCATCAGGCGGCGGAAGCCCTCCTCGTCCACGGACAGCCCCTGCTCGGCGGCCATCTCCAGGGTGAGGTCGATCGGGAAGCCCCAGGTGTCGTGGAGCAGGAAGGCCTTGTCGCCGGGCAGGACGGTGGAGCCGGCCTGCTTGGTCTCGGTGACGGCGGTGTCGAGGATGTTGGTGCCGGCCTTCAGCGTCTTGAGGAAGGCGTTCTCCTCGGCGAGGGCGACCTTCTCGATGCGCTCGCGGTCGGTGATGAGTTCCGGGTACTGCTGCCCCATCATGCCGATGACGACGTCGACCAGGTCCTTGACGACCGGACCGGTGGCGCCGAGCAGGCGCATGTTGCGGATGGCGCGGCGCATGATGCGGCGCAGCACGTAACCGCGGCCCTCGTTGCCGGGAGTGACACCGTCGCCGATGAGCATGGTGGCCGTGCGCATGTGGTCGGTGACCACGCGCAGGGAGACGTCCGAGGCGTGGGCGTCGCCGTAGGCGACACCGGTCAGCTCGGTGGCCTTCTTGATGACCGCCATCGAGGTGTCGATCTCGTACATGTTCTGCACGCCCTGCAGAATCATGGCGAGCCGTTCGAGGCCGAGGCCGGTGTCGATGTTCTTGCTGGGCAGTTCGCCGAGGATCTCGAAGTTGTCCTTGCCGGTGCCCTCGCCCCGCTCGTACTGCATGAAGACCAGGTTCCAGATCTCCACGTACCGCTCGTCGTTGACGGCGGGACCGCCCTCGGCGCCGAACTCGGGGCCGCGGTCGTAGTTGATCTCGGAGCAGGGGCCGCAGGGGCCGGGGACGCCCATGGACCAGTAGTTGTCCTTCATGCCGAGGCGCTGGATGCGCTCCTTCGGCACGCCGACGACCTCGTGCCAGATCCGCTCGGCCTCGTCGTCGTCCTTGTAGACGGTGATCCACAGACGCTCGGGGTCGAGGCCGTAACCGCCCTTGTCCTGGGGGCCGGTGAGCAGCTCCCAGGCGAGCTTGATGGCGCCTTCCTTGAAGTAGTCGCCGAAGGAGAAGTTGCCGCACATCTGGAAGAACGTGCCGTGCCGGGTGGTCTTGCCGACCTCTTCGATGTCCGGCGTGCGCACGCACTTCTGCACGCTCGTGGCGCGGTCGAAGGGGGGCTTGACCTCACCGAGGAAGTACGGCTTGAAGGGCACCATGCCGGCGGGGACGAGGAGCAGAGTCGGGTCGTCCGCGATGAGCGACGCCGAAGGGACGACGGTGTGCCCGCGCTCCTCGAAGAAGCTCAGCCAACGGCGGCGAATCTCGGCCGACTCCATCAGTGGTCCTCATTCCGGTTGTACGTGTACGTCTCGTACGTCGAACCCTCGACGTACTTCGGGTCGTTGCGGTTCTCGATGGCGGCGAACCGCCGGGGGCCGGGGAGTTCGGGATTCTGGTTGATCCCGAGGGCCTCACCCAGCTCGGCCTCGCGGACGGCCATGTTGGCGCGGACGTCGAGCGCGAAGCCCACGGCGCGGTCCTTGAGGCGGTGACCGGCCTCGATCGCCTTGTTTCCGGCGGCCTTGGCGAGGCTTTCGGGGGTCAGCTGCTTCAGCTTGCGGTTGACCTTGGTGGTGGCCCACACACCGGCTGCGACGCCCGTGGTGAACCAGAAGGTACGGCGGAACATCGCTGGCTCTCAGTCCCTCTTCCCTCGGGCGCTGCGCCGAGAGACCGTACGGCCCACGATCACGGTACGCCTGGACGCGTTGGCGGGCACGTCCTCCTTGCGGCCGCCGAGGGCCCGGCGCACGCCGTAGCCGAAGGCGGCGACCTTGACCAGCGGGCCGCCGAAGGTGGAGGCGACGGTGGTCGACAGCGCGGAGGCGTTCGAGGTGACCTCCTGGACGTCGGAGGCGATCGCGTCGACCCGGTCGATCTGGGTCTGCGCGGAGCGCACCGCCGTGGAGGCCTCTGCCAGGAGCGGGACGGCCTGGTCGGTCACATCCGCGACGAGTTTGGTGGTCGCCTTGAGCGTCTGGGCCAGCCTCGCCAGGGCGACGGCGAGGAAGGAGACCAGAATCGCCCAGAAGACGGCCACCAGAATCCCGGCAACCTCTCCACCGGACACTGTGTGCACCCGCTCCCTGAAACGTGCCTGAACATCGAAAAAGTCGTGCGACGAGCCTATCGCGCCGGGGGTGGCGCTCCGTACCGGATATCCGCCCGGCGACGGGACAATCGCGAAAGCCCGCCGCCTCGCCCGCCACGGGGGCGGGGAGACGGCGGGCTGAAGTACCGCGTGCCTGCCGGGGATCAGCGGGCGTAGTACTCGACGACGAGCTGCTCGTCGCAGATCACCGGGATCTCCTTGCGGTTCGGCTCGCGGTCCAGGCGGAACGCCAGGGCCTTGAGGTTCACCTGGAGGTAGCGCGGGGTCTCACCGTCGGGGGCGAAGCCACCCTCACGGGCGATCGTGAAGAGGGTCTTCTCCTTGGAGCGGTCGCGGACCTGCACGACGTCGTCCGGGCGGACACGGAAGGAGGGCTTGTCGACCTTCTTGCCGTTGACCTGGATGTGGCCGTGGACGACCATCTGGCGGGCCTGGTAGATCGTGCGGGCGATGCCCGAACGCAGGACCAGGGCGTCGAGACGGCGCTCCAGCTCGATGATCAGGGCCTCACCGGTCTTGCCCTGGACCTTGGAGGCACGCTCGTAGGCGCGGACGAGCTGGCGCTCGGACACGTCGTACTGCGCGCGCAGACGCTGCTTCTCCAGCAGACGGACCTTGTAGTCCGAGTTCTGCTTGCGGCCGCGGCCGTGCTCACCCGGCGGGTAGGGACGGGCCTCGAAGTACTTGACGGCCTTCGGGGTCAGCGCGATGCCGAGGGCACGCGACTTCTTGACCTTGGGGCGGGACTGGTTCGCCACTGCTTCTCATTTCCTTGATTCGGCTTGTCAGGGTTGTGGGAGGTCGCATCCGCAGCCGGGGAAACCCGCCTCGGTCCTGACGGACCTCGGTGGGCAGCCGCTCCCCTGGTCTGGGCACATACGTGCAGCACGCGAGTGGCCCACCGACCGGTCCCGTCCGCTGGACGAGGGGTGGTGGGCTGCCCGCGACACCTTCGACGGTGCGCGACGCTCCTGGAGCAGATCCCGGAGGACCGGCTCCGGCCGGCTGTCCCGTTCTGACTGCGCGGGACGCGGCACTCCGGACGAGTTTACAGGGTTTTCAGGACCGCTTTCGACCGAGGTTCTTCCTGGTCCACTCGACCGCGTCCGCGTAACGGGCCTCCGCGCCGTGCCGGGTCGGCTCGTAGTACTCGCGGTCCTTGAGGGCGTCCGGGGCGTACTGCTGGGCGGCGATGCCCTCGGGCAGGTCGTGCGGGTAGACGTAACCCTGGCCGTGGCCGAGCTTGGTGGCGCCCTTGTAGTGGCTGTCGCGCAGGTGGGCGGGGACCGGTCCGGCCAGGCCCTTGCGCACGTCCTCCAGGGCGGCGCCGATCGCGGTGGTCGCCGCATTGGACTTCGGGGCCAGGGCGAGCGCGATCGTGGCGTGGCTGAGGGTGAGGGCCGCCTCGGGGAAGCCGATCATGGCGACGGCCTGGGCGGCGGCGACCGCCGTCTGCAGGGCGGTCGGGTCCGCGAGGCCGATGTCCTCGCTGGCGGAGATCATCAGGCGCCGGGCGATGAAGCGGGGGTCCTCGCCGGCCTCGATCATCCGCGCCAGGTAGTGCAGGGCGGCGTCGACGTCGGAGCCGCGGATGGACTTGATCAGGGCGCTGGCCACGTCGTAGTGCTGGTCGCCGTCGCGGTCGTACTTCACGGCGGCCCGGTCGACCGTCTCCTCCAGGGTGGTCAGGCCGATCTCCGCCTCACCCTTGTCGAGGGCGGCTCCGGCGGCCGCCTCCAGGGCGGTGAGGGCACGGCGGGCGTCGCCGCCGGCGATGCGCAGGAGGTGGCTCTCGGTCTCCTCGGGGAGGGCGACGGCGCCCTTGAGGCCGCGCTCGTCGGTGAGGGCGCGGCGCAGGAGGCTCCTGATGTCGTCGTCCGTGAGCGGTTCGAGGGTGAGGAGCAGGGAGCGGGACAGCAGCGGGGAGATGATCGAGAAGTACGGGTTCTCCGTCGTCGCCGCGATGAGCGTCACCCAGCGGTTCTCGACGGCCGGGAGCAGGGAGTCCTGCTGGGCCTTGCTGAAGCGGTGGATCTCGTCGAGGAAGAGGACGGTCTCCTTGCCGTAGCCGCCGGAGGCGCGGCGGGCGCCGTCGATGACCGCGCGGACCTCCTTGACGCCGGCGGTGATCGCGGACAGCTCCACGAAGCGGGCGTCGGTCGCCTTGGAGACGACGTAAGCCAGGGTGGTCTTGCCGGTGCCGGGCGGGCCCCAGAGGATCACCGAGGAGGGGCCGGCCGGGCCGGAGGCGGCCTCACCGACCAGTCTGCGCAGGGGCGAGCCGGGCTTCAGCAGGTGCTGCTGGCCCACCACCTCGTCGAGGGTGCGCGGGCGCATCCGCACGGCCAGGGGGCTGCTGGACGGCTCCTTCTCCTGGCGTTCTTCGGCTGCGGCGGTGAACAGGTCGGGCTCCACGTGAGAAACCCTAAATCACCGCACTGACAATCCGGCCGGGGCCCGCAGCGCCCGGGTCAGCTGGTCCAGAAGTCCCACCAGCGGGTCAGGATCAGCATGCCGATGATGCCGATGTGCAGCACGGGCATGACCCAGGTGAACTCGCCGAAGAAGCCCTTGAGCCAGCCCGGGGCGGGCAGGAAGCCCTTGCGGATGTTGAACGACGTGACGTACCAGAACATGATGATCGTCGCGACCCAGGCGAGGCAGCACCACAGGCACAGGGCGTTGATCCGGTACAGGGACTGGAACATCAGCCAGGCGCAGAAGGCCACGCCGAACAGGCAGCCGGCGTTGAAGGTGAGCCAGTACCAGCGCGGGTAGCGGGCGCGGGCGAGCAGGCTGACGCCGACGCAGACGACGATGCCGTAGGCGACCAAGCCGAGCATCGGGTTCGGGAAGCCGAAGACGGCGGCCTGCTTGCTCTCCATGACGCTGCCGCAGGAGACGACCGGGTTGAGGCTGCAGCCCGGGGTGAACGTCTTGCCCTCGACCTTGGCTTCCAGGAGCTTGAACTTGTCGAGGGTGATGACCCAGGCGGCGAGCAGTCCGGCCGCGCCGGTGATCACGAGCAGCAGGGCGAGGGCCCGGCTGCCGCCCTCCGCGCGGGGCGCGATCTCGGCACGCTCCGGCTCGGGCTCCGTGGAGACGTCCTTGACTGTCGTCTTGCTCATCACGCCGATTCCGTCACTTGAGACCTGAACTTCTCCGGGCAGGGCCATTGTGCCGCACCGACCTGTGTCTCCACCGTTCAGTGGACATAAGGAGGTCCCCACGGCCGCCGCCGGGGGTTGCGTTCCGGCCGCCGCTCGTCGCGGGGCGGGATGCGGGTACCTCTGCGCCGTCCGGGCCCGGAAGCTGCGGGGACGTGCCCGGCGCCGGCGGCATCGGTGGGCGGACCCGGTCTCCGGCACGCGCGCGTGGCGCCCCCGGAGCGGAAATCGCGCGGCAGGGCGAATCGGCACTCACGGAGTTGACGGTCCGCGAGAACGTGCGACGCGGCGCTGTGCCGACGGGGGTTTCGTACGGTCGGCAGGATCTGGCTGGTTCGCTTCGCCGGTCCGTCGGGACCCGGGGTGTCCGAGCAACAGGAAGGGCGCCGGGGACCCGGCGCCCTTCCGTGCGGATCAGCCCAGCCGGGCTTCGAGTTCCGCCACGATCTCGTTCACGCCCACCGCCGTCTGCTCGCCCGACTCCATGTCCTTGAGCTGGACGACGCCCTCGGCGAGGTCGCGCTCACCGGCGACGATCGTGTAGCGGGCCCCGCTGCGGTTGGCGTTCTTCATCGCGCCCTTGAGGCCCTTGCCGCCGTAGGAGAAGTCGGTCGCGATGCCGTTCTTGCGCAGCTCGGTGACCTTGCCGAACAGGATCCGGCGCGCCTCCTCGCCGAGCGGGACGGCGAACACACTGGTCGTGGGGGGCAGTTCGAGCTCGATGCCCTCCGCCTCCAGGGCGAGGACCGTGCGGTCGACGCCGAGGGCCCAGCCGACGGACGGCAGCGCGGGGCCGCCGATCATCTCGGAGAGGCCGTCGTAACGGCCCCCGCCGCCCACCGCGGACTGGGAGCCGAGTCCGTCGTGGACGAACTCGAACGTCGTGCGGGTGTAGTAGTCCAGGCCGCGCACCAGCTTCGGATCGTCCTCGAAGGAGATGCCCGCCGCCGTGATCAGCTCACGGACCTCCTCGTGGTACGCCTTGCACGCGTCGCACAGGTAGTCGCGCAGCAGGGGGGCGTCGGCCAGCTGCTTCTGGACCTCAGGGCGCTTGTCGTCCAGGACGCGCAGCGGGTTGATGTCCGCGCGGCGCAGGGTGTCCTCGTCCAGGTCCAGGCCGCGCAGGAACTCCTGCAGCGCCGTCCGGTACACCGGGCGGCACTCCTTGTCGCCCAGGCTGTTGAGCAGGATCCGGAAGTCGCTCAGGCCGAGCGAGCGGTAGGCCTGGTCGGCCAGGATGATCAGCTCGGCGTCGAGCGCTGGGTCCTCCGCGCCGATGGCCTCGGCACCGACCTGCGAGAAGTGGCGGTAGCGGCCCTTCTGGGGGCGCTCGTAGCGGTAGTACGAGCCGGAGTACCAGAGCTTGACCGGGAGGTTGCCCGCCTTGTGCAGGTTGGCCTCCAGCGCGGCGCGCAGCACCGAGGCCGTGCCTTCGGGACGCAGGGCGAGCCGGTCGCCGCCCTTGGTCTCGAAGGCGTACATCTCCTTGGTCACGATGTCGGTGGACTCGCCGACCCCGCGTGCGAACAGTTCGACGTTCTCGAAGCCGGGCGTCTCGATGTAGCCGTAGCCGGAGTTGCGCAGCGGGGCGGCGATCGCCTCGCGGACCGCCAGGTACTTCGCGGAGTCCGGCGGGATCAGGTCGTACGTGCCCTTGGGGGCCTTGAAGGTGCTCACGGAAGGTCTCGTCACATTCCTCGTCGGGGAGCCTCGGCGGCGCCGTGTCCTTGGCGGTCCGCCGCCACCTGCCGCAGGTACGGGTTGGTGGCGCGCTCCTGGCCGATGGTCGTCTGGGGGCCGTGGCCGGACAGCACCACGGTCGAGTCGTCGAGCGGCAGGCACACGCGGGCCAGCGAGTCGAGGATCTCGGCCATGTCACCGCCGGGCAGGTCGGTGCGTCCGATGGAGCCGGCGAACAGCAGGTCGCCCGAGAACAGGATCGGCGGGATGTCCGCCGCCTCGGGCAGGCCGAAGGTCACCGACCCCTTGGTATGGCCCGGCGCGTGCGAGACGGTGAGTTCGAGACCCGCCAGGTGGAGCGCGGCACCATCGGTCAGCTCCTTGACGTCGTCCGGTTCGCCGATGGTCAGCTCGCCCAGCAACGGCATGCCGATCGAGCGTCCCAGCGCCTTCTCCGGGTCGCTCATCATGTACCGGTCGTCGGGGTGGATCCAGGCCGGCACGTCGTGCGCGCCGCACACCGGGACGACCGAGGCGACGTGGTCGAGGTGGCCGTGGGTAAGGACGACGGCGACGGGCTTGAGCCGGTGCTTGGCGATCGCCTCCGCGACGCCGTCGGCGGCCTGGTGGCCGGGGTCGATGATCACGCACTCCTCACCGGCGGCGGGGGCGACGAGGTAGCAATTCGTCCCCCAGGCCCCGGCGGGGAACCCGGCAATGAGCACGATCGTCCTTCGTTGTGTCGATACGGGCGGCTGCGGCTGTCGTCAGAGCCTACCGGCGCTGCCGATTCCACAGCGAACCCATATACGGTACGGGGCACACGCGGGCGGTCGGCGCACAGGCCCCACGCGTACCGGTCGACGTATCAGACGCATAGGAGAGAACCCGGTGGTCAGCCAGGAACAGCGGCGGCGTCAGCTCGCCCGGGAGAAGTACCTGCGGCAGCAGCAGCGGCGCACTGACGCACGGCGCAAGGCCCGTATCCGCAACTCCGTGATCGCCTCGGTCCTCGGTGTGGTCGTGGTGCTCTCCGTGACGGTCTTCCTGACCAAGCCGTTCGAGGACGACGGCACGAAGGAGAACGCGAACGCGGAGGTCAGCCCGAGCGCCTCCGCCAGCAAGGCGCCGGACCCGTGCGAGAAGCCCGCCCCGGGCAAGGTCAAGTCGGAGACCTGGAAGAAGGAACCGGCCATGACCATCGACGAGTCGGCGAAGTACACGATGAAGCTGGACACGACCTGCGGCGAGATAGACATCGCGCTGAAGGCGTCGGCGGCCCCGCACACCGTCAACTCGTTCAAGTTCCTCGCCGACAAGGGGTACTTCGACCACAGCAAGTGCCACCGCCTCACCGACCAGGGCATCTACGTCCTGCAGTGCGGTGACCCGCAGGGCACCGGCATGGGCGGTCCGGGCTACACGATCCCGGACGAGAACCTGAAGGACAAGAGCCTCAAGGGCGGGGTGTACCCGGCGGGCACGGTCGCGATGGCGAACCAGTACAACGCCCAGACGAAGCAGGGCCGCGACAGCGGTGGCAGCCAGTTCTTCCTGGTCTACCAGGACAGCCAGCTGCCGCCCGACTACACACCGTTCGGTACGGTGTCCGAGGCGGGCATGAAGGTGCTGCAGAAGATCGCCAAGGCCGGAGCGCAGGCTCCCGACCCTCAGACGGGCAACACGGCGCCCAACGCGACGGTCGTGATCAACAAGGCGACGGTCGGCGAATCCTGACCCCCAACTGCGTAATTTCGGTCGCGCGGGATGCGGACAGGCCCCCCGCCGGTCGCCTATGTTGGCCGTGACGAAACTGTGGACGATGCCCGGGGGAGCTCGAAAGCCCCTCGCAGGCATCATGTGGAGGAGGCGCTGTGAGCAGCGACCCGTGGGGCCGCGTCGACGAGACGGGGACCGTGTACGTGCGTACGGCCGACGGCGAGCAGGTCGTCGGTTCGTGGCAGGCAGGCTCACCCGATGAGGCGCTGGCCTATTTCGAGCGCAAGTACGAGGGCCTGGTTGTCGAGATCGGCCTCCTCGAGAAGCGAGTGAAGACCACCGACCTGTCGGCGAAGGACGCCCAGGCCGCCATCGACCACATTCGCGAACAGGTCGACGCGCATCACGCGGTGGGCGACCTGGACGCCCTGCGGGTCCGGCTGGACAAGCTCGTGGAGCTGGTGGAGGCGCGCCGCGAGGAGCGCAAGGCACAGCGCGCCAAGCAGTCCGACGAGGCCCGGCACGCCAAGGAGGCGCTGGTCGCCGAGGCGGAGGAGCTGTCGCAGTCCGACCAGTGGCGGGCGGCGGGCGAGCGGCTGCGCGCCCTGGTGGACACCTGGAAGGGTCTGCCGCGGCTGGACCGCAAGTCCGACGACGAGCTGTGGCACCGGTTCTCGCACGCGCGGTCGGCGTTCTCCAAGCGGCGCAAGCAGCACTTCGCGCAGCTGGACGCGCAGCGCGAGGAGGCCCGCAAGACCAAGGAGCGGCTGGTCGCGGAGGCCGAGGCGCTGTCGAACTCGACGGACTGGGGTGTCACGGCGGCGCGTTACCGCGAGCTGATGGCCGAGTGGAAGGCCGCGGGCCGCGCCCAGCGCGAGCACGAGGACGACCTGTGGAACCGCTTCCGCGGCGCCCAGGACGTGTTCTTCGCGGCGCGCAGCTCGGTCTTCGCCGAGCGGGACGCCGAGCAGACGGAAAACCTCAAGCTCAAGGAGGAGCTGGCCGAGGAGGCCGAGAAGCTCCTGCCGATCACGGACCTGAAGGCGGCCCGCGCCGCGTTCCGGAACGTGAACGAGCGCTGGGAGGCCATCGGCCACGTGCCGCGGGACGCCCGGCCGAAGGTCGAGGGCCGGATGCACGCCGTCGAGCGGGCCATCCAGGAGGCCGAGGAGGCCGAGTGGCGCCGCACCAACCCGGAGGCACGGGCGCGTGCGGAGGGTCTGACCGGTCAGCTCCAGGCCGCGGTGGACAAGCTGCGGGGCCAGATCGAGCAGGCCCGCGCGCAGGGCAACAACGCCCGGGCCGACAAGCTGCAGCGTGAGCTGGAGGGCCGCCAGGCACTGCTGGACCAGGCGCTGAAGGGCCTGCAGGAGTTCGGCGGCTGACAGCCGGCCGAGAAGGGGCTCCCGTACTCGCCGTACGGGAGCCCCTTTCGCTTGGCCGCTACGGCGGGTTACGTCCTGTTGCGCGCCGACGTCACCCGGTAGACGTCGTAGACGCCCTCCACGCCCCTGACCGCCTTCAGCACGTGGCCGAGGTGCTTGGGGTCGCCCATCTCGAAGGTGAAGCGGGAGGTGGCGACGCGGTCGCGGGAGGTCTGGACGGCCGCGGAGAGGATGTTCACGTGCTGGTCGGACAGCACGCGTGTGACGTCCGACAGGAGCCGGGAGCGGTCCAGGGCTTCGACCTGGATGGCGACCAGGAAGACCGAGGACTGCGTGGGCGCCCACTCGACGTCGAGGATGCGCTCGGGCTCCCGGGACAGCGAGTCCACGTTCACGCAGTCGCTGCGGTGCACCGATACGCCGCTGCCGCGGGTGACGAAGCCGATGATCGGGTCGCCTGGCACGGGCGTGCAGCAGCGGGCCAGCTTGACCCACACGTCGTCGACGCCCTTGACGACGACGCCCGGGTCGGCGCTGGAGCGGCGCTTGCGGCTGCGGCCGCGGGCCGGCGGGACCGACTCGTCGATCTCCTCGGTGGCCGCCTCCTCGCCGCCGAGGGCCTGCACCAGCTTCTGCACGATGTTCTGCGCGGAGACATGGCCCTCGCCGATCGCCGCGTACAGCGCGGAGATGTCGGCGTAGCGCATCTCGTGCGCGAGGGTCACCAGGGAGTCGCCGGTCAGGATGCGCTGGATCGGCAGGTTCTGCTTGCGCATGGCGCGGACGATGGCGTCCTTGCCCTGCTCGATCGCCTCGTCGCGGCGTTCCTTGGAGAACCAGGCGCGGATCTTGTTGCGGGCGCGCGGTGACTTGACGAAGCCGAGCCAGTCGCGGGAGGGCCCGGCGCCGGGTGCCTTGGAGGTGAAGACCTCCACGAGGTCGCCGTTGTCGAGGGTGGACTCCAGCGGGACCAGACGGCCGTTGACGCGGGCGCCTATCGTGCGGTGGCCGACCTCGGTGTGCACGGCGTACGCGAAGTCCACGGGGGTGGCGCCCGCGGGGAGCGCTATGACGTCGCCCTTGGGGGTGAAGACGAAGACCTCGTTGCGGGACAGGTCGAAGCGCAGGGACTCCAGGAACTCGCCCGGGTCCTCGGTCTCCTTCTGCCAGTCCAGCAGCTGCCGCAGCCACGCCATGTCGTTGATGGCGTCCTTGTCCTTGCCGGACGACTTGGGCGCGTCCGTGCGCACCTTGGAGGCGCCGGCGACGGCCTCCTGCTTGTACTTCCAGTGCGCGGCGATGCCGTACTCGGCGCGGCGGTGCATGTCGAACGTGCGGATCTGCAGCTCGACGGGCTTGCCGCCGGGGCCGATGACCGTGGTGTGCAGCGACTGGTACATGTTGAACTTGGGCATCGCGATGTAGTCCTTGAACCGGCCGGGGACCGGGTTCCATCGCGCGTGCACCGTGCCGAGGGCCGCGTAGCAGTCGCGGACGGTGTCCACGAGGACGCGGATGCCCACCAGGTCGTAGATCTCCGCGAAGTCACGGCCGCGGACGATCATCTTCTGGTAGACGCTGTAGTAGTGCTTCGGACGGCCGGTGACGGTCGCCTTGATGCGGGCCGCCCGCAGGTCCTGCTGGACCTCGTCGGTGACGATGGCCAGGTACTCGTCGCGCTTGGGCGCGCGCTCGGCCACCAGCCGGACGATCTCGTCGTACATCTTGGGGTAGAGGATCGCGAAGGCGAGGTCCTCCAGCTCCCACTTGATGGTGTTCATGCCCAGGCGGTGGGCGAGCGGCGCGTAGATCTCCAGGGTCTCGCGCGCCTTCTTCTCCTGCTTCTCGCGCTTGAGGTAGCGCATGGTGCGCATGTTGTGCAGGCGGTCGGCGAGCTTGATGACCAGGACGCGGGGGTCTTTGGCCATGGCGACGACCATCTTGCGCACGGTCTCGGCCTGCGCGGCCTCGCCGAACTTGACCTTGTCGAGCTTGGTGACGCCGTCGACGAGCAGGGTGACGACGTCGCCAAAATCGCGGCGCAGGTCCTCCAGGCCGTACTCGGTGTCCTCGACCGTGTCGTGCAGCAGGCCCGCCATCAGCGTGGCCGGATCCATGCCCAGTTCGGCGAGGATGGTCGTGACGGCGAGGGGGTGCGTGATGTACGGGTCGCCGCTCTTGCGCTTCTGGCCGCGGTGCCAGCGCTCGGCGACCTGGTAGGCGCGCTCGATCTGGCGGAGCGTGGCGGTCTCGATCTTGGGGTCGTTGCTGCGCACTATCCGCAGCAGCGGCTCCAGCACCGGGTTGTACGGGTTCGCGCGCTGTACGCCGAGGCGGGCCAGGCGGGCACGGACGCGGTTGGAGGAGCCACTGCGGGCCGGCTGACCGGAAGCCTGCCGCACCGGCGGGGCGGGCTTGGGGCGCGCCTGCTCGGCGGGCTTGTCGACCGGGGCCGACTGGGCGTGCTCGACCGGCCCGCGGGTGTCGTTCTTCGCGTGGGGCGCGTTCGGCGCGGGCTTCGCCGCGGCTGCCGAGGCGGACTCGGGCTTGGCGGCGGTCAGGTGCTGGGCCTCGTCTGGCAAGAGGGCTCCTCGTGCGCGATCCGGGTCCCCCGGTCAGGCTCCGGAGACCCCATGGTAGCCATCCTGGGCCTCAGGATCGCCTTCAGGCCACTGTGAGTGCCGTCTACCCGGGAAACACAAGAGGCGGGCTCCGGATTCCTCCGGGCCCGCCTCCGCGATGTCCTGCCGGTGTACGCCGCTGTGCGTCAGCGTTCCTAGACCGTGAGCAGCGCTTCGAGCGGGGCGCCGGCGAGGGCCGGTTCCAGGCGGGCGCGGCCGCCGAGGAAGCCGAGCTCCATCAGCACGGCGAGACCCGCGACCTCGGCGCCGGCCCGGCGGATGAGCTGGACCGAGGCCTCGGCGGTGCCGCCGGTGGCCAGGACGTCGTCGACGACCAGGACGCGGTCGTCGGCGCTGAGGTCCTCGGCGTGCACCTCGATCTCCGCCGAGCCGTACTCCAGGTCGTAGGCCTGGGCGAGGGTGGCTCCGGGGAGCTTGCCCGCCTTGCGCACGGGGATGAAGCCGAGTCCGGCGCGGACGGCGACCGGTGCGCCGAGGATGAAGCCGCGGGCCTCCAGGCCGACGACCTTGGTGGCACCGGTGCGCTGGGCGATCTCGGCGAGCGCGTCGGTGAGGGCCGTGAACGCCGCCGGGTCCGCCAGGAGCGGGGTGATGTCCTTGAACATCACGCCCGGCTCCGGGTAGTCGGCCACGTCCCTGATGCGGCTGAGCAGCAGCTCCCTGATGTCCGTCATCGGCGCTTCCCGGAGGGACGGCCGCGGCCGCGACCGCGCGACGCGGGCTGGTTGCGCGGGCCGACGACCGCGGGAGCGGCGTCGTCCTCGGGCTCACCGGCGTACGGCTCGTCGTCGTGGACCTCGGTCTCGCCCTTGGCGGCGGCCTGGGCGCGCTTGGCCAGGACGCGCTTCCTCAGGGCCTTCATCTGCGGCTCGCGCTCCTTGAGGTCGGCGACGAGCGGCGTGGCGATGAAGATCGAGGAGTACGCACCGGCGGCGAGGCCGACGAACAGGGACAGCGAGATGTCGTTCAGCATGCCGGCGCCGAGCACACCGCCACCGATGAACAGCAGGCCCGCCACCGGCAGCAGTGCGACGACCGTGGTGTTGACGGAGCGGACCAGGGTGCTGTTGATCGACCGGTTGGCGACGTCGCTGTAGGTCCAGCGGGTCTGCTTGGTGAGGTCCTTCGTCTGTTCCTTGAGGCTGTCGAAGACCACGACCGTGTCGTAGAGCGAGTAGCCGAGGATGGTCAGCAGGCCGATCACCGTGCCCGGTGTGACCTCGAAGCCGACCAGGGCGTAGATGCCGACCGTGATCGTGATGTCGTGGATCAGGGCGACGAACGCCGCGACCGCCATTCTCCACTCGAAAGCGATCGCCAGATAGAGCACCACGAGGACCAGGAAGATGCCGAGGCCCTGCCAGGCCTTGTTGGCGATCTGCTCACCCCAGCTGGGGCCGACCAGTTCGGCGTTGATCTGCTCCGGGTCGATCTTGAGGTCGTCGGCGAGGGTGTTCTTGATCTTGTTCGCGGCGCCGGTGTCGATGCCGGCGACCTGGATGCGCAGGCTGCCGTCGCCGAGCTTCTGGACGATCGCGTCGTGGCCGGAGGCCTCTTCCGCGTAACTCTCGGCCTGGGTCACCGAAGCGGCGGTGTTCTTCGGGGTGTTGAAGACGGCGCCGCCCTGGAACTCGATGCCCATGTTCAGGCCGCGGACCGCCAGGCCGACGATGGCCGTGATGGTGATCAGGATGGACAGGCCGTACCAGATCTTGCGGTTCTTGACGAAGTCGTAGCCGACCTCGCCACGGTGCAGTCGGGCGCCGAGGTTGCCGAGTTTCGACATCTCAGGCCTCCTTGGGGTCGACGGGGGCGGCGGGGCGGCGGGTGCGGCGCAGCGGCGGCTGGGCACCCAGGCTCTTCGGGTCGAGGCCGGACCACTTGTGGCCGCCTGCGAAGAACGGGCGGCGGGCCATCAGCGTCAGCAGCGGCTTGGTGAACAGAAACACCACGACCACGTCGAGCAGGGTGGTCAGGCCGAGCGTGAACGCGAAGCCCTGGACCTTGCCGACGGTGACGATGAAGAGCACCGCGGCGGCGAGGAACGACACGAAGTCGGAGACCAGGATGGTGCGCCGGGCGCGCGGCCAGGCCCGCTCGACGGCGGGGCGCAGGGAGCGGCCCTCGCGGATCTCGTCACGGACGCGTTCGAAGTACACGATGAACGAGTCCGCCGTGATGCCGATGGCGACGATGGCGCCGCAGACGGCCGGGAGGTTCAGCGCGAAGCCGATGGTCGGGCCGAGCAGCGACATGATCGTGTAGGTCAGGGCGGCCGAGACCAGCAGCGAGAGGATCGCGATGAAGGACAGGCCGCGATAGTAGGCCAGCAGGTAGATGACGACCAGCGCGAGACCGATGGCGCCGGCGATCAGGCCGGCCTGCAGCTGGTCACCGCCCAGCGCGGCGGTCACGGTGGTCATGCTGTCGACCTTGAAGGTCAGCGGCAGCGCGCCGTACGTCAGCATGTTGGCCAGTTCCTGGGCCGACTGCTGGTTGAAGTTGCCGGAGATCTCGGCGTTGCCGCCGGTCAGTGCCTGGCGGACGTACGGGTCGGAGACCACGTCACCGTCGAGGACGATCGCGAACTGGTTCTGCGGCGACTGGTTCTGCGCCAGCTTGCCGGTGATGTCCGCGAACTTCTTGGCGCCGCCGTCCGTGAAGTCCATCGTGACGGTCCAGCCCGCACCGGTCTGGGTGTTCAGGACGGCCTGGGCCTTGTCCACGTCCGTGCCGTCGACCTCGGCCGGGCCGAGGATGTACTTCTGCCACTGGCCCTGCGCGTTCTGGCCGCAGGCCAGCGTCGGGTCGGAGGCCTTGGCGGTGTCACCGACGGTGGAGCGGGTCTTCTCGTCGGTGCAGTCGAGCTTGGCGTACTGCTCCTGGAGCTTGCCCGCGGCCGCTTCGGCGGTGCCTCCGCTCGCGGACGGGGAGGGGCTGGACGTCGCCTTGTCCGAGGCGCTCGCGGACGGCGTGGCGTCGGCCTTGAGCGCGTCCGTGACCGCACGGCCCTGCGTGGTGGGAGAGGCGGACGGGGATCCGGATCCCTTGTCGGTGGCCTCCGGCTTGTCGCTGGCCTTGCCGGACGGCTGGCCCGAGGGGCTGCCCGAAGGACTGCCGGTGGGGCTCGGCGACGGGACCGTGCCGCCGCCGGAGACTTCGGTGGCGAGGACCGGGCGGAAGTAGAGCTTGGCGGTGGTGCCGACCTGCTTGCGGGCCTGCTCCGAGTTGGTGCCCTTGGGAATGTTGACGATGATGTTTTCCCGGCCCTGCGTCTGGACCTCGGACTCGGAGACGCCCAGACCATTGACACGGCGCTCCATGATGGAGACTGCGGTGTCCATGTTGGTCTTGTTGATCGCCGACTCGTTGCCCGCCTCGGGGACCGCGCGGAGCGTGATGCTCGTGCCGCCGGCCAGGTCGATGCCGAGGCGCGGGGTCGTGTGCCCCGAGGCGAACATTCCACCGGTGAGCGCCGCGATGGCGATCAGGATCAGGGCCAGCGAGCGCCCCGGCTTGCTCTGGGCGCTCGCGCTCCGGCCCTTTTTAGGTGTGGCCACCTTCTCGTACTCCCTCTCGGGCCGCCTCGCTCCGGGTCGGCGGACGGGCGGCCATGACATGGTGTCGGGATTCCGTGCGAGCTATGGCGTGTCCCGGGGCGCACGGGACCCCGCCCGCGCACCCCGGGACACGACTACTTCGCCTCGGAGTCGCCGTCGGTCTTCTTCGGCTCCGCGTCCGTCTTCGCCTCCCCGGCCGGGGCCTGGTCGGCCGGTTCGCCGGCCGTGTCCTTCTTGCCGAGGTCGACGGCCTTGTCGTCAGCGGGGGCGTCGGTGACGGAGTCGCCGGTCCCGGTGAGGGAGGAGGCGTCGTCCGGGACGAGGTCGGCGTCGGACTTGAGGTCGTGCTCGATGCCGTGGACGATGCGGTTGTACTCGTCGTCGGTGAGGACGGCACCGATGGCGTTCTTGGCGAACAGGAGCTCGACGCCCGGCCCGGCGTCGAGGAGGACGGTGTCCTCGTTGACCTCCTTGACCGTGGCGTACATGCCCCCGATGGTGCGGACACCGCTGCCGGGCTGCATTTGGTTCCGCATCTCCACGGCCTGCTGCTGCTTCTTCTTGGCCGATCGGGTCATCAGGAACATGGCCCCGATGAGCACGATGAACGGGAGGAGGGTCAGGAGACTCACGGGTCGGTACTTCCTTCACACGACCGCGCTGTGAGCGGCCAGATGGGTTGGGGGTGTGTACGCCGCCGACAAAGGCGGCATCGGCGGAGTCTAAGCGAGTCCGCGCGCATGGAACAACGCTCAGCATGGCACCGGGGTTCCTGCTCCGGCCACTGTCCTCGCCGACCCGGAGCGGTGACGGCGCCGTCACGCCCCGAACAGGTCCTGTTGTCCGTTTCCGGCGGTCTGGGAGCGGGGCGGGGTGAGGCCGAGGTGCGCCCAGGCGGCGGGGGTGGCGACCCGGCCGCGCGGGGTGCGGGCGAGCAGTCCCTCCCGTACGAGGAAGGGTTCGGCGACCTCTTCCACGGTCTCACGCTCCTCCCCCACCGCGACAGCGAGCGTGGACAGCCCGACGGGGCCGCCGCCGAAGAGTTTGAGCAGGGCCTCCAGCACGGCCCGGTCGAGGCGGTCGAGGCCGCGTGCGTCCACCTCGTAGACGGCGAGGGCGGCCGCTGCGATGTCCCGCGTGATCCGGCCGTCGGCCTTGACCTGCGCGTAGTCGCGGACGCGGCGCAGCAGGCGGTTGGCGATGCGGGGGGTGCCGCGGGAGCGGCCGGCGATCTCCGCTGCGCCCGCCGGGTCGATCTCCACGTCCAGGAGGTTCGCCGAACGGTGCACGACCCGCTCCAGTTCGGCCGGTTCGTAGAACTCCATGTGCGCCGTGAAGCCGAAGCGGTCGCGCAGCGGGGGCGGCAGCAGGCCGGCGCGGGTGGTGGCGCCGACCAGGGTGAAGGGGGGCAGCTCCAGCGGGATGGCCGTGGCACCGGGGCCCTTGCCGACGATGACGTCGACGCGGAAGTCCTCCATCGCCATGTACAGCATCTCCTCGGCGGGCCGGGACATGCGGTGGATCTCGTCGAGGAAGAGGACCTCGCCCTCCTGAAGGGAGGAGAGGATCGCGGCGAGGTCGCCGGCGTGCTGGATGGCGGGCCCGGACGTGATGCGGATCGGGGCGCCCATCTCGGCCGCGATGATCATCGACAGGGTGGTCTTGCCGAGGCCGGGGGCGCCGGAGAGCAGCACGTGGTCGGCGGTGGCCCCGCGCGCGCGTGCGGCGCGCAGGACGAGGTCGAGCTGTTCGCGGACCTTCTCCTGGCCGATGAACTCGCCCAGGTCCTTGGGGCGCAGGGCGGCCTCGACGGCCTGGTCCTCACGGTCGGCGACGGAGTCCACCAGCCGCTCCTCGGCGGGCCCGGCGAGCGGCTCGGTGGCCTCGGCGTCGGTCGTGTCGTCCCAGTTCATGTGATGTGCCTCGGGGGGTGGGGGTCAGCGGGCGCGGTTGAGGGTCTGGAGGGCCGCCTTCAGCAGCCGGCCGACCTGGGGCGTGCCCTCGGCGGCCTCGGCCTGCGGGGCCACGGCGGCGACGGCCTCGTCGGCCTCGCGGGTCGCGTACCCGAGGCCGATGAGGGCGGCGTGCAGCTGGTCGCGCCAGCCGGTGCTGACCGGGGCGCCGACGGCGGGGGCGCCGACCGGGGCGCCGAGCCGGTCCTTCAGCTCCAGCAGCAGTTTCTGGGCGCCCTTCTTGCCGATGCCGGGGACGGCCGTGAGGGCCTTCTCGTCGCCGGTGGAGACGGCCCGGCGCAGGGCGTCGGGGGTGTGCACGGCGAGCATGGCCTGGGCGAGCCGCGGTCCCACGCCGCTCGCGGTCTGCAACAGCTCGAAGACCTGCCGCTCGTCGTCGTCGGCGAAGCCGTAGAGGGTGAGGGAGTCCTCGCGCACGACCAGGGACGTGTGGAGCTTGGCCGGCCGGCCCACGCGGAGCGTGGAGAGCGTGTTGGGCGTGCACTGGACGGCCATGCCGACGCCGCCGACCTCGACGACCGCGGCGTCCGGGGCGAGGGCGGCCACTGTGCCGCTGACGAAGGCGATCATGCCGTACGGCCTTTCGGTGCTGGGGTCGTTGCCGTGGCCGGCGTTGTGGCGGTGTGCCGGGCGACGGCCTGCTGGAGCCGGTTCCGCGCGGGGGCGCGCCAGATGTGGCAGATGGCGAGGGCGAGGGCGTCGGCCGCGTCGGCGGGCTTGGGCGGTGCGCTGAGCCGGAGCAGCCGGGTCACCATGGCGCCCACCTGGGCCTTGTCGGCCCGGCCGCTGCCGGTGACGGCGGCCTTGACCTCACTGGGGGTGTGCAGTGCGACGGGGATCCCACGACGGGCGGCGCAGAGCATGGCGACGGCACTGGCCTGGGCCGTGCCCATCACCGTGCGGACGTTGTGCTGGCTGAAGACGCGCTCCACCGCGACGAACTCGGGGCGGTGCTCGTCGAGCCACTGCTCGATGCCCTGCTCGACGGCGACGAGGCGGTGGCCGAGGTCCGCCTCGGCGGGCGTGCGGACGACACCGACGCCGATCATCGTGAGCGGCCGTCCGGCGACTCCCTCGACGACGCCCACTCCGCACCGGGTCAGTCCCGGGTCCACCCCCAGTACGCGCACGCGCAACTCCCTTTCGCTCACCTGTTTGTGCAGGCTATCGGGTGCCACCGACAACGCGACGGGCCGACGGGGTGTGTCCCGTCGGCCCGTTGGAACTCCTGCGCGGGTCAGGCGTCGACCTTCTCCATGACCTCGTCGCTGACGTCGAAGTTGGCGAAGACGTTCTGCACGTCGTCGCTGTCCTCCAGCGCGTCGATCAGCTTGAAGATCTTCTTGGCGCCCTCCTCGTCCAGCTCGACCTGCATGGTCGGGACGAAGTTGGCGTCGGCGGAGTCGTAGTCGATGCCGGCGTCCTGGAGGGCGGTGCGGACCGCGACCAGGTCGGTGGCCTCGCTGATGACCTCGAAGCTCTCGCCGAGGTCGTTGACCTCCTCGGCACCGGCGTCCAGGACGGCGCCGAGGACGTCGTCCTCGGTCAGCTCACCCTTGGGGACGATGACGACGCCCTTGCGGTTGAACAGGTACGACACCGAGCCCGGGTCGGCCATGGAACCGCCGTTGCGGGTCATGGCGACGCGGACCTCGGAGGCGGCGCGGTTGCGGTTGTCGGTGAGGCACTCGATGAGCACCGCGACACCGTTCGGGCCGTAGCCCTCGTACATGATCGTCTCGTAGTCGGCGCCGCCGGCCTCCAGGCCCGCGCCGCGCTTGACCGCGGAGTCGATGTTCTTGTTGGGGACCGACGACTTCTTCGCCTTCTGGATGGCGTCGTAAAGCGTCGGGTTGCCCTCGGGGTCGGCGCCGCCCATCCGGGCCGCCACCTCGATGTTCTTGATCAGCTTCGCGAAGAGCTTGCCGCGCTTGGCATCGATGACGGCCTTCTTGTGCTTCGTCGTGGCCCATTTAGAGTGGCCGGACATCTGCCTGTCTCCTTCGCGTAACCCATCTCAGCAACGAACGCAGGAATCCTACAAGGAGTCGGCTGTCCGGTTCGCCCTCACCATGGCGACGAACAGGGCGTGCACCCGGTGGTCTCCGGTCAGCTCCGGGTGGAACGACGTGGCCAGCGCGCTGCCCTGGCGGACGGCGACGATGTGGCCCTCGTGCTCGGCGAGCACCTCGGCGGCGGCGCCGACGGACTCGACCCAGGGGGCCCGGATGAAGACGCCCTCCACGGGGTCGCCCTCGACGCCCTTGACGTCGACGGCCGCCTCGAAGGACTCGTTCTGCCGGCCGAAGGCGTTGCGGCGCACGATCATGTCGATGCCGCCGACGGTCTCCTGGCCCGAGCGCGGGTCGAGGATCTTGTCCGCGAGCATGATCATGCCGGCGCAGGTGCCGTAGACGGGCATGCCGTCGCGCACGCGCGCGCGGAGCGGCTCCATCACGCCGAACAGCACGGCCAGCTTCGAGATGGTCGTGGACTCGCCGCCGGGGATGACCAGGCCGTCCACCTCGGCGAGTTCCTCGGGGCGCCGCACCGGCCTGGCCACGGCGTCGGCCGCGGCCAGGGCCACGAGGTGCTCCCGTACGTCGCCCTGGAGGGCCAGGACGCCGATCACAGGTGCTTCGGTCATGTCTCTGATGTGCCTTACCAGCCGCGGTTGGCGTAGCGCTCGGTCTCGGGGAGGGTGTCGCAGTTGATGCCGACCATGGCCTCGCCGAGGTTGCGGGAGGCGTCCGCGATGATCTTCGGGTCGTCGTAGAAGGTGGTGGCCTTCACGATGGCGGCGGCGCGCTTGGCCGGGTCGCCGGACTTGAAGATGCCGGAGCCGACGAAGACGCCCTCGGCGCCGAGCTGGCGCATCAGGGCCGCGTCGGCCGGGGTGGCGACGCCACCGGCGGAGAAGAGGACCACCGGGAGCTTGCCCAGCTCGGCGACCTCCTTGACCAGCTCGTACGGGGCGCGCAGCTCCTTGGCGGCGGCGTACAGCTCGTGGTTGTCGTAGCCGCGCAGGCGGGCGATCTCGTTCTTGATCTGGCGCAGGTGGCGCACGGCCTCGACGACGTTGCCGGTGCCGGCCTCGCCCTTGGAGCGGATCATCGCGGCGCCCTCGGCGATGCGGCGCAGGGCCTCGCCCAGGTTGGTGGCGCCGCAGACGAAGGGGGTGGTGAAGGCCCACTTGTCGGAGTGGTTGACCTCGTCGGCCGGGGTGAGGACCTCGGACTCGTCGATGTAGTCGACGCCGAGGGACTGCAGCACCTGGGCCTCGACGAAGTGGCCGATGCGGGACTTGGCCATGACCGGGATGGAGACGGCCTCGATGATGCCCTCGATCATGTCCGGGTCGGACATGCGGGCCACGCCGCCGTCCTTGCGGATGTCGGCCGGGACCCGCTCCAGGGCCATGACGGCGACGGCTCCCGCGTCCTCGGCGATCTTCGCCTGCTCAGGCGTGACGACGTCCATGATGACGCCGCCCTTGAGCTGCTCGGCCATGCCGCGCTTCACACGGGCGGTGCCGGTCTCGGGAGCCTGGTTTTCGGAGATGGACACGGGTGACCTCACTGATGGGAAAGAGGGTTTTCTGCAGCACCGAGGAAACGTGAGGGAAGCAGGCCACATCAAGGGCCAATGGGGACGCCGTGGATCCTTTTCGGTGGGGTGGGCGGAAAACGGCTGGTGAACGGGGCGGTGTGCCGGCGCCGGCCGGGCTAACCGGCCCGGTCCACCAGGGCCGCGGGAGGTTCGTCGTCCATCTCGAAGGCCATCGGGAAGGGCGCGTGACCGGCCAGGCGGAACCAGCGCACCTTGCGGTGCCGGCGCAGGGCCCGGGCCGCGCGTACGGCGTCGTTGTGGAAGCGCCGGGCCATCGGGACCCTGCGGACCGCCTCGGTGAGCTCCCGGGCCGCCTCCTCTCCCCCGGGCGCGCCGCGCACCGCCTCCACCTGGGCCACCTCCCCGAACACGGCCCGCAGCGCCTGGCTCAGCTCGCTCTCGGCGACCTCCCGCTGTTCCTCCTCGGCCTGGCGGGCAGCGTGCGCGGCTTCGTACAGGACGATCGAGGCGGCCGGGTCCAGCACGCCGGAGGTGGCCAGTTCCTGCGCGACGGAGGCACGGCGGAGCAGTTGCGCGTCGAGCGCGGCGCGGGCGGCGTCGATGCGGGCGTGCAGCCGGTCCAGCCGCCCGGCCGTCCAGCTCAGGTACAGGCCGATCGCCACGAGGGCGACGAGGATCCAGATGAGGGTTGCGGTCACGGGCCAAGAGGCTACCGGGGCGCTCCGCTGGGTCGGCCGGGTGCGGTGCCGGGGTGGCCCGGGCCTTGCGGGGCGGGGGTTTGCGCCCCCCGGCCCCCGCAGTCCGCCGAACTGCCTCGCGCCTCGGACGCCGCCCCCGCAGTCCGCCGAACTGCCTCGCGCCTCGGACGCCGCCCCCGCAGTCCGCCGAACTGCCTCGCGCCTCGGACGCCGGACGGGCTGAGTACGCCGCCGTCCGGCTGGAAGGCAGTCTCCGGGCTGTGGCGCTGGGGCCCCGCCGTGCGCCCCGTGACGCTCCTGGGTCCGCTGTGCGAACCCTGCCGCCCCGGGGCCGCTGTGCGCCCGTGCCGCTCGGGGCGCGCAGTGGGTCTCGTACCGCTCGGGGCGCGCAGTGGGTCTCGTACCGCTCGGGGCCCGCTGCGTGTCCCGCGCCGCCCGGACCCGGTGTGCATCCCGCGCCGCTCGAATCCCGCTGTGCGTCCCGCGCCGCCGAGCCCCGTGTGCATCGCGTGCCGCCGGGGCCCCGCTGTGCGTCCAGTGCCGCTTGGACCCAGCGCCCGGGCCCGCTCCGCATCCCGTGCCGCCCGGCAGCCGCGGCGAACCTCGGTCGAGCGGAGCCACCCGGCGGCGCACCACAACGCCCGTCGTCAGCGGCGCCTTCCCCGCAACTCCGCTCCGGCAGGGCTCTCAGTGGCCCTGTGCGGAAGCGCGCCGGTCGACCGGGGTCAGTCCCGTGTCAGGCCCAACCGGCCCCACCACCCCGTGGTCCGTTCGTCCTCGGCCACCGCTGCCGCGCCTGCCGTCACCGTCTCGTAGACGGAGAGGATGTCCGCGCCGACGGTCGACCAGTCGAAGCGGCGCACGTGGGCGCTGCCCCGGTCGCGCAGTTCCGCGCGCCGCTCGGGGTCGTCCAGGAGGCGCAGGGCCGCGTCGGCGAGGGCGTCGGCGTCCTCGTTGGGGAAGAGCTCACCGGCCGCTCCCCGGTCCAGGACCTGGGCGAAGGCGTCCAGGTCGGAGGCGAGGACGGGCGCCCCGGCGGACATGGCCTCGACGAGGATGATGCCGAAACTCTCGCCGCCGGTGTTGGGCGCGACGTACAGGTCGACGCTGCGCAGGAAGCGGGCCTTGTCCTCGTCGCTGATCATGCCGAGGAACTCCACGCGGGGGCGCAGCTCGACGGGCAGGGACTCCACCGCCTCCTTCTCGTCGCCGCGCCCGGCGACCAGCAGCCGGGTCTGCGGCCGGGCGGCGAGGATCTTCGGCAGGGCCCTCATGAGCACCGGCAGGCCCTTGCGGGGCTCGTCGATGCGCCCGATGAAGCCGATCGTGTCGCCCTGCCACTCGGCCTTGGGCTCGGCCTCGGCGAAGAAGCCGACGTCGACACCGTTGGGGATCACCACCGCGTCCCCGCCGAGGTGCTCCACGAGCGTGCGCCGGGCGTACTCGCTCACCGCGATCCGGGCGCTGATCTTCTCCAGGGCGGCCTGGAGGATCGAGTAGGCGGCGATCATCGCTCGGGAGCGCGGGTTGGACGTGTGGAAGGTCGCCACGATCGGGCCCTGGGCCGCCCAGCAGGCCAGCAGGCCCAGCGACGGCGAGGTCGGCTCGTGGATGTGGATCACGTCGAACGCGCCGTCGTGCAGCCAGCGCCGGACCCGCGCCGCGCTCAGGAAGCCGAAGTTCAGCCGGGCCACCGAGCCGTTGTACGGCACCGGCACCGCGCGCCCGGCGGAGACGACGTACGGCGGCAGCGGGGTGTCGTCGTCGGCCGGGGCCAGGACGGACACCTCGTGGCCGAGGCGGAGGAAGTACTCGGCGAGGTCGCGGATGTGGAACTGGACCCCGCCCGGCACGTCCCAGGAGTAGGGGCAGACGATGCCGATCCTCACGCGCGCCCCTTCGCGGGGTCGAGGTCCGCGAGCCACAGGCGCTGCAGCATGTGCCAGTCCTCCGGATGGTCGGCGATCCCGGTGGCGAAGGCGTCGGCCAGCGCCTGTGTCATGACGGACGTCTTCTCGGCGCGCGTGCCTGACTCGGGCACCTCGACCGGCGGATGGACCTGGCCGCGCATCACGGGCGAGTCGTCGTACCAGAGGGTGGCGGGCAGCAGCAGAGCGCCCGTGTGCTGGGCGAGCAGGGCCGGTCCGGCCGGCATCCGGGCCGTGTCGCCGAAGAAGCCGACCTCGACGCCCGAGGCGGACAGATCACGGTCGGCGACCAGGCACACCAGGCCGCCGTCGCGCAGCCGCCGGGCCAGGGTGCCGAAGGCGCTGCCGCCGCTGTGCGGCAGGACCTCCATGCCGAGGCCCTCGCGGTAGGCGACGAACCGGTCGTAGAGCGTCTCGGGCTTCAGGCGCTCGGCGACCGTGGTGAACGGGATGCCGAGGTGCGTGGTGACCCAGGCCCCGGCGAGGTCCCAGTTGGCCAGGTGCGGCAGGGCGAGGATCACGCCCTTGCCGGCGGCCATGCCCTCGGTCAGGTGGTGCAGGTCCTTGACGTCGACGCCCGCCCGGATGCGCTCCTCGCTCCAGGCGGGGAGGCGGAAGGACTCCATCCAGTAGCGCAGATACGACCGCATGCCCGCACGGGACAGCTCGGCGAGGCGCTCGGGGCTCGCGTCGGGCACCACGCGCGCGTAGTTGCTCTCCAGGCGCCGTACGCCCTTGCCGCGCTGCTTCCAGGCGGCGTCGGCGATGGTGCGCCCGAGCGTCACGGCGACCGGCTCGGGGAGCTTCTTGACCGTGCTCCAGCCGAGGCCGTACAGCGCGTCCGTCAGCCGGTCCCGGGCGCTCACGTGGCCGCCCCGCTCCCGTGTGAGGCGTTGTGCTGCCCGCCGTCATCGTCCTGCGCGGCGGCGGCCGCCTCCTCGGCCTCGGCGGACTCCCTGCGGACCGTGACGACCCGCTGGATCAGCGTGACGAGGCTGCCCACGGCGACGATCCACAGGGCGATGGGCAGCAGGTACTGGATGCCGGGGACGCCGAACGCGTGCAGGCCCGCCAGGCCCGCCGCGACCAGGGAGATCACCAGCCGCTCGGCGCGCTCGACGAGCCCGTTGACCGCGACCGGCAGGCCGATCGACTCGCCGCGGGCCTTGGTGTACGACACCACCTGCCCGCTGGCCAGGCAGAAGATCGAGACGGCGCACAGCACCAGGTCGTCGCCGCCGCCGGCGTACCAGAGGATGAAGCCGCCGAAGATCGCGCCGTCGGCGACCCGGTCGAGCGTGGAGTCGAGGAAGGCGCCCCAACGGCTGGAGCGGCCCAGCTGGCGGGCCATGTTGCCGTCGACGAGGTCGGAGAACACGAACAGCGTGATCACGACCGTGCCCCAGAAGAACTCGCCCATGGGATAGAAGACCAGCGCGCCCGCGACCACCCCGGCGGTGCCGATGAGCGTGACGGTGTCCGGGCTCACGCCCCGGCGGATCAGAAACGCGGCGAACGGTGTGAGGACACGCGTGAAGAATGCACGCGCGTACTTGTTCAGCATGGCCTTCCCGAGGGTCGGTGTCGCCGTCTGGCCCCTGCTGGCCACCGGCTGGCCCATCGTAGCCACGCGCGCGTGGCGGCGAGGGACGGGCACCCGGACCCCTTTCGGGGGAACCCGCGAGGCCCCGGCGGGCGGCGGGGCGACGTCGTTCGTATGGACGCACCGTGACGACAGTGGGAAGGTCGAAAGACCGCGGGCGTCGCCGGAGCCGCACCGCACGCGGCTCCGGCTGTCCGCGCCCCCAGTGACCTCACCGTGCACGGGAGGCAGGATCATGGGCGACAAGGCACAGACACACCCCGGAGCCGCCGGCAGGGCACAGGCGGCCGACCACCCCCAGTCCGTACGGAATGTGGTGCTGGTCGGCCACTCCGGATCGGGCAAGACGACCTTGGTGGAGGCCCTCGCGCTGACCGCGGGGGCGGTGAACCGGGCGGGCCGCGTGGAGGACGGCGGCACCGTCTCCGACTACGACGAGATCGAGCACCGGCAGCAGCGCTCGGTACAGCTCTCCCTGGTGCCCGTCGAGTGGGACGGCATCAAGGTCAATCTCCTCGACACCCCCGGATACGCCGACTTCGTCGGTGAGCTCAGGGCCGGTCTGCGGGCGGCGGACGCGGCCCTCTTCGTCGTCTCGGCCTCCGACGGCGTGGACGGCTCGACGCGCATGGTGTGGGAGGAGTGCGCGGCCGTGGGCATGCCCCGGGCCATCGTCGTCACGCACCTGGAGGCGGCGCGCGCCGACTTCGGGGAGATGACCAGGATCTGCGCGGAGGCCTTCGGCGCGGACGACCCCGACGCGGTCCTGCCGCTCTACCTGCCGCTGCACGGCCCGCAGGCGCCCGACGGGCACGCGCCCGTGACCGGGCTGATCGGGCTGCTGTCGCAGAAGCTGTTCGACTACTCGACCGGTGAGCGCAAGGAGTCGGAGCCGGGCGAGGACCAGCTGCCGCTGATCGAGGAGGCCCGCAACCGGCTGATCGAGGGGATCATCTCGGAGAGCGAGGACGAGACCCTCATGGACCGCTACCTCGGCGGGGAGCCGGTCGACGTCAAGGCCCTGATCGACGACCTGGAGCGGGCCGTGGCGCGCGGGGTCTTCTTCCCGGTCCTGGCCGCCGCCCCCGCGGCCGAGGGCGCCCGGCAGGGGCTCGGCACGGTGGAGCTGCTGGAGCTGATCACCGGTGGCTTCCCGACCCCGCTGGAGCACGAGACCGTGCGGGTCACGACGATCGACGGCGAGCCGCGCGAGCTCAAGCCCTGCGATCCGGACGCGCCGCTCGTCGCGGAGGTCGTGAAGACGTCCTCGGACCCCTACGTGGGCCGGCTGTCGCTGATCCGCGTCTTCTCCGGCACCCTGCGCGCCGACCAGACGGTCCACGTCTCCGGGCACGGGCTGGCCGACCGGGGCCACGAGGACCATGACGTCGACGAGCGGATCGGCGCTCTGTCCACGCCGTTCGGCAAACAGCAGCGCCCGGTGTCGCACGTCATCGCCGGCGACCTGGCGTGCGTGGCCAAGCTGAGCCGCGCCGAGACCGGCGACACCCTGTCCGCCAAGGACGATCCGCTGCTCATGGAGCCGTGGCAGATGCCCGACCCGCTGCTGCCGCTGGCCATCCAGGCGCACAGCAAACCGGACGAGGACAAGCTGTCGCAGGGGCTGGCCCGGCTGGTGGCCGAGGACCCGACCATGCGGCTCGAGCAGAACCAGGACACCCACCAGGTGGTCCTGTGGTGCCTGGGCGAGGCGCACGCGGACGTGGCCCTGGAGCGGCTGCGCAGCCGCTACGGCGTCCAGGTCGACGTCGTCCCGCACCGGGTGTCGCTGCGTGAGACGTTCGCGACCGGGGCGGCCGGGCGGGGCCGGCACGTCAAGCAGTCCGGCGGGCACGGCCAGTTCGCCATCTGTGAGATCGAGGTCGAGCCGCTGCCGGGCGGCTCCGGCATCGAGTTCGTGGACAAGGTCGTCGGCGGCGCGGTGCCCCGGCAGTTCATCCCGTCGGTGGAGAAGGGCGTACGGGCCCAGGCCGCCAAGGGGGTCGCCGCCGGGCATCCGCTGATCGACGTGCGCGTGACGCTGCTGGACGGCAAGGCGCACTCGGTGGACTCCTCCGACGCCGCGTTCCAGACGGCCGGGGCGCTGGCGCTGCGGGAGGCCGCGGCCGACGCGAAGATCCATCTGCTGGAGCCGGTGGCCGAGGTGTCGGTGCTGGTCGGCGACGACTTCGTGGGCGCCGTGATGAGCGACCTGTCGGGCCGGCGCGGCCGCGTGCTGGGCACCGAGCAGACACCGGGCGGGCGCACCGTGATCCGGGCCGAGGTGCCGGAGATCGAGATCGGCCGCTACGTGATCGACCTGCGGTCGATGACCCACGGCACGGCCCGCTTCAGCCGCCGCTACGCGCGCCACGAGCCGATGCCGCAGCAGGTCGCGGACCGGGTGCGCGAAGAGGCGCGCGGGGCCTCGTAGTTGGCGCCCCGGCGCCTCCAAGTGCCCCCCTGAGGGCTCCGTTCCGGGTCGGCGGGCGGCTTGCGGGCCGCCCGCCGACGGCCGCCGGTGCGTGCCGATACGCTGATGACCTGATCAACAGGTGTGCGGAGCGCGGAAGTCGGGAAGGCCGCAGATGCAGATGCGGCAGCGATGGGGGCGGCAGTGACGGACGGATTCGACTTCAGTCCCGGGGCCCAGGTGCCCGTGGCGGGCGCGAGCGGCCAGACGGCGGCGACCTACGCGCTGGCCGCGGCGGCATACCGGGACGATGAGGTCACCAAGATCCTCAGCGCCGACAACGAGTGGCACCAGTCGAAGGTGACACCGCCGCGCCCCTGGGCGAAGATCTTCCGCCCCCGGTTCGGTGAGGCCTTCTCCCGCGCGATCATCGACCGCATGCTGGGAGCCGGGCGCAAGCCGGTCATCCAGTCCTTCGGCATCGAGCCGCAGGTCGTGGTGGAGCACTGCCTGGCGGCCCACCGCATCCGCCGCGACCGCGACAACATGCTCTCGGCGATCACGGTGATCTGCGGGGTGCTCTTCCTGCCCGGCTTCCTGGTGTGGCTGCTGGTGTTCACCCTGCGCACCACCATGGCCAAGCGGGAGGACAAGCGCGCCGGCGCCCTCGCCACGACGCTGTTGATCGCCGTGGGCGCGCTCGCGGTGCTGTTCCTGCTGCGCATGCCGTTCACCGGATTCTGGGGGTGGTACGGACGCCTGGCGATCGTCATGCCGGTGGTCGGCTGGTTCTGGGCCAAGCAGATCTGCGAGCGCACGGCCCGCGACCTGCGCGATCGCTGGTCGAGCCTGCTGTCCGGCGGTGGCGTCGGCGCCAAGATCCCCGAAGCGGTGCCGGGCACGCCGGGCGACGCGGCCGAGCAGGTCCGCAAGGAGCTGGCCCGGCTCGCCGCCGAGCAGCGCTCCAACTCGGCCTTCTACGCCGGTCCCAAGGGCATCCTCGGCATGGGCACGCGCTGGGGCAGCTGGCAGCTGGCCGAGGAGCTGGTCTCCGCCGAGCCGGGCAAGGACTTCCACCCCTTCCGCAGCTGGGACGTCATCGTGGCGATCCAGGGCGGCCTGGGCATGCTGGAACGCACGTCCATCAACACCGGTGGCTTCCCCAAGCCGACCATCACGCACTGGGTCGTCACGCCGATCGGTGAGAAGGCGACGGAGGTGTCCCGGCCGAGCGGCACGGACGTCGACGCGTACACGGTGCGCACGCACGCCGTACAGGAGATCTGCAACAAGCAGCAGTTCGGCAGCGGCGACCGGCACTACCTGGGCGTGCAGTGGACGCTATGGGACGGCCACCTGGTGATCACGATGCTGATCACGGTGACCGTGCTGCACGACACGCTGCGCATCGAGGTCACCGGCCACGCCCTGGGCCCGGTCAACCCCCTGTTCAACGAGAAGCCCGCGGCCAGGGAGAAGACGGTGCAGAAGGCACTCCGTTTCTGGGAGACCCGCACCGTGAAGCTCCCGCTGATCGACGCCGACGAGGTGGTCCGGCTGGCCGCGCGGGCCCCGCTGACCTGGTACCCCCCGCTGCTGAACTGGCTCGGCGGGAGCCTGACGCTGCCCGAGCCGTTCGGTCTGCGGCACGCGTGGGCGGACCAGCCGTGGCGGCACCGGTTCATGGCGGACGACGCGCTGCGGGCGGCGACGCCGGTGCTGCGGGTGGTGCACGCCGCCGCGCTGAAGGTGCTGCGGGAGAACGGCGTGAACGTGGAGAAGTTCGGGGCGCGGTCGGCGGCGCTCAGCGGGGCGGTGCAGGAGGCTTCGCCGAAGAAGGCGGACGTGTACGACGCGTAGTCGATCGTCAGCGGGTCCCGGGGGCCGCGCCCCCGGACCCCCCTCGGCCCGCACGGCCTCGTCCGCGAGCGCCGGACGGGCTGACAGGAACCGCCGGGCTCAGGTGCTCGGCCACGCCTCCGCCAGCATCTTCCGCGTGTCGGCGAGCAGCTGCGGCAGCACCCGCGTGTGCCCCACCACCGGCATGAAGTTCGTGTCCCCGCCCCACCGCGGCACGATGTGCTGGTGCAGGTGCGCCGCGATGCCCGCGCCGGCGACCGAGCCCTGGTTCATGCCGATGTTGAAGCCGTGCGCGCCGGAGGCGGTGCGCAGGGCCGTCATCGCCTGCTTGGTGAGTTCGCCCAGCTCGGCGGTCTCGGCGGCCGTCAGGTCGGTGTAGTCGGCGACGTGCCGGTAGGGCACGGTCATCAGGTGCCCGCCGTTGTACGGGTAGAGGTTGAGCACCGCGTAGACCTGTTCGCCGCGGCGGACGACGAGGCCGTCCTCGTCGGACTTGGCCGGGATCGAGCAGAAGGGGCAGCCGTCGCCGGCGCCCGGGCCGGTCGGCTTGTTCTCCCCCTGGATGTAGGCCATCCGATGGGGCGTCCACAGACGCTGGAACGCGTCCTGCGTCCCCACTCCCAGCTGCTGCTCCGGCTCACTCGTCATGCAGTGCAGCATATGGCGTCGAGCTGGGGGGACGGCAAAGGCCCCCGGGATCGCCCCCGGGGGCCCGCGCGCCGTGCGATCAGACCTGCGCGCGCTCCTCGACGACCTTCTGGATCTTCGCGATGGCCTCGTCGAAGGGGATGCCGTTCTCCTGCGAGCCGTCGCGGTAGCGGAAGGACACCGAGCCCTGGGACATGTCCTCGTCGCCCGCGATGACCATGAAGGGCACCTTCTGCTTCTGGGCGTTGCGGATCTTCTTCTGCATCCGGTCGGAGGAGGAGTCGACCTCGACCCGCAGGCCCTGCTTCCTGGCGGCCGCGGCGAACTTCTCCAGGTACTCGACGTGCGCGTCGCCGATCGGGATGCCGAGCGCCTGGACCGGGGCCAGCCAGGCCGGGAAGGCGCCCGCGTAGTGCTCCAGGAGCACCGCGAAGAAGCGCTCGATCGAGCCGAACAGGGCGCGGTGGATCATGACCGGGCGCTGCTTGGAGCCGTCGGCGGAGGTGTACTCCAGGTCGAAGCGCTCCGGCAGGTTGAAGTCGAGCTGGATGGTCGACATCTGCCAGGTGCGGCCGATGGCGTCCTTGGCCTGGACGGAGATCTTCGGCCCGTAGAAGGCGGCGCCGCCCGGGTCCGGGACGAGGGGCAGGCCCTGCTTCTCGGCGACCTGGCGCAGCGTCTCGGTCGCCTCCTCCCAGGCCTCGTCGGAGCCGACGAACTTCTCCGGGTCCTTGGTGGACAGCTCCAGGTAGAAGTCGGTCAGGCCGTAGTCGCGCAGCAGCTCCAGCACGAACGTGAGCAGCTTGTCGAGCTCCTCGGACATCTGCTCGCGCGTGCAGTAGATGTGCGCGTCGTCCTGGGTGAAGCCGCGGGCCCGGGTCAGGCCGTGCACCACGCCCGACTTCTCGTACCGGTACACGGTCCCGAACTCGAACAGGCGCAGCGGCAGTTCGCGGTAGGAGCGGCCGCGCGCGTCGAAGATCAGGTTGTGCATCGGGCAGTTCATGGGCTTGAGGTAGTAGTCCACGCCCTCGTCGAGCTGCATGGGCGGGTACATGCCGTCGGCGTACCAGTCCAGGTGGCCCGAGGTCTCGAAGAGCTTCCCCTTCGTGGCGTGCGGGGTGTAGACGAACTCGTAACCCGCCTCCTCGTGCCGCTTGCGCGAGTAGTCCTCCATGACCCGGCGGATGATGCCGCCCTTGGGGTGGAAGACGGCGAGGCCGGAGCCGATCTGCTCCGGGATGGAGAACAGGTCCAGCTCGCTGCCCAGCTTGCGGTGGTCGCGCTTCTCGGCCTCGGCGAGGAACTCCAGGTGCGCCTTCAGCTCGTCCTTGGTCGGCCAGGCGGTGCCGTAGATGCGCTGGAGCATCGGGTTCTTCTCGCTGCCGCGCCAGTAGGCGGCCGCGTTGCGCATCAGCTTGAACGCCGGGATGTTCCGGGTGGTGGGCAGGTGGGGACCGCGGCAGAGGTCCTTCCAGCACAGCTCGCCGGTCTTGGCGTCCAGGTTGTCGTAGATCGTCAGCTCGCCGGCGCCGACCTCGACGTCCGCTCCGTCGTCGGAGGAGGCGGAGCCCTTCAGGCCGATCAGCTCCAGCTTGTACGGCTCGCCTGCCAGCTCCTCGCGGGCGGCCTCGTCGGTGACCACGCGGCGGGAGAAGCGCTGCCCGCGCTTCTGGATCTCCTGCATCTTCTTCTCGATGGCCTTGAGATCCTCGGGCGTGAACGGCTTCTCGACGTCGAAGTCGTAGTAGAAGCCGTCCTTGACGGGCGGGCCGATGCCGAGCTTGGCCTCGGGGAAGAGCTCCTGCACGGCCTGCGCCATGACGTGCGCGGTGGAGTGGCGCAGGATGTTCAGACCGTCCTCGGAGGCGATCTCGACGCCCTCGACCTCGTCGCCGTCCGACAGCGCGTACGACAGGTCCTTGAGCTCGCCTGCCACGCGCGCGGCGATGATCGAGCGCTCGCCGGCGAAGAGCTCGGCGGCCGTAGTGCCCGTCGTCACCACGCGTTCTTCCCGCTCGGAATCGCGTTGGATGATCACACGGACGTCTGACACCGGTCTCTCCTGACTGAAGGGGGCTGCGGCGCCATACCGGAGCGCACGCACGAGTAAGGATCGTACCGACCCGGGACCACCCTGGGCGAAATCAGTCCCCGCAGTCCCCTCCGCAGGCCTCCTCGAAGAAGTCGAGGTTCTCCTGGAGCTCCTTCAGCAACCGGTCCCGCTCGGCGTCGTCGACCTGCACGGGGACGACACCGTGGGCGCCGGTGAGGCGGCGGAATCCGCCCCGGCTCTCCAGCCTGCCGTGCACCCGCACCGGCAGCCCCACCAGGTGGGCGTGCCCGGCGATCCGGTACGCCTCCTCGTCGAGGGTGATCCGGACGTGCGGCACGTCGGCACCGGCCAGGACGCGCAGCCGTACGGTGCCCTCGCCGCGCGGGCCCGACCGGCGCATGCGGGTGACCGCCCCGGTGATCCGCACCGGTACGGCGGGCTCCTGGCGCAGGTAGCGGGTGCCGGCGTCGCGCAGCGCGGGCAGGTCGCCGGGGGAGAACTCGACGGGCTCGGCGGCGGGCGCGCAGCCCTCGGGCACCCCGGCCGCCGGGGCCCAGGCGACGGCGATCCGGGCGCCCTCGGTGCCCTGGACGAGGGCGACGAGGGACTCGGTGAGCTCGTGGCTCACCCCGGCCTCGACCGCCGCGTCGAAGACGTCCATGCCGCCGGTGGCGCGCTGGTAGTCGACGGCCTCGCGGGCGGCGAACAGGGCCTGGTGGAGGCGTACGGCGAGGGGGCGGCCGCCGGTGACGGGCACGAAGGCGGTGAGCCGGCCGCCGGTGGCGGAGCCGACGAGGACGCTCCCCAGGGCCGCGGCGGCGGCGCGGCGGTGGCGGGCGCCGTGGTAGCCGGCCCGGGCGCGGGTGGCGAGGGCCGCGGCGAGCAGCATCCGGCGGGCGGCGGTGCGCAGCCGCTCCTCGGCGGTCCAGGGCGCCGCGCCCGCGGGCCCGGCGGGCACGTCCTGCCACCAGCGGATCTCGTCGCTGGGCACCGCGAGGGAGACGAGCACCTCGCGGGCGGAGGGCGAGCCGCTGCGGGAGAGGGCGAGCAGGGCCTCGGCGAGCAGGTCGTCGCTGTCGGGGAAGGCGCGGCTCTCGGGCACCAGCAGGCTCGTGCCGCCACCGCCCGGCCCGGGCGGGGTCCAGCGGCCGTACCGTCCGGGGGCACCGCCGCGGCGCTGCCAGCCGTGCCGCCGCAGCAGGGCGCCGAGCACGGCCGGGTCGACCGCGCCGGGCTCGGGCGGTGAGCCGCTCCAGTGGACGTCCACGGGGTGGGGCCGGACGGGCCTCGCCGGTTCCTCGGTCGGGCGGTGCGTCACGGTCTTCCTCCCGTCCCGACCCGCGTCATGATCTCGCACAGCGCCCGGTCGTCGAAGATGCGTGCTGTCGGTATGCGCACGGTGGTGCGGCGGCGGCCGGTGATCGGGTGGCCGGCGAGGTTGGTCCAGTAGCAGCAGTGCCTCAGGTCGAGCCGGTCGTGGCCGGCGCGCAGCCAGTCGTCCTGCGACCGGGGCACCAGCATCACCACCAGGATCTTGTGCACGGACACGGGGGTGCGGGCGAGCTTGGCCAGGTGGTCGTTGTCGAGCGTGAAGGAGAAGGCGCGGCCCGGGGGGTGGGGCGGCACCTGGTAGGTCGCCTTGAGCTGCACCTTGATGGTGACCTCGTCGTCGACCGTGTGCCCGGGTGCGCTGTGGCTGACGTGCCAGTCGATGCCGTTGTCGGGGAAAGGCTGGGACAGCGAGCAGCCGGCGGCCGCCGCGACGGCGTGCAGATAGCCGACCTGCAGTGTCTCCATGCAGGCGGTGGTGGCGAGAGAGCCGCGAGAGGCAGCCGCGCTCCCGGGCAGCAGCCCGCCCCGTTCGGGCTGCGCTATGGCCATGGCCCAACAGCCTTCCAGAACAAGTGAGTCCCGCTGCGGACCGCTGAACTGCGGCGACCCGTACTCCTGTTGTCTCCTTCCGGCGTACGGCGCAAACAGGCGGGGTATCACCGGATCGGGCAGCGGACGGTATGTCAACTGCTGAGCGTGAAAGAGGGGTTGTGTGGCTATGACGACGTGCTGGTTCGAGGGGCCGCTGGCCGCCTTCGACACGGAGACGACGGGCGTGGACGTCGAGACCGACCGGATCGTGTCGGCCTCCGTCGTCGTCCAGGACGCCCCGGGCATGCGGCCGCGGGTCAGCCGGTGGCTGGTGAACCCGGGAGTGCCGGTGCCCGCCGAGGCGACGGCGGTGCACGGGCTGACGGAGGAACACCTGCAGCGCAACGGGCGGTGGCCGGCGCCGGTGATGTTCGAGATAGCGGAGGCGCTGGCCGAGCAGGCCCATGCCGGCCGTCCGGTCGTCGTGATGAACGCCCCGTTCGATCTGACCGTGCTGGACCGGGAGTTGCGCCGGCATCGCGCCTCGGCGCTCGGCCGCTGGTTCGAGTCGGCGCCGCTGCTGGTGCTCGACCCGAGGGTCCTGGACAAGCACCTGGACCGCTACCGCAAGGGCCGCCGCACCCTGACCGACCTGTGCGCGCACTACGGCGTCGCGCTGGAGGGCGCGCACGACGCGGCGGCGGACGCCGTGGCGGCGCTGGAGGTGACCCGGGCGGTGGGCCGCCGGTTCGCGTCCCGGCTGGAGCGTCTCGCGCCGGGCGAGCTGCACACGCTGCAGGCGGTGTGGCACGCGGCACAGGCCCGGGGCCTGCAGGCGTGGTTCGCGCGCAGCGGCGTGGACGAGGCGGTCGATCCGGCCTGGCCGCTGCGTCCGGACCTGCCCGCGGCGGCCTGAGCAGACGGCGCGGGACAGAACCGGCGGCACGGGGCGGGCATGAAAAAACCGGTCCGTCTGCGACGGACCGGCTGTTTCCGGTGGGCGATACTGGGTTCGAACCAGTGACCTCTTCGGTGTGAACGAAGCGCTCTCCCACTGAGCTAATCGCCCGGGAACGCACTGAACAATACAGGTCCCGGCGCGCTTCCTTCAAACCGTTCGCAGGTGCCGGAGCAGTCCGCGCCGCCCCGACCGCATCATCAGGGCGTGGTTGGCGCGGAAGACGGGCCGTCCCGGTACGGCGAGCCGCCTCAGCAACGGTTTGGTGACGCTCACCACCTGGTCGTACCGCGCGAGGCTGCCCGTCCCGCGTGGTGTGACCGTCCAGCGCGCCCAGCCCTCGATGTCCCCGGACACGGCGATCTCCAGCACCCCGGCGCCCGGGTCGCGCCGCACCTCGCGCGCCGTGAAGGTCATGTCGTACGGCAGGACGGAACGGATCCGGATCACCCCGGTGGTGTCGTCGAGCCGGGTCACCTCGCGGACCTGGCGCCACCAGCGCGGGTAGTCCTCGGGGCGCCGCAGCACCTCGTACACGGCCGTCGGGGGTTCGGGCAGGGTCCACAGGCTGCGGAAGCGGTAATGGTTCCAGTCCATGTCCGCAGTCTGCCCACTCAGGGGACGGTCCGACTGAGTACGCGCCTGAGTATCCGCGCTCATGACCGGCGCGGTGACGCCGGACACACTGCGTGCCATGACGCACCTTCCGCCCCCGGCCGAGGAACTGCGGCTCCTCGACGCCGAACTGCGGCAACTGGACGCCCGCCGGGCCCAGTTGCTGACCCGCCGCGCCTGGCTGGTCGCGGCCCTGCAGCAGACGGGACGACCGTCGCGGCCCTGGGCGCACCCGCGGACGCCGTCCACGGCACCGCCCCGGCCGGAGGCCGCCGCGCCCAGCGTGCAGAACGTGCTCCTGGTGCTGGGCGGTGTCCTGCTCACGCTCGCGGCCGCGGTCTTCACCCTGGTCAGCTGGGGGCACATGGGCATCACCGGGCGGGCGCTGGTGCTCGGCGCGGTGACGCTGACCGCGCTCGCGGTGCCCGTGCCGCTCCTCAAGCGGGGGCTGCGCTCGACGGCCGAGGCGGTGGCGGGGCTCGGGCTGGCCCTGACCGTCCTCGACGCGTACGCCCTGCACGAGGCGGCCCTCTCCGGGACGGGCGGGACGGGGTACGCGGCGGCCGCCACGGCGGTACTGGCCGTGGTCTGGGCGGCGTACGGCCGGCTGCCGGTCACAGCGGCGCTGCGGCTGCCGCTGCCCTCCGCGCTGGCGGCGGCGCAGCTCCCGCTGCTGCTGTGGGCCGTGGCCGCCGACGCGGGACCCCATGCCGTCACGGCGGCGTTGCTGGTGACCGCCGGACTCGACGCGGTCGTGGCGCTCCGGGTGACGGCCGTGTCCGTGCGGATCACGGCGGTCGTCGGCGCCTACGGCACGGGCGGCTGGGGCGTCCTGGGCGCCGGCTGGCTGTCCGTGACGGCCGACGGTCCGGGCGCGGCCGCCCGGGCGGGGGCGCTGCTCCTGCTCGCGGCGGGGATCGCGCTGGGCGCGGCCCGGCGGGGCCCGGGTACGGCGCACACGCTCGGCCTGACGATCACCTCGGGGCTGCTCACCGTCGCGGCGCTCGGCGCGGTGCCGCGCACGGTGGTGCCGTCGCAGTGGGTGGTTCCGGTCCATCTGGTGTTGGGTGTGGCCCTGTTGGGGGCGCTCCGGGCCGTGCGGCTGCCGGACGCGGTGCGGCGCGGCTGGGTCTGGGCCTCTGCCGTCGTGCAGGGGCTGGCCCTGCTGTGGACGCTGCCGGTCCTCGCCCTGGTGGTGCTGGGTCCGGCCGGGTGGCTCGCCCGGGTGTGGAGCGGTGCGCCGTCGGACGCCCGGGCGGCCGTCACCGTGGACGCGCCCTGGCCGCCGGACGCGGCGACGGCTCCCGTGGTGCTGCTGCTGGTCGCGGTCGTGCTCGCGCTGGTGGTCCGCGTGGACCAGTGGCGGTCACGCGCCCGGTTCGGTGCGCTGGGTCTCCTCTGGGCGGCGGCGCTGCCGCTTCCCGCGATCGCCACGGTTCCGTACGCCGCGGGGGTGTCGGTCCTGGCCGTCCTGACCGCGGCCGCGCTGTACACGGCCCGGACCACCTCGGCCGAGGCACGGATCACCGCCCTCGTTCTCGCGCTGGTCACCGTCGTCGACCTCACCCTGCTCTCCCTCGCCGCCCGGACGGCGACGCTGGTCGTGCTGTCCGTGCTGACGGCCCTGCTCGCCGCGTTCTCCTGGCGGACGGCACTCACTCCGTTCACGGCTCCGGCCGCCCTGGTGTACGCCGCCGCGCTGGCCTCGGCCACGGGCGCCGCGGCCAACTGGCCGCCGGCCCGTACGGCCCTGCTGGTCCTGGCCGTTCCCGCGGTCGCCGCCCTGCTCGTGGCGCGTCTGGTCGAGCGCCGGACGGTCGTGGCGGTGGAGCTCACCGCCGCCGCCACCGGCCTGCTCGCCGTGGGCCTGGCCGTCACCGACCCGCCGCTGCTCGCCCTGGTGCTGGCCCTGTGCGGCGTGATCGCCGCGGGTACCGCGCTGCGTCCCGGCCGCCGACCCGTCGGTTACGCGGCCACGGCCCTGTTGGTGCTGGCCGCGTGGGTGCGCCTGGCCGCCTGGGACGTGTCCACGCCCGAGGCGTACACGCTCCCGGTGACCGTCCCGGCCCTGCTCGTCGGCGCCCTGCGCCGGCGCCGTGACCCGCGGGTCACGTCCTGGACGGCGTACGGCGCCGGACTGGCCGCCACCCTCCTGCCGAGCCTGGTCGCGGCCTGGGCCGACCCGCACTGGACGCGCCCGCTGCTGCTGGGCGCGGCGGCGCTGCTGGTGACCCTGCTGGGCGCCCGGCACCACCTCCAGGCACCGCTGGTGCTGGGCGGAGCGGTGCTGACCCTGGTCACGCTGCACGAACTCGCCCCGTACGTCGTGCAGGTGACCGGTGCACTCCCCCGCTGGGCGCCTCCCGCCCTGGCCGGGCTCCTGCTGCTCGCACTCGGGGCGACGTACGAGCAGCGGATCCGGGACGTCCGGCGGGTGCGGGAGGTCCTCGGGAGGATGAACTAGCCGCCGATCAGGGCATCCTGTCGCCGAGCAGGGCCAGATTCTCGATCGCGGCGAGGCCGTACAGCGAGGTGTCGTTGGTGGAGACCCAGGGCGCCTCGCTGCCGGGCACCAGCGTCAGCGGACCGCTGAGCTTCTCGGTCCTCCAGGGCGCGGACTCCTTGTAGCCGTCGGAGTTGTAGAACTTGTCCCAGGCGCGCTCGGCGAGTTTCTCGTCGCCGCTGTGGACGGCGGCGTAGGCGTCGAGGCGCGAGTGGCCCTGGAAGAGGATCAGGGAGCCGAAGTTGCTGCCGTAGCGGGCCGCCTGCTCGGCCTTGGTGGCGTTGAAGTAGCGGCAGTAGTCGAGGTAGGCCTCCTTGAACTCCGGCATGTCGACGAGGTCGATGAGCTCGGCGCACAGTTCGTTGAGGCCGAAGACGGCCGACAGGTGCGAGACCTCCACCTTGGGCTGGGCGGCGACGGCGAACCTGCCGGTGTCCAGGTCGTACAGGCCACTGCCCTGCACGAAGCCGTTGGGCTGGGCGGCGATGGTCTCCATCGTGGACAGCACACGCGCCCTGGCCTTCTCCCACTTGGGGCCCCTGCGCTCCCACTCGGTCAGCCACGCCGACACCAGCCCGCTCCAGTCGGTGCCGAAGCCGATCGACAGGGCGTGCCGGTCGGGCGTGTACGGCTCGGTGCGGATCTTGCGGAGCGGGTCGAGGGCGAGGAACGTCTCGTCGGAGTCGACGTTGGCGTGCATGAGGTCGCCGACGCGTTCGTCCGCCGTGAGGAAGTAGTAATAACGCCGGTAGGTGGTGTTGGCGATGCGCTGCTGCTTGGCGCTGTCGGCCCAGTGCTGCACCCCGTGCCGGGTGCCGAGGGCCGCCCACTCGCCGAGGTGGTAGACGTCGACCTCGCCGGTGTGCCGGGTCATGGCCTCGGCGAAGCGGAAGACGTCGGCGCGGCCGGAGCGCAGGTACGCGTACCAGAGCCACAGGTCCGGGGACAGCTCGGAGTTGTCCCAGGCGTAGCCGCCGACGTCGTAGCGCCACTGGTGCCGGACGGCGTCGTAGGTGTGCATGATGTCGCCGTAGTCCCAGAAGCCGTACCACCGGCGCATCTCCACCTGGTCCTTGTAGTAGGTGAGGAGGAAGTCCAGGTGGTCCTCGATCTTCGCCTTGGCCGGGGTGGACCGGTCGGGCTCGGCGAACAGGCCCTTGCCGAAGACGCCCGCCTCGATGAGCTGTTTCGGCGGGGCGGCGAGCTGCGGCAGGACCCGGACGGCCTCGACCTGCCCGGCGAGCGTCTCGGCGCTCGGGGTGGAGGCGTTGGCCCAGAACAGCAGCTCGGAGGTGCGGGCGATGCCGTAGGGCGTGCCGAACTCGGGCTCGTAGTCCTCGTAGGTGATGTTGAGGCCTTCGAGCTGCTCGGGGAAGGTGTCCTGGCCCATGCCGTCGTGGTAGAAGCGCATGTCCATGGGCTGCGCCTCGGGGGACCAGAGCCACAAGGTGACCTCGGCCGCGTCGGTGTGGGCGTCGCGGATGTCGAGCTGGGCGGGGAACTTCTCCCAGAAGTCGCGCAGGCCGAAGGAGAGTCCGCCGCTCACGCCGCCGACGTAGCCGAATCCGGACGCGCGCCGGCCGCCGCCGGCGCCGATCCAGCCGTGTCCCTTCTTGGTGCGCTTGCGCACGGTGAAGCCGTCGGCGGAGAGCTGGGAGAGCGTGTAGTCGCCCCACTCGGGGATGTACTGCAGGCGGGTGGTGACCCGCTGGTCCCAGGTGGCCGGGTCGGGCAGCTTCCTGCCCTCGTACTGGGCCGCCTGCACGGCCGCGCCCGGGTCGCGGCGCAGTCCGGTGATGCCCTTGACGGCTTCGCGCAGCAGGCCGGTGCCGTCGCCGCCGATGCGGATGTGGCGGTCGTAGGACTCGTCGCGCATCGGCACGGTGAAGCGGACGCCGAGGCCGCGGACGAAGTCGCCGGACGCCTTGCCCGGCTTCTGGGTGCCGTCGTAGGTGATGGTGTGCACCATGCGGAAGGAGTCGGCGCCCGCGTAGAAGTAGAGCCGGACGGAGAACGGCAGCCAGCTGCGGTCGCCCCTGCGGTGTCTGCCGTCGATGCGGACGACGGCCCGGACCGGGCCCTCCTGCTCGACCTGGACCTTGGAGAGGACACCGTCGAAGCGCTCGGTCCTGACCGTGCCCTGGTCCTCGTCCTCGAACTCCGGCTGGCGGATCAGCACCAGGCGGCCGTTGCGGGCGATCTCGGTCGAGCCGCGGGTGACGGACTTGACGAGCGTGGAGCCGGACTTGCCGATCCGCACGGTGATGACGCCGGTCGAGATGTCGACGGTGCCGCCGCGTTGATCGACGGTCACCTTCTTCTCGGGCGCGGCGGGCGCGCCGGCCGCGAGGGTGAGCTTGCCGTTGCCCGAACCCACCGCGTGCGCGGTCCACTTGAGGGAGCCGTCGGGCCAGTAGGCGATCGGCCACGACTGCACGGGTACGGCCTTGCCGTCCGAGTCCGTGAGCGCGAAGGTCTGGTGCTCCTGGTAGGCGCCCTTGGGCCAGGGGACGCCGACGGTGGAGCCGGGGGCGGCGCCGAGGCCGCCGTCCTCCAGCCAGTCGAGGACCACCGGGTCGGGCTCGGCGGGCGCGGCCGCGGGCGCGGCGTGGGTGTCCTGCGCCCCCAGCGCCCAGCTGAACTGGGCGGCGGCTCCGGCGGCGGCGGCCGCCTTGAGGAGGGATCTGCGGGGAATGGGAGACATAGGGGTTGCTGCCTTTCCTCGTCCGTGCGGGATGGGAATCCGTGCGCGTGTTCAGGTCATGGGCATGACAGGCACAGGCGCGGCGCCCGGGGCGCCGGCCTGGGTGGGCGGGGACCGCCGTCAGCGGTGCCGGTACCGCTCCTCCACGGCGACGGCCGCCGCCGCGACGGCCCCGAGGACGGGGATCGCCAGCGGCGTGGCGAACCACGCGGACAGCGGCACCACGGCCAGCCCGGCGACGATCAGGAAGGAGCCGGCCGGATCCAGCACGGTCCGCCGTCCGGCGTGCGCGAGCAGCGTCCGCCAGCGGGCGCCCGGTTCCCAGACCGCCGAAGCGCGCAGCCCGGCCACGACGAGCCCGATCAGCGCGAGGACTCCCAGAGCCCCCACGACGGGCCCACCGGGAATTCCCGCCCGGGCCGCCTGGACGTCCACCCACACCGCGACCGCCGCGGCCCACCCGACGAGGCCCGCGAGCCATCCGCGGCGCAGGGCCGTGCGGAAGTCGGCGACGAACTCGCGCAGACCGCCGCCCTCGTGGGCGGTGCGGCGCCTGAGGTGCCGCGCCCCGGCGGCGAAGGCCGCCGGGTACGTCACCACGCCCAGCGAGGCCACCGCGATCCACACACCCGTCAGCAACGTCTCCGCGAACACCGCGAACCGCTCCGCGAGCAACGACTCACCACGTGCCTTCACCCGTGTCCCGGCCATGCTCACCTCAGCCCTTCAGACCCGACGTGGCCATGCCGTCGATCAGATAGCGCTGGAAGGCGAGGAAGAAGGCGAGGACCGGCAGCAGCGCGACCAGCGACATGGCGATCATGCCGCCGTAGTTGGCCACGGCGTCCTGGTCCACGAACATCTTCAGCCCCAGCGAGACGGTGTACTTGTCGGGCTCGTTCAGGTAGATCAGCGGGCCCATGAAGTCGTTCCAGGAGTTGATGAACGTGAAGATGGCACTGGTGATCAGCGCCGGACGGCACAGCGGCAGCACGATCGACCAGTAGACGCGCAGGTGCCCGCAGCCGTCGAGCCGGGCCGCCTCGTCGAGCTCCCTGGGCAGGTTCCGCATGAACTGCACCATCAGGAAGACGAAGAACGCCTCCGTGGCCAGGTACTTGCCCAGCAGCAGCGGGGTGTAGGTGTTGATCATCTCCATGTTGCGGAACAGCACGTACTGCGGGATGAGCAGCACGTGGTACGGCAGCAGGAGCGTGCCGATCATCAGTGTGAACAGCAGGTTCCGGCCCGCGAACCTGATCTTCGCGAAGGCGTACGCGGTCAGCGAGCAGGACACCAGGATCCCGATCACGGAACCCACCGCGAGGATCAGCGAGTTGGCGAAGAACGTGGAGATGGCGATGTCCGCGATGCCCTCGCCGAGCCGCGTGTAGTTCGTGGTGATCGGATCGCCCGGGAAGAGGTCCAGGCTGCCGACGATGTCCTCGCTCTTCTTGAACGAGGCGCCGACGACCCAGACCACCGGGTAGAGGATCACCCCGAGGATCAGCAGGGAGCCGACGTGCCAGGCGACGGACCCGGGGAGCCTGCGGCGCAGCGCCCCGGTGGAGGGCTCGATCTCGGTGGCTGGTGCGCTCATCAGGCGCCCTCCTCGTAGTGCACCCAGCGCTTCTGGGACCAGAACAGCACCGCCGTCACCAGGGCGACCGCGATCAGCAGCAGCCAGGCCATGGCGGAGGCCAGACCCATCCGGCTGTTCTCGAAGCCCTGGACGTAGAGGTAGCAGGTGTAGACCATCGAACCGTCGGCCGGACCGCAGGCGTTGCCTCCGGCGCCGCCGCCGACGATGTACGCCGAGCTGAAGATCTGGAAGGAGTGGATCGTCTCCAGCAGGACGTTGAAGAAGAGGACCGGCGAGATCATCGGCAGGGTGATGTTCCAGAACCGCCGCAGCTTGCCGGCTCCGTCGACCTCGGCCGCCTCGTACAGCTCCCGCGGGACCTGCTTGAGACCGGCGAGGAAGATGACCATGGGAGCGCCGAACTGCCAGACGGTGAGCGCCACCAGCGCGTAGATGATCATGTCCGGGTCGCCGGTCCAGCCGCCGACGTCGATCCCGAACAGCTTCTGCGTACGGTCGACGACCGCGTCGTCCGAGAAGATCGCCTTCCACACGATCGCGACGGAGACACTCGCCCCGATCAGCGACGGCGCGTAGAACGCCGCCCGGTAGAAAGCCTGCCCGCGCCGCTTCTGGGCGAGGAGCAGCGCCACTCCGAGCGCCGCGATCAGCTTCAGGGGTGTGCCCACGACGACGTACCACAACGTCACCTGCACCGAGTGGCGCCAGCGGGGATCGCCGAACATCTCGGAGAAGTTGTCGAGGCCGATCCACTTCGGCGGGTCGAACAGGTTGTAGTCGGTGAACGCGAAGTAGAGCGAGGCGATCATCGGGCCCGCTGTGAGCAGCAGGAACCCGGCGATCCACGGGGACATGAAGAGATAGCCGGCCAGGTTCTCCCGGCGCCGCCGCCGCTTGAGGGCGGCGGGGCGCGCGGGCTGCACCGGACCGTGCCGCGGCTCGGAGTCCCGGGACAGGCCCTCCATCGCAGGGGCGTGTGTCACGGTGGTTCCCATCAGGTGCCGAGAGCCGTCTTCGACTCGGTGAAGAACTGCTTGACGGCCTCGTCCACCGACCGCTTGCCCAGGCCGAGCTCCTCCGCGATGCGCAGGAACGCGGACTCGCAGATGTCCGCGCCGTTCGGGTGCGGCGTGATGGGCTCCAGGACACCCGCCTCCACGAGGGACTCCTCATAGGCGGCGATCGCCTTGTTGACCTCGTCGGTCGGCTGGTACGCGTCGAACTGCGCCTGGGTGGCGGGCACGCCGCGGTCGTAGCCCATGATCTTGGCGACCTCGGGGTCGTGCACCATGAAGTCGATGAACTGGGCGACTTCTTTCGGGTGCCGGGTGCGCCTGGAGGCGCTCAGCATGAGGGAGCCGAGGTACTGGCCGGTCTTCTTGCCGTCGGTGGTGGGGATCGGCGCCAGGGCGTACTCGCTCTTGCCCTCGGCGCTGTAGCGCACGGTGAAGTTGTCCCAGGTGAACTCGCTGCCGCAGAGCTCCGCGGCGAGCGCCGACTTGGGCTTGATCTGGGCGACCTTCTTGGGGTCGGCGTAGAGCCCTTCCTCGACGCCCTTCTCGGCCCTGGCCCACCAGTCCGTCAGATCCGCCTCGGTGAAGCCGAGTCCGTCCTCGGTGAAGAAGGCCTTGCCGTTCTGGCGCAGGTAGAGGTCGTAGAGGTACATGACGCCGTACATGCCGCTGTCCCCGGCGCGGCCCGTCCTGTCGCGGATCCTCTTCATGCCCGCTTCGAAGTCGTCCCAGGTCCAGCCCAGCTCGGGCTTGACGCCGGCCTTGGTGTAGACGGGCTTGTCGATGACCAGGGCCATCGAGTTGGAGCCGGCGGGGACGCCGAGCAGCTTGCCGTCGATCTCGCCGAACTTCTCGAGACCCGCCCGGAATCCCTCCATCCGGAGGTTGCCCGCCTCGACCTGCTCGCTGAGATCGAGCAGGACGTTCTTCGCGTCGTATTTGCGGAGGAAGCCGACGGCATTCTGGAAGACGTCCGGCGGATTTCCGCCGGAGGCCTGCGTGTTGAACTTCTTCCAGAAGTCGAGATAAGGCTGGAAGTCCGTTTTCACCTTGATCTTCGGGTACTTCTTCTCGAAGAGCGCGATCGTCTTCTTGATTCTCTGGGCCCGGTCCTCCGCGCCCCACCACGCGTAACGGATCGTCACCGTCCCGTCCGCGGACGCCCCTCCGTCGCCACCGCACCCGGTGGTCGCGGCCAGCCCCAGCGTCGCCGCCGTGGCCCCGGCCGCCTTCAGAACCGTACGTCTCTCAACATTCCTGCCGTTCACCACGGTTGGACCTCCCCGCACATTGCCCCGCTCGCATGAATCGTTTCAAGTAAGCGCTTGCTGGCACAAGTTACGGAGGGGCAGATGGTGCGTCAATGATTCGGACAAGAATTTCTCACCGAAGGGGCGGGGTGCCGGGCCGGGCGAGGCGGTGGGGGCGAGTGCGGGGCGGACGGACGTCGCTGGTGAGGTGCGTGCGGCCGACGGGGCGAACGCGGCGGGACCGCCCGACGGTTTTCGGGGGCGGCCGAAAGACGACGGTGGAGCGGAGGGGACAGCGGGACAGTCGGTGACCGTTTCCGGCCAGACGAACGGTGAGACGGGCGGGCAACAGCGCGTGACGGTGGCGGGCCGACCTGCGGATCTTGTGGGGTGCGACCACGGTCCGGTGGAGCACGCCGTGTCCGATCTTGCGCGACGTGCGGGGCGTGCCGTATCCGGTCTCGCGCGGCTCGCGCAGACGCGCCCGGTCCGCCGCCGGACCGGGCCGCGCAGCGGTGACCGGGCGAGCGGCTGTCGCACGGGCGTCTGGCACCCGGGAAACGGCCCGAGGCGGTGCGGAGCGATTCGGCGGTGCGGTTCCGAGCGGCGCGGTGACCGCCCGCAGGGGGCCGGAGCCGCACGGGGGACGGCGCGCGCCCGTGGCACCTCCCCCGCCCACAACGACGGCGGCCCACCCGCGTTGTCGCAGGTGGGCCGCCGTTTTGGGTGGGCGATACTGGGTTCGAACCAGTGACCTCTTCGGTGTGAACGAAGCGCTCTCCCACTGAGCTAATCGCCCGGACGCAGGAAGAACATTACCCCATGTCAGGGGGTGCCTGGGACCATCGGTCGACGCCGGCACCCCCGACGCGGCTCACTGGTTCTCGATCTTCCACGGCATGACGATGCCGAACTTCCACAGGTAGATACCGGCCAGTACGGCCACGATGACCAGCCCGATGCTCGTCAGGATGATGTTGCGGCGCCGCACCTTGGGGTCGAGGGCCCGCTGCGCGGCCTCGGTGACCTTCCGCTTGGTCCAGCGGAGCACCAGCTGCGCCCACACGAACTCGGTCGCCCAGATCGCCATGCCACCGAAGATCACGACCCAGCCGGGCCCGGGCAGGGGCAGCATGATGATGCCCGTCACGACGACCGCGAGCCCGATGATGAAGACCCCGACCTGCCAGCTCACGTGCAGCAGCCGACGCGCCTTGACGAATTCCGGCGCCCGCGAGCCGAGCCCCCGATGCGGCTCGTCGTGCGCCTCGTTCGTCCCCGTCTCGTTCGATGCCACGGCCACCTCGCCCGGCTCGTCACTCCCCGTATTCATACGGCCAAACACTACCCGAGCGAAACCAGTCACCGGAATGGACGCACGGCGCGAACGATCTCTCGGCCGGAAGAGTTACGTAAAGGCACGCAAAACACTCAGAGGGGTTTACAACGGCACCGTAGGTGGCATGTCGATTTCGCCGACGTGCGAATCCCCGAGCGCACACTGAGCGAAAGGCCCTGGCGCTTATGAACACCACGGTCAGCTGCGAGCTGCACCTGCGCCTCGTTGTGTCGAGCGAGTCCTCCCTGCCTGTCCCCGCAGGCCTGCGGTACGACACGGCCGACCCCTACGCCGTGCACGCCACCTTCCACACCGGAGCCGAGGAAACCGTCGAGTGGGTGTTCGCCCGCGACCTGCTCGCCGAGGGACTTCACCGCCCCACGGGCACCGGCGACGTCCGCGTCTGGCCGTCGCGCAGCCACGGTCAGGGCGTCGTGTGCATCGCCCTGAGCTCGCCGGAGGGCGAGGCCCTGCTGGAGGCCCCGGCGCGGGCCCTGGAGTCCTTCCTGAAGCGCACCGACGCCGCTGTGCCGCCCGGCACGGAACACCGGCACTTCGATCTCGATCAGGAGCTCTCGCACATCCTGGCGGAAAGCTAGGCCGAGGCCCTCACAAAGCCGCCCGGCGCCGTCGACTCGGGGAGACGGCTCGGGCTCGGACAATCGCATACGGGATACACCGGCGTCTGCACCGCGGAGCACGCGGGGCGGCGCCGGTCCGCGTCGCGCAGGCGGCCGCCGGGACCGCCTGGGGAACCATGGCGGCCTCGGCGGCGTTGTATTCGAAGCCATGTGCGGGCGTGAGGGCGGTCCGGCGAATGCGGAGCCGTTACCATCGGCCCCCACCGACGGGCGCCTGCCCGACCCCCAGGCCAGGGAGCGAATCGTGCTGATCACCCATGACACCCGGTGCGCCCTCGACACCGTGGTCGATCTGGTGAACACCGCACCGGAGGACGACACGGCAGCCGACGGGCTGCCGGACGTGGCGACTCTCGCGGACTTCGTGCGCAACCACGAGATCAGCGATGTCGGGGTGCTCTCGGAGTTCGACCTGTCCGCGGTGCGGAAGATCCGCGGCCGGTTCGCCTCCGTCTTCGCCGCCCCCGACGCCCGGACCGCCGCCGTCCTGATCAACGAGCTGGTCGCCGCCGCCGGCACCACCCCCCGGCTCACCGACCACGACGGCTACGACTGGCACGTCCACTACTTCGCGCCCGGCGCGTCCGTCGCCGACCACCTGGCGGCCGACTGCGGGATGGCGCTGGCGTTCTTCGTGGTCGCCGGGGAGCAGGAGCGGCTGCGGCGCTGCGAGGCGCCCGACTGCCGGCGCGCCTTCGTCGACCTGTCCCGCAACCGCTCCCGCCGCTACTGCGACAGCCGCACCTGCGGAAACCGGCTGCACGTGGCCGCGTACCGGGCCCGCCGCAAGGAGGCGGCCGGCTGACCGCCCAGGCCGCCGGACCGACGTCGATGCCGACGCGGCCCCGGCGGGTGACGCCGGGTACCGCGGGTACGGCTCACAGCAACAGCAGATCGTGCAACGAGGCCATGAGCAGCAGACACCCGATCACCGCAAGGAAGATCATCAGCGGTGGCTGGGAAAGGGCGAAGAGGCAACCGCGTGGTTCGTCCCGACGGGGACGGGGCTCGTCCTGCGGCGGGGCGGGGTCGCTCTGTTCCGTCGTGTCCAGCATCTCGGGGCGATGATGACGCAGTCGCCGGGCCGGGCGCGATCGGCGGCCTCGATCCGTGCGGGTGTGCCCCGATTCCGTGAGGTCCGGTTCGGGTTGTGATCACTTCCGTGCGCCCGCGGACCCACTGTGACGGTTCGGCCGTCGCCCGGTCGTCAGATGCCGTGCTTCTTGAGGATCGCCTCGATGTCGCTGAAGTCGTCCTCGCCCCGGGGCGCCGCCGTGGGCCGGGCCGCCGGGCGCGCGCCCTGGCCGAGGGAGGGCGCCGAGGCCGCAGGGGCCACCGCGTCGGGACGGTCCGCGGCGCGGGCCGCCGCCCTGCGCTCCTTGCGGGTGCCACCGCGGCGGCGCTCCACCACGCGTGTGGTCGTGAACAGCACCCACGCGAGGCCCAGCAGGCCGAAGCCGGCCCAGGCCGTCGGGCTGAAAGCCGTGTCGGCCAGCCACTCGACGACGCCCGTCAGCACCAGCCCGATCGGCACCAGCGAGTACGCCGCGATGCGGACCGCCGCGAGGAAGCGCTTGCGGTAGGCCGTGACGGCCGCGATGCCCAGGCCGGCCGCGGAGACGGCGGAGCAGACGGTCTCGGCAATCATCCGGTCCTCCAGGCGTGGCGCGGTCGAGCGGGGCACTCCGTCCCTTCCATCCTGCACCCGCGACACCGCGGCGGGCCATGCCGCGGCCCGACATCAGGGACATCTCCGGGTCCTCTCCTCCCCAGGTGCCGGTGCGGGCTCCACCCGCGGCGCCGACTGCTGGAAGACTGTCGGCATGAACGACTCCTCCCCCGCCCCCGTGCTCGAGATCTGGTGCGACCTGCAGTGCCCGGACTGCCGTACCGCGCTGGACGACCTGCGTGCCCTGCGCGAGCGCTATGGCGACCGCCTCGATCCGCGGCTGCGCCACTTCCCCCTGGAGAAGCACAAGCACGCCTTCGCCGCCGCCCAGGCCGCGGAGGAGGCGTGGGAGCAGGGACAGGGATGGCGTTACGTCGAGGCCGTGCTGGGCCGCGTGGAGGAGCTGGACCGCAAGGGAGAGGCCTTCCTGGTCGAGGTGGCCCGGGAACTGGGGCTGGACGCCGAGGAGTTCGACACCGCGCTGGTCGACGGACGGCACATCCTGATCGTCGACGCCGACCAGGCCGAGGGCAAGGCCATCGGCGTGACCGGCACCCCGACGTACGTCATCGGCGGCGAGCGGCTCGACGGGGGCAAGAGCCAGGAGGGCCTGCGCGAGCGGATCGAGGAGATCGCGGACCGGCTGCTGGCCGGCCGGGAGCACTGATCGCCCTCGCCGGCTCCCGGCTCCGGGCCGCTACAGCAGCGGCTTGTACACGGCGTACCGCGTCGTCTCGTAGCCGAGGGACGCGTAGAGCCGCTCCGCCGGGGTGTTGCCCGCGAAGACGTTGAGGCCGAGGACGCGCCTGCCCTCGGTGATCGTCTGGGCCTCGGCCAGCAGCATCAGGGTGCGGCCGTGTCCCTGGCCCCGGTGGGCGGCGTCCGCCTCGACGTCGTAGACGAAGGCGTCGCTCTCGCGCACCGCCAGCCACAGCGTGCCCACCGGTGTCCCCAGGTGCTCGACGACGCTGATGAGCGTGCCGGGAGTGGCGAGGCCGTCGGGCAGCAGCGTGGCGTGGTCCCGCTCCGACTTGGCCCGGGCCTCGGCCTTAGGAACACCCCGGTCGATCCAGCTGCGGGCGTAGTCCGCCTTGCCCTTCTCCAGCCAGGGACCGAACTCCGCCTCGGTCATGGGCCGGGCCCGGCTGCCGGACGGAAGACCGGGCGGGGTGTCGCCGAGCTGCTTCTCCATGCCGCGGTTGCGCACGACGTAGCCGAGCGCCGTGGCGAAGCGCAGCGCGGGCTCAAAGTCCCCGGGGACCATGGCCTCGATCCGGCGGCATCCCCAGCCGCGCGCCACCTCCTCCGCGGCGAGCGCGGCCACCGTGCCCCGGCCGCGCCCGCGATCCGGTTCCTCGATGCGGAGCTTCATGATCTGGGCCACCGCGGCGCCGAACACGGGATGCGTGCCGAGGTGTACCGCCCCTACGGGACGGCCGTTCACGCACACCTGGTAGCGGCGCGAGCGCGTCCCGTCGGCGTTCTGCTGAAGCGGCTCGGTCGGCCGCAGGGTCGTGGTCATCAGGGGTGTTCTACCCGTAACCGCCGCCCTGTTCAGCCCGATTAAACGCGGGCGGTCAGGGATCGAGGTCGTCCCCGGACCGCTCCTCGAAGATCCGCATGGCCTTGGCGGTCACCGGGCCCGGCGCGCCCGCCAGCTCACGGCCGTCGACCCGGTGCACGGCCTGCACGTCCCGCAGCGTGGACGTCAGGAAGATCTCGTCGGCCCGCTCCAGGACGTCCAGCGGCAGGTCGGTCTCCCTGGCGCCGGTCCACTCGACGGTCAGTGCCCGCGTGATGCCCGCGAGGCAGCCGGAGGAAAGCGGCGGGGTGTGGATCTCGCCGTCGAGGACGACGAAGACGTTCGACCCCGTGCCCTCGCAGAGCTGTCCCACCGTGTTGCCGAACAGGGCCTCGGAGGCGCCCTGTTCCCGGGCGCGGGCCAAGGCGACGACGTTCTCGGCGTACGAGGTGGTCTTCAGGCCGGTCAGCGCGCCACGCTCGTTGCGGGTCCAGGGGACCGTGATCACGGCGGTGGAGTCCGGGCGGCGGGTCGTCTCACCGAGGGCGACGACGAGGGTCGGGCCGCGGTCGCCGCGGTCGGAGCCGAGCGGGCCGTGGCCGCCCGTGTAGGTGACGCGGAGGCGGCCGAGCGGTACGGGGTTGGCCTCAAGGACGGCGGCACAGGCGCGGCGCACCTCGTCCAGGTCCGGGTCGGGCAGACCGAGGCCGCGCGCGGAGCGGGTGAGCCGGTCGAGGTGCCGGGTGAGCGCGAACGCCCGGCCGTCCACGGCCTTCACGGTCTCGAAGATGCCGTCGCCCACGGTCAGCCCGTGGTCGAAGACGGAGACGCGGGCGGACTCGATGTCCTGCAGCCCGCCGTCGAGCCAGATCTTCACGTCAGGTCCTCTCCACTCACCTCGTACGTTCCCGACGCTATCGCGAGCAGCCGGGAGGCCTTCAGCTCGGTCTCGCGCCACTCCCCCTCGGGGTCGGAGCCCCAGGTGATGCCGGCGCCGGTGCCGAAGCGCAGCACGCCGTCGGCCCGGTCGATCCAGAAGGTGCGGATGCCCACGGCCAGCTCACCGGTGCCCCGGTCGGCGTCGACCCAGCCGATGCCGCCGCAGTACGGGCCGCGGGGCGCCGTCTCGAGCGCGTCGATGATCCGCAGGGCACTGGACTTGGGCGCGCCCGTGACCGAGCCGGGCGGGAAGGCGGCGCCGAGCAGCCCGGCCCAGCCGGCCCCCTCCGCCAGCTCACCGCGGACCGTCGAGACCAGGTGGACCAGCCCGGGGTGCTTCTCGACGGCGCACAGGTCGGGCACGGTGACGCTGCCCGTGGCGCAGACCCGCCCGATGTCGTTGCGGACGAGGTCCACGATCATCACGTTCTCGGCGTAGTCCTTCTCCAGCAGGTCCGCCTCGGTCCGGCCGGTGCCCTTGATCGGGCCGGACTCGACGACTCGTCCGTCGCGGCGCAGGAACAGCTCGGGGGACGCGGTGGCGATCTCCACCCCGTGCCCGGGCAGGCGGATCGTTCCTGCGTAGGGGGCCGGGTTGCCGCGGGCCAGCAGTGCCGTGAGGGCGTCGACGTCGGCGCCGGGTGCGACGGGCGCGGACAGCACCCGGCACAGGTTCGTCTGGTAGACCTCGCCGGCCGCGATGTGCTCGCGGATCCGCCGCACCGCGGCCGTGTACGTGGCGCGGTCGAGCGACGACGTCCAGTCACCCGCCGCCGGTCCGTGCCACGCGCCCGGCACGGGCGCGGGCACCTCCGCCGTGCGCACCTGAGCGAAGCGGGCACAGGTCAGACGGCCCTCGAAGTCGGCGCACACGGCCCAGAAACCGCTGGATTCCAGGGCTTCGGGGTCGTCGGTGACGTCGAGGAGCCCGGTGGCGACACGGTCGCCGAAGCGGGCGAGAGGAGGGAGGTCGAGCACGCTGTCGAGTCTATGGCGGGTGTCCGGCGGGTGACCGGGTGATGTCCCCTCCGGGGTGCTCCCGGCGCCCCTGAGCAGGGCAAGCGCAGCACGCTGCGCAAACGCGTTTTTGTACTGGCACCGGAATCCGCTAGAGTTCAACACGTCGCCGGGCCGCGAGAGCGGGCCGAACCGACAGGCGGACGTAGCTCAGTTGGTAGAGCGCAACCTTGCCAAGGTTGAGGTCGCGAGTTCGAACCTCGTCGTCCGCTCGAAGGAAGAGGGGGCTTCCCGGCCCCCTGCACTCCTGGTGGAGTGGCCGAGAGGCGAGGCAACGGCCTGCAAAGCCGTCTACACGGGTTCAAATCCCGTCTCCACCTCCAAGGACGATTAGCTCAGCGGGAGAGCGCTTCCCTGACACGGAAGAGGTCACTGGTTCAATCCCAGTATCGTCCACTGGATCTTCTCGAAAGATCCCCCGCGCGATTAGCTCAGCGGGAGAGCGCTTCCCTGACACGGAAGAGGTCACTGGTTCAATCCCAGTATCGCGCACGCAGTGCTCATGATCCGCCGCATGCGGTGGTCATGGTCCCGAGGACGATTAGCTCAGCGGGAGAGCGCTTCCCTGACACGGAAGAGGTCACTGGTTCAATCCCAGTATCGTCCACACCACACCGGAGCCCCCGGCCGTCGCGGCCGGGGGCTCCGTCGTGCGTGAGCCGTCTCAGGACGAGAACAGCATGTGCCCGAAGCCCTTGTTGCGGTGGTGACCGTGGTGGCCGTGGCCTCCGTGCGGGGCGCCCCAGGCGGGGGCCGGGTAGGCCTGCGGCGGGGCCTGGTACGCCTGCGGCGGGGGCGGTGGGGCCGACTGGGACCACTGGGCCTCCAGCCGGGTCAGCGACTCCAGCTCGCCGTAGTCGAGGAAGATCCCTCGGCAGCCGCTGCACTGCTCGATCTGGACACCGTTGCGGTTGTACGTGTGCATCGGCGCACGGCACTTCGGACACTGCATGGTCGTTCAACTCCTCGCCGGTCGGTCCTGCTTCGCGTCTCACCAGGACAGACTCTTGCCCGCTGTGGTCGGTTGCACCCTACTTCGCGTGGTCCTGCCTCAACTGCGGCGGGACGCCGGACATTCGGTCACAGGCGTCCACGACCGCCTGCTCCACCTCGTCCAGGGGCCGCCCGGCCGCGACCGCCTTGGCGACGGCCCGGGCGGCGGTCTGCACGGTGAGGGCGCGGGCCGGCACGTCCAGGGCGGGCCAGGGGTCGCCGTCGGCGGGCACGGCCGGGCCGCCCGCGTCGCGGTAGGCGGCGAGGAAACGGGCCCAGGCGCCGGGCGGGAGCAGACCGCAGGCGTACCAGGCGGCGGGGCGGGCGAGGTCCCAGGACGGGACGCCGGCGCCGAGGTCGTCGACGTCGATCAGCAGCCAGGGGCCGCCGGGGGCGGGGTGGCGCACGAGCTGGCCGAGGTGGAGGTCGCCGTGGCAGAGGGTGGTGCTGTCCGGCATGGGGGCCTCGGCGCGGGCCCAGGCGGGGAGGGTGTCCCAGGCGCGCAGGACGGGGGCGGCCGCGGGGTGAGGGCCGGCAGCGGCGTGCGGGTCGGTCCCGGGGGGCGCGGTGGTCGTCTTGCGGAGGCGGGTGATGGCCTGGGCCGCCTTGACCGGGCCGCGCATGGGCGGCAGGCCCTCGGGGGCCGGGGTGCGGTGGAGGCGGGCGAGGAGGGTGGCGGCGGCTTCCCAGGGGGCGGCGTCCGGGTCGTTCGGGTCGACGGGAGTGCCGTAGGGCCAGAGCGTGACGAGGCGGCCGTGCAGGTCGAGGGGGGCCGGGGTGAGCGGCGGCAGGAGGATGCCGGGGTGGCTCGCCGCGACGGCGAGGCGGCTGGTCAGCTCGGCCGGGCCGGTGCCCGGGGGGTGCGCCTTCGCGACGGTGTCGCCGTGGCGTACGACGGTGCCGTCGGGGCGGTCCGCGAGGGTGGCCGCGCCGCAGGGGCAGGGTGCGGGACGGGCGTGTGCGGTGGCCCGCGCCCTGGCGGTGAGGGCGGGTATGAGCTGGTCCGGGGCGGGTGTCACGGGGTGAGGGTACGCCCGGGTGCCGGGGGCGGGTCTTCCTGTACTCGGTGCCGGGGGCGGGTGGGTGTGCAGCCCGGCGCCGAGGTACCGCGGCGCCCGCCCGTGGCGCTCCTGGCTGCAGGATGGCCCGCAGCCGGGTGAACCGTGCGCCGGGGAAGAGCAATGCCGGCGCAGCTCCCCAGCTGCGCCGGCATTTGTGCCGTCCGCCGCACCCCCGTCCCCACGGGGTTTCATGGGTGGATGTCCCCGCCCGGACCGCTCTTCCGGGCCTGGGGTCGCCGCTCAGCGCCCCAGCATCTCTCCCACGGACGACGCCTGTGTGGCCACTGTCTCCCACCCGTCGAAGACGAGGAGGAGCAGGACCGCCAGGGGAAGGGCCATCAGCGTCGCCACCACGGGGTGGCGACGGCCCTGGCGGCGGGGGAACGCGGCGGCGTACACCTTGCGTCCCTCCTCGCGGATCAGTGTCCGCGGTGCCGTGTGGGCCATGGTCCCTCTCCTGACCGTTCTTGTTGTCGTTGACAGCGGCGAGTGTCTGACCTCGGGGGACGAGTGCTGCACCCGCCGCTTGACCTCAAATCTAGGCGGGCGGCCCTTCCCGGGCGTCATGCCCTCGTACCGATTGCCCGGCCTCCCGGAGGATGAGCCGCCCCCCGCGATGTACTCCCCTGGGTGGAGACGCCGGCGCCGGTCTCAGGGTCTTCCCCGACGGGGCGCCCGGATCATCCTGCTTTCTCCGAGCCCCCTCCCCCGGAACGGGCTGCTCCGCCGGCGCCGGCACCCGGTTCGCCATGAACCGCGCCGTACGTATGACTGTCCCTCCCCCACCGCATGAACGGCATGGGGGAACCTCCACGCGTGACTTCGCTCACTTCCACGACGCCTCGACGCACCACCGTCTCCACCCTGCGTCCGGCTCGGCCCGCCACCACCTCGTCGGTGCGCGTCGTGTCCCGGCATCCACGACCATCTCCACGCGATCACCCTTCAAGGGACCAATCCCCCTTCTGTGACGAGTGGTTGGGACCACCAACGGCGCGAAGTGCGCCTCCTCGCGCCCTCCCTGACCACCTTTCAAGTCTCCCCCGGCCACTGACAATCCATCACTCGGAGAGGGCGCGGCCTCTGCGCGCGGGCGGCCGTGGAAACGTAAGCTGTGGCTCGTCACAGGACCGGGCAGCGGGGATGAACATGGCGATGATGCGCCTGAGGCGCGAGGACCCGCGCGTCGTCGGCTCGTTCAAGCTTCACAGACGGCTGGGCGCGGGCGGGATGGGCGTGGTCTACCTCGGCTCCGACAAGAAGGGGCAGCGGGTCGCGCTCAAGGTCATCCGGCCCGATCTCGCGGAGGACCAGGAGTTCCGCTCGCGGTTCGCCCGTGAGGTCTCGGCGGCCAGACGGATTCGCGGCGGGTGCACGGCACGGCTCGTGGCCGCCGACCTCGACGCGGAGCGGCCCTGGTTCGCCACCCAGTACGTGCCCGGCCCCTCCCTGCACGACAAGGTCGCCGCCGAGGGACCGCTCGGCGCGGCCGACGTCGCCGCCGTCGGGGCCGCCCTGTCGGAGGGCCTGGTCGCGGTGCACGAGGCCGGGGTCGTCCACCGGGACCTGAAGCCGTCGAACATCCTGCTGTCCCCGAAGGGGCCGCGGATCATCGACTTCGGCATCGCCTGGGCGACCGGCGCCTCGACCCTGACCCACGTCGGCACGGCCGTCGGCTCGCCGGGCTTCCTCGCACCGGAGCAGGTGCGCGGAGCCGCCGTCACACCGGCCACGGACGTGTTCTCGCTCGGTGCCACCCTCGCCTACTGCTCGATGGGCGACTCGCCCTTCGGACACGGCAGTTCCGAGGTGATGCTGTACCGCGTGGTGCACGAGGAGCCACAGCTGCACGGCGTGCCCGACGCGCTGGCCCCGCTGATCCGGGCGTGTCTGGCGAAGGACCCGGAGGAGCGGCCCAGCACGCTCCAACTGTCGCTGCGGCTCAAGGAGATCGCGGCCCGCGAGTCCCAGGACCTCGCCGGGGTGCGGTCGCCCGCGCCGCGCGGCGCCGAGTCCGAGCGGCCCGCCGACACCTATCCCGACCGCGGCCGGGGCCGGCAGGGCCAGGGCACGTCCGGGGGGCAGCGCGGCCGGGGCACTCCCCCGCCACGGGGTGCCGCTCCGGCGCGGGACGGTGCCGGGCCGCCGGACGGTGGTCCGGCGTCCCAGGGCGGATCCGGCGCGCGGGGCGCGTCGCGGGCCTCCGGCACCGGGAACCGGCCGTCGGGCGACGGCCGGCGGGGCCGGACCCCGGTGCGCGGTGCCGGCACCGCACGCGGCGGCACCCCGTCGCGCTCGGGTGCGCGGCCGACGCCCACCGGACGCAACGGCACCCGGCCGGGCAGCGGCAGCCGGTCAGCGCCGCACAGCGGTACCGGGCGCCCGGCGCCCAGGAACACGGGGACCGGGCTGCGGCCCGCCAATCCGCGGCTGCTGCGCCAGCGGCTCTTCGTGTTCGTCGTGGTCACGCTGCTGGTGGCGGTCGGCATCGCCCTGGTGCAGGGCTGCCAGGGCCCGGCGCGGGGGCTCGGCGGCGACGGGGCGGGTGTACGGCAGGAGCACGTGCAGCCGGACTCCGGGCCGCGCGGGTACGGGCCGTAGGGCGGGGACGGTACGGGCCGCAGCGCGGGTACGGGCCGCAGTGTGCGGGCACGGGCCGTGGACACGGGCCCGTGGGCCGTCACAGTCCCGGCAGGATCCGCTCGAAGAACGCGCGGTCGCCATCGAACACCGGGTCCAGGGCCAGGAACTCCTCGGGGGTGACCCAGCGCGTGCCGGCGACCTCGTCCGGGTCGGGGACCACCTCTCCCGTGTCCGCGCGGGCGATCCACCAGTGGAGGCGGAAGCGGAGGTCGTCGGTCTCCGACTCCCAGACCTTGCGCAGGGGTACGACGGTGAGGCCGACCTCCTCGCGGACCTCCCGGACGACCGCCTGCTCCTGGGTCTCGCCCGGTTCGACCTTGCCGCTGAGCGGTTGCCAGTAGCCGGGGCGCGCGACACGGGGGCCGCGCCGGATCGCCAGCAGGCGCTCGCCGCGCAGGAGTACGGCGACGACGGCGTCACGCTGCTCCATGGGCGGGCCCTAGTTCCGGGGGCGGCCGGTGGCCACCGCGTAGAAGGCGACGGCGGCCGCCGCGCCCACATTGAGCGAGTCCACGCCGTGGGACATGGGGATGCGCACCCATTCGTCGGCGGCGACCAGGGCCTGCGTGGACAGGCCGTCGCCCTCGGCGCCGAGCATGAGGGCCACCCGGTCCATGGTGTGCGGCGCGGCCTCGTCGAGGGACCGGGCCTTCTCGTCGGGGGTGAGGGCGAGGAGTGTGAAGCCCGCCTCGCGGACCGACTCCAGGCCCTTCGGCCAGATGTCGAGCCGGGCGTACGGGACGGAGAAGACCGCGCCCATCGAGACCTTCACGCTGCGGCGGTACAGAGGGTCGGCACAGTCCGGGGAGAGCAGGACCGCGTCCATGCCGAGGGCGGCGGCGGAGCGGAAGATCGCGCCGATGTTGGTGTGGTCGTTGACCGACTCCATGACGACGACGCGGCGGGCGGTGCGCAGCAGGCCGGCCGCCGTGGGCAGGGGCTTGCGCTGCATGGAGGCGAGGGCGCCGCGGTGCACGTGGTAGCCGGTGACCCGCTCGGCGAGTTCGGGGCTGACCACGTAGACCGGGGCGGGGAGTTCGTCGATGACGTCGCGCATGACGTCGACCCACTTGGCCGAGAGCAGCATGGACCGCATCTCGTAGCCCGCCTCCCTGGCCCTTCTGATGACCTTCTCGCCCTCGGCGATGAACAGGCCCTCGGCGGGTTCGCGCTTGCGGCGCAGCTCCACGTCGGTCAGACCGGTGTAGTCGCGCAGGCGCGGGTCGTCGGGGTCCTCGACGGTGATGAGATCGGCCACAGGGTGATACTGCCTTGTCCTGGGTGCGGTGCCAACGGCTCAGTACGGGGGTTGGGTTACCCGGGGTTACTCGCGGGGTGCGGCGGTCGGCGGGCCGACCTTCACGACCTCGCCGATGACGATGACCGCCGGGGGCTTCACGTCCTCGGTCCGCACGGTCTCCCCGACGGTCGCCAGGGTGGCGTCGACGCGGCGCTGGCCGGCCGTGGTGCCCTCCTGGATCAGGGCGACGGGCGCGTCCGGGGACTTGCCGTGGGCGATGAGCGTCTCGGCGACCTTCCCGATCGTGCCGACGCCCATCAGGATCACCAGCGTGCCGGTCAGCTTGGCGAGGGACGGCCAGTCGACCAGGGAGCGCTCGTCGTCGGGGGCGATGTGGCCGCTGACGACCGTGAACTCGTGGGCGACGCCCCGGTGGGTGACGGGGATCCCGGCGGCGCCCGGGACCGAGATGGAGCTGGAGATGCCGGGCACGACCGTGCACGGGATGCCGGCGTCGGCCAGTGCCTGGACCTCTTCCATGCCACGCCCGTAGACGAAGGGGTCGCCGCCCTTGAGCCGTACGACGGACTTGCCCTGCCTGGCGTACTCGATCAGGGCGTCGTTGATGGCCTCCTGGGCCATGAACCTGCCGTACGGGAGCTTCGCCGCGTCGATGACCTCGACGTTCGGGGAGAGCTCGGCGAGCAGGTCGCGCGGGCCCAGGTGGTCGGTGATGACGACGTCGGCCTCGGCGAGCAGGCGGCGGCCGCGCACGGTGATCAGGTCCGGGTCGCCGGGGCCGCCGCCGACCAGGGCGACTCCGGGCGTGCGGGTGCGGTGGTGCGGGGCGACCAGTGTGCCGTCGCGCAGGCCCTCGACGACCGCGTCGCGGATGGCGGCGGTGTGGCGGGGGTCGCGGCCGCGCGCGTCGGTGGTGAGGACGGCGACCGTGACGCCCTCGCTGTGGCCGGTGGCCGGGGTCCAGGCGGTGGCCTGGTCGGCGTCGTCGGAGCGGACGCACCAGACGCGGTGGCGTTCCGCCTCGGCCGAGGCCCGGGTGTTGGCCTCCGTGTCGCTGGTGGCGATCAGGGCGTACCAGGCGTCGGCGAGGTCGCCCTCCTGGTACGGGCGCCGGTGCCAGGTGATCTCGCCGGCGTCCGCCATCGCCTCGACCGAGGGGGTGGCCTCCGGGGACACGAGGAGGACGTCCGCGCCGGCGGCGACGAGCGCCGGGAGGCGGCGCTGGGCGACCTGGCCACCGCCGAGGACCACCACGCGGCGGCCGGTGAGGCGGAGGCCTACGGGGTAGGCGGGGTGTTCGGCCATGAGGGAGCGGCTCCTGTTGACGGCGGTGCGGTAGCCCTGACGTGCGGATTTTAATGGGCGGGCGGAAGGGCGGCCCCGGCGGTCCGGTGGCTGGGCAGGACAGCCGGGGCCGGACACGGTCCGTGCCCACCCGCTCCGCCGCGCGGAACGGGTGGGCACGGATCCCTGCGGGCGGCCGGCCTCCTACTTCTCGGTCACTCCCGCCGAGTCGAACGTCGCCACCTCGTGCATCGCCCGGGCCGTGCTCTGGACCAGGGGCAGGGCCAGCAGGGCGCCCGTGCCCTCGCCGAGGCGCAGGTCGAGGTCGACCAGGGGACGCAGGCCCAGCTTGTTCAGGGCCGCCACATGGCCCGGCTCGGCGCTGCGGTGACCCGCGATGCACGCGGCCAGGACCTCCGGGGCGATCGCGCGGGCGACCAGGGCGGCGGCACCGGCGCTGACGCCGTCGAGGATCACCGGCGTACGCAGGGACGCGCCGCCGAGGAGGAGGCCGACGATGGCGGCGTGCTCGAAGCCGCCGATCGCGGCGAGCACGCCGATCGGGTCGGCCGGGTCCGGCTGGTGCAGTTCCAGGGCCCGGCGGACGACCTCGGTCTTGCGGGCGAGGGTCTCGTCGTTGATGCCGGTGCCCCGGCCCGTGACCTCGGCCGGGTCCGCGCCCGTGAAGACGGAGATCAGGGCCGCGGAGGCGGTGGTGTTCCCGATGCCCATCTCGCCCGTGAGCAGGGCCCTGTTGCCGGCCGCGACCAGGTCGCGGGCCGTCTCGATGCCCACCTCGATGGCCTGCCTGGCCTCCTCGCGGGTCATGGCGGGGCCGGTCGTCATGTCGGAGGTGCCGCCCCGGATCTTGCGGGGCAGCAGGCCGGGCGTGGCCGGGAGGTCGGCGGCGACCCCGACGTCGACGATGCACACCTCGGCGCCGACCTGGGTGGCGAAGGCGTTGCAGACGGCGCCGCCGCCGAGGAAGTTGGCCACCATCTGGGCCGTGACCTCCTGCGGCCAGGGGGTGACCCCCTGCGCGTGGACACCGTGGTCGCCGGCGAAGATCGCGACGGCCGCGGGCTCCGGGATGGGCGGCGGGCACTGGCGGGACAGCCCGGACAGCTGGGCGGAGATGATCTCCAGCATGCCCAGCGCACCGGCCGGCTTGGTCATGCGCTTCTGGCGCTCCCACGCCTCGCCGAGCGCCTTGGCGTCCAGCGGGCGGATCTGCGCGACGGTCTCGGCGAGCAGGTCGTGCGGTTCCTCTCCGGGCAGTGCGCGTCGGCCGTACGTCTCCTCGTGCACGACCCACGACAGCGGGCGGCGCTTGGACCAGCCCGCCTGCAGCAGTTCGGGCTCGTCCGGGAACTCGTCGACGTAACCGACGCACAGGTAGGCGATGACCTCGAGGTGCTCGGGCAGCCCGAGCGCGCGCACCATCTCGCGCTCGTCGAAGAAGCTGACCCAGCCGACGCCGAGGCCTTCGGCGCGGGCGGCGAGCCAGAGGTTCTCCACGGCCAGGGCGGCCGAGTACGGGGCCATCTGGGGTTGGGTGTGGCGGCCGAGGGTGTGGCGGCCGCCGCGGGTCGGGTCGGCGGTGACGACGATGTTCACCGGCGTGTCGAGGATGGCCTCGATCTTCAGTTCCTTGAACTGCTTGGCCCGGCCCTTGGGGAGGGACTTCGCGTACGCGTCGCGCTGGCGCATGGCCAGTTCGTGCATCGCGCGCCGCGTGTCGGCGGAGCGGATGACGACGAAGTCCCAGGGCTGCGAGTGGCCCACGGAGGGCGCGTGGTGAGCGGCCTCCAGGACACGGAGCAGCACCTCGTGCGGGATGGGGTCGCTGCGGAAGCCGTTGCGGATGTCGCGGCGTTCGCGCATGACCTTCAGGACGGCCTCGCGCTCGGCGGGGTCGTAGGGGGGTGCGGCCGGTCCGGTGGACTCTCGTGCCTCTGTCACTGCGGGCGCGCCCTCTCCCTGTAGACGTTCCTGGTCCGCCAGGTCTTCCTGTTCGGCGGCCCGGGTGTCCAGGTCGTCGGCGTTCTGCGCGGGTGCGGCGTCACCGTCACGGGGGGCGGGGACGAGGGCGACGGGCTCCGCCCCGGGCTGCGCGGGCCGGGACTGCTGCGGGCCCTGGACGGGCTGACCGCTGCGCTCGTCGGCGGTCGGGGTGGGCAGGACGACGGTGACGTCCTGCCCGGCGGACGGACCGGGGGTTTCGGGGGCCTGAGCCGCGGTCGCAGCCGGGGCTTGGGAGGCGGGGGCCTGGGTGACCGGCTCGGGCTCGGGGGTCCGGGGGTGTGGAGCCGTCGGCTCCGCCGCGGCGGGGGTGGTCGCCTCGGGCGTCGTCGCCCCGGGGACCGCTGCCGGGGCGGGTTCCGCCTGAGGCGCCGTCTCGGTGGGTGCGGTCGGGTGGGCGGTTTCGGCGGGGGCCGGGGTGCCGGTCGCTTCGACGGCTTCGGTGACATCGGCGGTCTCGGCGACGGGAGCGGCCGGCGCCGGGGTGGTCGCCGGGTCACCCGGGGCCTCGGGGGCGGGGGCGGCGGTCTGAGAAGGTGTCATTTCGGGCTGGGGTGCGATTGCCTCGCTGTCGGCCGGCTGGGCGGGCTGCGCCGGGGGCTGTGCGCCGGTGTCGCCGACGGGGGCGACGGGTTCCTGCGCCACGGCTTCGGCGAGGGGTGCGGCCGGGGTGGGTGCGGGGGCCTCGGGAGTGGCCGGGGCCGCGGATTCGCGGGTGTCGGGGTCACCGGGGGTCGCGGAGGGGTCCGCCTGCGGGGCGGGGCGGGCGTCCTCGGGGTTCATCGGGTTCGGCACCTGCCCGGCGGCCTCGGCACCGGCGACCGGTTCCTCGGACACGGCCTCCGGCGGCGACATGTCGGCCTGCTCGGGTCCGGTAGGCGCGTCGGGGAAGGGAATCGCCTCAGGGGTCTGTGCCGCCGCGGGGGCCGGTGCGGCTTCCGGCGCGGGGGCGGGCACCGCGCCCTGCTCGGCAACGGCGGCGGCGCCCTCGGCGGGGGCCTCGGCCGGTCCGTTGACGACCGCGCCGGCCTCGCCCGGCACCTGTCCCGGCGCGGGCACGGCAGCGGCAGCCTCGGCGGAGACCTCGGCAGGGTCCGGGACCTCGGCAGGGTCCGGCTGGGCGGCCGTGTCCGGACCGGCAGGGGCGGGCTCACCGGCAACGGGCTGCGCGGGCACGGCCTGCGCGGCCTCGACGCCGATTTCCTCGGGGGCGTCCGGAGCCGTAGCGGCGGGGGCAGGGGCGACCACCGCGTCCCGCACGGGAGCGGCGACCTGAGCCGCCTCCGGCGAAGCAGCAGCCAAGTCGTCCGCGACCGCCACGCCCTGATCTGACTCGGCACCGGCCACCTGTCCCGCGTCCGGGCCAACGCCCACCGCGGGAGCGGCGACGACCGCGTCCTGCGCGGGAGCGGCAAGGATCGCGTCCTGCGCGGGGGCGGCGTCGGCGAGCTGAGCCGCTGCCTCCGGGGAAGGGGCGGCGGAGTCAACCGCGGCCTCCGTGACCTGCGCTGCCTCAGCACCGGCGGCCTGCTCCGGCTCCGGGCTCGCGGGGACAGCCGCGACCGCCGCGGGCTGCCCGGCCGCGGCGGCAACCGTCTGTTCGGCGCCCGGCCCGGCGGCCCCCGTCTGCTCGGTCGTGGCCTGCCCGGGCACCATCTGCCCGGCCTCGTCGGTCTGCGCGAACACCGCTGGTCCGGCCTCGGCCACCTGCGCCGCCACCGCCTGCGGGGCCTCGGACACGCGCGCCTCCGGCACCTGCGCGGCAGCCGCAAGCCCCGCCTCGGTGACCTGCGCCGCTTCCACCGGCCCGGCCTCGGCCACCCGGCCCGCCGCCGTCTGCGGAGCCTCGACCACGGCCTGCTGCGCCTCCGCCACCTGAGCGGGAACCGCGGGCCCCGCCTCAGCCGCCTGCGCGGCAGCCGGCTGCTGGGCCTCGGCCACCTGCGCCTCGGCCACCTGCGCCTCGGCCACCTGCGCGGCGCCCGCGGGCCCCGCCTCGGCACCCTGCGGCGCGGAAGCCGCCAGGTCCGCCTCGCGTGCCTGTGCCGGGATCGGCCGGCCCGCCTCGGCCGCCACGCGGGTCACCACGGCCTGGGCCGCTCCCACCGGCTCCGGGGTCGGAACAACCGTTTCGGCAGGCGCCGCCCCGGCGCTCGACTGGGGCTGCGGTACGCGCTGTGCGCCCCAGGGCGCCGCCGGGGCGGAGGGCGTCTCCGCGGCGCGCGGGGTGTCGAGGTACTCGGGGCCGGGCGTCGGCGCGGGCTGACGCACCGGCGCGTCCGCGGGGCCGCGGTCGGCCAGGGAGCGGACCGGGCTGGCGGAGCTGTCCGGCAGTGGCGGCCCGAGGTGCAGCGGCCGGCGCGGCGTGATGGGCGGGATCGGCGGCGGGTCGGGCAGGCGGACGCCGCCGAGGTCGACGGAGCCGCTGTCACGGCCGGAGAGCTCGTGCGGGCCCGGCTGGTGCACGGTCTCGACGACCGGTTCCGGCGCGGGCGGGGCGACCTCGTGGCCCCAGGCGCCCTGGGCACCCGGCAGCAGCAGGAGGTCTTCGTCCTCGGCAGGGGTCTCGGAGAGGTAGGTGTACGAACCGTGCGCGGCGCCCGGCTGTTCCACCATGCCTGAGTTCTCCGGCAGTCCCTCGCCCGGGACCTGGCCGGTGTCGGTCATGCGTACCCCTCGCCCATCGGTTAGTGCTCCTACGACCAGCTCACCCGGAACGGCGCACCGACCGCCCCACAGTGAAGAACGAGCGTGCGTCCCCAGCGGCACGAACGGCCCGCCCGGAAAAGGCGACAAAGCCATTCACTGGCATTGTTGCGGCCGTGGCACCCTCACGGCAGCTTGATCCGCGACGGTTCCGCTGTGGACTGCGCCACGTTGCGCGTCCTCCGGTTCTGCCGTACCACACTCACCCCAAAACGGGCGGGTCTTCCGGACATTGGCCGACGAACTGCCGGACGTCCGCGTGCGGTGCAGCGATCGGCCAGCCTACCGCGCGCAGTACGACAAACCGATCACGGGGACGGTCGCGGGGGCGTCCGCGGAGTCAGGCACCGCGCTTCGGCAGAACGCCGCTGAGCAGGAACGCGACGCTCCGCTCCTTCTCCGACCAGGCCCGGGTGTCGAGTTCGACGGACTGCAGCAGGGCGCACTCGACGCCGTAGCCGTGCTCCGTCAGGTCGCGGCCGATGAGTTCGGCGGCGTCGCGGGTGGCGGCGTGCGTGACGATGCGCTGCGGGCGCCGGTCGGCGGCCGCCGAGACGACGGCCGCTCCCCCGCCGCCGACGCGGACGACGTCCGGTTCGGGGAGGTTCTCCAGGACGTGCGGGGCGGTGCCGTGCACGATCTGGAGCTGGACGCCGAGGCGGCGGGCCGTCGCGTCGGTGCGGGCGCAGGCGGCCGGGTCGCTGTCGACGGCGAGGACGGCGGCGCCGGCGCGTGCCGCCTCGACGGCGAAGGCGCCGCTGCCGCAGCCGATGTCCCACACGAGGTCGCCGACGCGGGGCCCGAGGCGCGCGAGTTGGGCGGCGCGCACCAGCTGGGTCTCGCCCTCGCCGAGGTCGCCGCCGTAGGCCTCGGCGGGCAGGGACCAGCCGCGCGGACCGGCGGAGGGGTCGCGGCCGGCGAGCCAGCCGCCGGTCTCCCCGGCCGTGTCGGGGCGGGTCGGGCCGCCGAGGACGATGACGACGTTGGGGTCGCGCCAGGTGTGGTCGGCGGCCTTGTCGGAGGTGACGATCGTGACGCGCTCGTGGTCGGTGCCGAGCTCCTCGCAGATGACGAAGGAGCGGTGGACTCCTTCGAGGAGCAGGCCGAGTTCGGCGGGGCCGGCGCCCGGTGAGGTGAGCACCGCCACCTTGGGGTGGGCACGGCACACGTTCACGGCGCGGCGCAGCGTGCGAGGGTGCGCGACGACCACTTCCGCGTCGTCCCAGGGCATGCCGGCGCGGGCGAAGGCGGTGGCGACGGAGGAGACGCCGGGGACGACCTCGACCTCCAGGCCGAACTCGGGGGCGCGCAGGGCGCGTACGACGCCGAAGAAGCCCGGGTCGCCGTCGGCGAGCACGACGGCCGTGCCGCGGTGGGCGGCGATGCGGCGCGCGGCGAGGGCGACGCTGCCGAGGCGGATGCGCTCGGCGCCCGCGGGTACCTCGGGGAGTGCCAGGTGGTGGGCGGCGCCCGCCACGAGTGTCGCGGCGCCCAGCGCGGCGCGTGCCGCGGTGGTCAGCGGCGAACCGTCCCAGCCGATCACCGTGACCCGGTCGGCCATCGTCGTCAGTCTCCAGGGGTTTGCGCAGGTCGTCTGTGTGTCGTGTCGGGGTGCGGCCCGCGTGCGGGCTCCGTGAGGGTACCCGGTCGAGGTTGCGGCGGAAGCGCCGGTGCCGTCGCCGCCGTCGCGCGCCGGGTGGTTCCGGTCAGTTCCAGTCGCCGAAGGACGTGAAACCGCCGGGCAGCTGGTCGCCGACGCCCTCCAGGTCCTCGGGGAGCAGGCTCCACACGATGAGGTCGGTGCGCATCTCGGTCCACTCCCCGCTGCCGGTGCGGGTCCGCGCTATCCAGGCGCCGCGCAGCACGCCCTCGCTGATGCAGCCGATCTTCTGGGCCACCTGCTGGGAGGCGGTGTTGTCGGCGGCGGTGCGCAGTTCGAGGCGCTCGAACTTCTGGTCGTCGAACAGCCAGCGCGCGGTGACGAGCGCGGCCTCGGAGGCGTAGCCCTCGCCTCGGGCCCAGGGGGCGATGACGTAGGACATCTCGCTGGAGCGGATGCGCCAGTCGGTGTTCTTGAGGTGGACGACGCCGACCAGGCGCTGGGTGAGGAACTCGGTGACGGCGAAGACGATGCCGCGGCCCTCGGTCCGTTCGGCGGGGGCCCGTTCGGTGATCCAGGTGCGGGCGTGTGCCTCGGTGTAGGGGTGCGGGACGGAGGTCCAGGCGGTGACGAGCTCGTCGTTCATCATGTCGGCGAACGCCTGGACGTCCGGCTCCTCGAAGGGGCGCAGGACCAACCGCTCCGTGCTGATGGAGACGTTGGGGAAGGTGCTCGTCATGCGCCGCTCCGTAACCTTCGGGAACCTTCGGGGCCTGCTGAACTGCCCAGCATGCAGCATGAAAGCACTGATCCGCACCACGGGGCCCTCCCCCACCGGGGCAGGGAGGACCCCGTGCTCACGGCTGCCGGGTGCGGGCTCAGAAGGAGGCGAGCACGGAGCCGGCGTACTTGTCCTGGATGAACTTCTTCACCTCGGGCGAGGTGAGGAGCTTCGCGAGCTTCTTCACGCGCGGGTCGTCCTCGTTGCCCTTCTTCACGGCGAGGAAGTTGCCGTAGGGGTTGTTCTTCGGCGACTCCAGGACGAGGGCGTCCTGCGCGGGTTCGAGGTCGGACTCGATGGCGTAGTTGCCGTTGACGACGGCGGCGTCCACGTCGTCCAGGGAGCGCGGGGTCTGGGCCGCCTCCAGCTCCTTGAACTTCAGGTTCTTGGGGTTCTTGGTGATGTCCGAGGGGGTCGCCTCGTTGCCGACGCCCGCCTTGAGGGTGATGAGCCCGTTGGCGGCGAGGAGCTTGAGGGCGCGGGCCTCGTTGACGGTGTCGTTGGGGATGGCGACGGTCGCACCGCTCTTCAGGTCGTCGGCCTTCTTCACCTTGCGGGAGTAGAGGCCGAGCGGCTCCAGGTGAACCGTGACGACGGGCACGATGTCGGTGCCGTTCTTCTTGTTGAAGTCGTCGAGGTACGGCTTGTTCTGGAAGTAGTTGGCGCCGACGGAGCCGTCCTGGGTCGCCGTGTTGGGCGTGACGTAGTCGGTGAACTCCTTGACCTCGAGGTCCAGGCCCTCCTTCTTCGCCAGGTTGTCCTTCACGTAGGTGAGGATCTCGGCGTGCGGGACGGGGCTGGCGGCGACGATCAGGGGTCCGTCGGTGGCCGAGGAGCTGTCGCCGCCGCAGGCGGTGAGCCCGAGGGTGAGGGCTCCGGCGGCGAGGACGGCAGTGGTGATCTTGGCGGTGTTACGCACGAAAAGTGCCTTTCCTTATGACCTTGCGAGGATGCGACCCCGTCGTGGGTGAACGGGGGGTTCAGGAGGCGGCTTTGAGCAGCCGCAGCTTCGGGGCGGGTCCCGAGTGGGCGCCGCGCCGGTGCAGGGAGCGGGCCGCGTAGTCGCCGGCGAACTGGATGAGGGAGATGACGACGGCGAGGATCGCGACGGTGATCCACATCAGGCCGGTCTCGAAGCGCTGGTAGCCGTAGCGGATGGCGATGTCGCCGAGGCCGCCGGCGCCGACCGTGCCCGCCATGGCCGAGTAGCCGATGAGGGCGACGACCGTGGTGGTGGTGCTGGAGATCAGCGACGGCAGGGACTCGGGGACGAGGACCTTGCGGACGATGGTCCAGGTGTTGCCGCCCATGGCCTGCACGGCCTCGACGAGCCCGTGGTCCACCTCGCGCACGGCCGTCTCGACCAGCCGCGCGAAGAACGGGATGGCGCCGACGGCGAGCGGCACGATGGCTGCCTCGCGGCCGATGGTCGTGCCGGTGATCCAGCGGGTGAAGGACATCAGCGCGACCATCAGGATGATGAACGGCAGGGAGCGGGCGATGTTCACGACCTGCCCGATGACCTTGTTGGCGGCGAGGTTCTGCAGCAGGCCGCCGCGGTCGGTGAGGACCAGCAGGATGCCGAGCGGGAGGCCGCCGACGACGGCGATGAGCGTGGACCAGCCGACCATGTAGAGCGTGTCCCAACACGCCTGCTCCAGCAACGGCTGCATCTCGGACCAGGTCACTTGGCACCTTCCTTCACCAGCGCGGACTCGTGGCCCGGGACGTCGATCTGCAGGCCCTTCTCACGCAGGAAGCCGATCGGCACCACGTTGTCCTCGTAGCGGCCGGGCAGTTCGATGCGCATCCGGCCGACCTGGAGGCCGCCCACGGTGTCGATGGCGGCGCCGAGGATCGAGATGTCGATGTTGTAGGTGCGGGCGAGTTGTGAGATGACGGGCTGGGTGGCGCTCTCGCCCTGGAAGGTGACGTCGACGACGGTGCGGTTCTCGCCGGAGGCCTCGCCGTCGAGCGGGAACAGCGCGGCGGCCAGTTCCGAGCCGGGGGTGGCCAGGAGTTCGCTGACCGTGCCGGACTCGACGATGCGGCCGTTCTCCATGAGCGCGGCCGAGTCGCAGACCGACTTCACGACGTCCATCTCGTGCGTGATGAGCAGCACGGTCAGGCCCAGCTGCCGGTTCAGGTCGCGCAGCAGCGCCAGGATCGACCGGGTGGTCTCCGGGTCGAGGGCGCTGGTGGCCTCGTCGGAGAGGAGCACCTTGGGGTCGCCGGCGAGGGCGCGGGCGATGCCGACGCGCTGCTTCTGGCCGCCGGAGAGCTGGGCCGGGTAGGACCCCGCCTTGTCGGCGAGGCCGACCAGGTCGAGCAGTTCGAGGGCCTTGCGGGAGCGCTCCTTGCCGGTCCTGCCCAGGATCTCCAGGGGCAGTTCGACGTTGTCCTGGACGGTCCGGGAGGACAGCAGGTTGAAGTGCTGGAAGACCATGCCGATGCGGCTGCGCGCCCGGCGCAGTTCCCTCCCGGCGCGCGGGCCGCGGCCGGCCAGGGCGGTGAGGTCCTGCCCGTCGACGCTCACGGTGCCGGAGGTGGGGCGTTCCAGCAGGTTGACGCAGCGGATGAGCGAGGACTTGCCGGCGCCGGACTGGCCGATGACGCCGTACACCTCGCCTTCGCGGACGTGCAGGTCGACGCCGTCCAGGGCGGTGACCTCGCGGCCGCGTGCACGGTAGACCTTGGTGAGGTCCGTGGTGGTGATCACGTGGGTTTCCGTCACAGTCGAGTGCGCGGGCGTGGGTGGTCCCGGGCACGGGTGCGTTCGTTCGGGGACGCGGCACGGTTCTCGCTGGGGCGTGGAACCGGAGAGAACATGTGCGCGGGGCGGCTCGGTGTCACGCGGCGCTCAGCGCTCGCGGACGGGCCGCGGTCTCGCTTCGGGGCGCGAGCTCGGGGGTGGTGCGGGGGCCCTCTAGCAGGCGCACATTCGACACATACAACGAGCACCGGGCGTCATGGTCGCCTCGGTCGCGGGAATGCGGTCGCTCGTCGTGGTCATGCGGTCAGTAAAACACGTGTACGGTCCTGACAAGCCGCCGCTGTCCGGATGCTGGACAGCGGTGGACAGGGGCGGCCGTCGGTCAGGGGCGCTCGGCGATCTCCACGCCCTCCTCGGTGACCAGTGCGGACAGGGCCGACAGGTTCTTGACGACCAGGTCGGCCCGGAGTTCGCGGGCCTGGTGGGTTGTGGTCAACGCCACGGTCGTCATGCCGGCGGCGCGGCCGGCCGCGAGGCCCGCGGGGGCGTCCTCGAAGACGACGCAGTGGGCGGGGTCGACACCGAGGGCGCGGGCGGCGAGCAGGTAGGGCTCGGGGTCGGGCTTGCCCCGGGTGACGTCGTCGGCGGCGACGAGCGTCTTGGGCAGGATGCCGACGGCGTCGAGCCGGGCCTCGGCGAGCCGCCGGGTGGCGGAGGTGACGACGGCCCAGCGGTCGGCCGGCAGGGCGTCGAGGAAGGCGCGGGTGCCGGGCAGCAGGTGCACACCGCCGTTGGGGACGTCGTCGACCTCCAGGTCCTCGATCCGGGCGACGGCCTCCGGCACGATCTCGGCCGGCAGCAGGTCGGCGGCTATCTCGGCGGCCGGGCGGCCGTGCAGCTCGATCCGCGCGAACCGCTCGGGCGTGATCCCGTACTCCGCCGCCCACCGGGCCCAGCAGCGGTCCACCGAGGCGAGGGAGGAGACCAGGGTTCCGTCGTTGTCGAACAGCAGGGCGTGTGCGCGGATCGTCATGCCCTCGACCCTACGGTGCGGGCCAGGGGCGGAAGCATCGGGCCTTTTCGGCCGTAATAAGGTCGCTGCATGCTCACTGTCCTGACGCTGGTGACCGGCGTCGCCGCGCTGCTGCTCGCCGCCTGGTGCGGCTGGGCGGCCTACCGTGACCAGCCGACGAAGGACTGGCACTTCATCGGGATGGCCGTGGTCACCCTGCTGTCGTTGGTCCAGCTGGTGGTCGGGATCGTGCTGCTGGCGCGGGGCGAGAAGCCGGAGCAGGGCACGACGATCTTCGTGGCGTATCTGCTGGGGGCGTTCGCGTGTGTGCCGGCCGCGGGGTTCATGTCGCTGGCCGAGCGGACCCGGTGGGGTTCGGTGACGGTCGCCGCGGGTGGCGTGGTGCTGGCGGTGCTGGAGGTGCGGCTCTATGACATCTGGGGAGGCTGAGGTGAGCCGCCGGCGGCTGACGTCCGGCCCGGGGACGCTGCTGGTGTGGCTCTACGGCGTGATGGTCGTGGGTGCGGTGTCGCGCTCCGCGTACCAGATCGCGACCGAGTTCGACCGGGCCCCGCTGGCGTACGCGCTGTCGGCCGTGGCCGGTGTCGTGTACGGGTTCATCACCTACTCGCTGGTGCGGGGCGGGGAGACGGCGCGGAGGGCCGCCCTGGCGTGCTGTGCCGCCGAGTTGGCGGGTGTGCTGACGGTGGGGACGTGGACGCTGATCGAGCCGTCGGCGTTCCCGGACGCGACCGTCTGGTCCGACTTCGGGATGGGCTACCTCTTCATCCCCGTGCTCTTGCCGCTGTCCGCGATCTACTGGTTGCGCAGGGGAGTGCCCCGGGGGGATGCCGCCTGAGGTTCGTCAGGCGGCCGCGGGTCGTGGGTGGTCGCTCGCGCGGTTTCCGCGCCCCTGAGGGGCGAAGATCAAGCCGTCGCCGCGTAGGTGCCGGCCGGCTTCTCCAGGACGATCATCGGTACGCCGTCCGCGCCCTGCAGCGTGCCCACCGTCTCGTAGCCGACCTTGCGGTAGAGGCGGAGGTTGCCCTCGCTGCGGTGGCCCGTGTGCAGGCGGAAGCGGGTCGCGCCGTGCCGGTCGGCCAGGGCCGCTTCGGCCGCGCGGAGCAGGCGGGCGCCGATGCCGTGCCCCTGGAGGCGGGGGTGGACGCAGAGCTTGCCGATCGCGGCGGCGCCGTCCTCGGTGACCGAGCCGCGGACCGAGCCGACGACCTCCTCACCGAGCCGGGCGACGAAGACGCAGTCCCGGGCGACCTCCTGGCGGACCGAGTCGAGGGTTTGGACCAGCGGGTCGATGCGGTAGTTCCCGTACAGCGCCGCCTCCGTCTGGAAGCACAGGTACTGCAGCCTGAAGATCTGCTCCGCGTCCTGCTCGGTCGCCGCAGAGATGGTCACGCTCATGCCCATGTGCGCACGCCTCCCGCTCATCTGATCACCGGTGGTTCCTCACTCCTATCCCCGTCCTCAGCGGGCCGCAACCTCCGGTGTGAGCAATCTGCGCAGACATCCCAGGCATCTGGAACGTTCCGGGCCGAGACTCCCCTGTGAGATACCCAACTCCCCTGCGATTTCCCGGTATGTCAGGTCCTTGGGCGACAGCAGGGCCTCCATCAGCCGCGGGCAGCGGCCCGGGAGGCGGCGCACGGCCTCGCGCAGGACCCGGCCGCGGGCCGCGGCGAGGGCCAGCTCCTCGGGGTCACGGCCGCCGTCGTCCACCGGTTCGAGGGCGTACGGCCGTTCGAGGCGGCTGGTACGACGGCTGCGGCGCACCTCGGAGCGGACGGCCCGGCGCAGCCATCCCTCGGGGTCGGCCGGCGGGCCGTCGGCGTCGAGGCGCTCCAGCAGGCGGAGCCAGACCGCCTGCTCCAGATCGCCGGGCTCGGCTCCGGCGGCATCTGCCTCCGCCGAGGCCTCGGCGGTGAGCAGGGGGCCCAGGGCGGTGACCAGGTCATGCGTCATATGCGGAGCGACGCGGCCGCCCGGGCGGCGGGTTGCCCGGGCGGCCGAACCTCACTCGAACGGTGGGTGTGCGCTCACGTCTTGCCGCTCAGCCGTTGCGGAAGTCCTCCCGGGCCAGCAGGCCGGTGTCGGGGTGGTCGGTGAAGACGCCGTCGATGCCGGTCGCGAAGTAAGTCCGGTAGGCGCCGAAGACGTCGCCGTAGGCGTCCGGGTCCGCGCCCTTGCGGAAGTCCGCGGGCAGGAAGGGGTTCTCGTTGCGCAGGGTGTACGGGTGCAGGATCAGCCCGACCTTGTGGGCGTCGGCGACGAGCGTGGTCGGGCGGGTGAGGTTGCCCTTGGCGTCGCGCGGGATGATCAGGTCCAGGGTCGGCCCGATGCCCTGGGCGTAGGAGGCGATCTCCCTGAGGCCGGCCGGCTTGACCAGGTCGGCCACCGTGCGCGGGTCGCCGGTCTCGACGAAGTCCCAGGGGCGGGAGCCGGCCGACGACAGCAGGACCACCAGCGGGTTGTCGACGAGCTTGTTCAGGCGCTCGATGCTGGTCGGCTCGAACGACTGCAGGATGACCGGGGAGTTGCGCCGGTCCTTGCGGTACTTGCGCAGCAGCTTGGCGACGCGCTCCTCCAGGGGCAAACCCTGCTTGCGGAAGTAGGTGGGGTGCTTGAGCTCGGGGTAGATCCACACCTGCTTGCCGCGCTTGCGGGTCTGCTCGTCCTGCCAGCGCAGGACCTCCTCGAAGGTGGGGATCTCCCAGCGCCCGTCGTAGAGGGTGTTGTGCGGGCGGTTGGCCGGGATGCGCTCGGTCGCGCGCAGGGTCTTCAGCTCGGCGAGCGTGAAGTCCTCGGTGAACCAGCCGGTGGTGGAGACGCCGTCGAGCAGCTTGGTCTTCCTGCGGTCGGCGAACTCGGGGTGGGCGGCCACGTCGGTCGTGCCGCCGATCTCCGGCTCGTGACGGCAGACCAGGTGGCCGTCCTTCGTCGGGACCAGATCGCCCGCCTCGACGATGTCGGCGCCCATGTCGAGGGCCAGCTGGTAGGAGCCGAAGGTGTGCTCCGGGCGGTAGCCGCTGGCGCCCCGGTGGCCGATGATCGTCGGCTTGGGCAGGCTGCGCACTCCCCCGCCGCCGTGCCCGTCGGCTCTGGCCGTGCCGGTCATGCCGAGGACCGCTCCGCCGGCGCTGAGCACCGCCGCGCCGAGCAGGGCCCGCCGTCCGGTCCCACCCGTGATTTCGTTCGACTCCTGCGTTCCCATGAGCGCCCTCCCTGCCGTCGGCTCGTCCGTGCGGGCCGATCGTAGGGGCGCGTACATGACCGGCGGGAGACCGCGCGCGGAACACGCGGGTGACGGGGGATGTCACTGGGCCGGCGGGGGCGGGGAACTGACGGTTTGTCGCGTCCGGCCCGATTCGGCGCTGCCGTTCCGGGAACGCGTCCCGCAAGGCCCGGGGGCGATGTGCGTCACACCATGTCGACCGCGTTACGGACCGTCGGCGACACGCCACCGCAGGTAAACACGCGTCAACAGTGCGTAAGGCGTCGGTGAAGTCGCCGTGCCCGATGTGCGCGACCCCGACGCCCGCGAGTATCGTCCTCACCTGCACAGACTCATAGTGAATCCCTTGACACCGGAGGGTCCGTTGTCCCGCTTCGCGCTCATCAAGGCAGTGCTCGGCCCGGTCATGCGCCTGATGTTCCGCCCACAGGTGGAGGGCGCGGAGCACATTCCCGGCGACGGTCCCGTCATCCTGGCCGGAAACCACCTGACGTTCATCGACTCGATGATCCTGCCGCTGGTCTGCGACCGTCAGGTCTTCTTCATCGGCAAGGACGAGTACGTGACCGGCAAGGGCCTCAAGGGCCGGCTGATGGCCTGGTTCTTCACCGGCGTCGGCATGATCCCGGTGGACCGTGACGGGGGCCGGGGCGGGGTCGCCGCGCTGATGACCGGGCGCCGGGTGCTGGAGGAGGGGCGGGTGTTCGGCATCTACCCCGAGGGCACGCGCTCGCCCGACGGGCGGCTGTACCGGGGGCGGACCGGGATCGCCCGCCTGACCCTGATGACCGGGGCGCCCGTGGTGCCGTTCGCGATGATCGGCACGGACAAGCTGCAGCCGGGCGGGGCGGGGCTGCCCCGGCCGGGCAAGGTCACCGTGCGCTTCGGCGAGGCGATGGAGTTCTCCCGCTACGAGGGGATGGACCGGGACCGGTACGTGCTGCGGGCGGTGACCGACTCGGTGATGGCCGAGGTCATGCGGTTGTCGGGGCAGGAGTACGTGGACATGTACGCGAGCAAGGCGAAGGAAGCGGCGTAGGTTTCCGGGGGCGCCTTCGGCTCGGGTGGCCATGGAGCGTCGGCGGCTGCGGGTCGCGGTGGGCTTGTCGCGCGGTTCCCCGCGCCCCTGAGGGCATGGCCCTCAGGGGCGTTCGCCGGCTGCGCAAGTGAGGGTCACGCGTGGCCGGTCGGGCCGTCTTCCAGCTTCTGTCCCCGCAGCAGGAACCATGCCGCGACCGAGGCGGCCAGCAGGACGGCCGCGCCGACGCCCGCCGCGAGCGTCAGCCCGTCGACGAAGGCCGTGCGGGCCGCGTCCAGCATCACGGCGGCGCTGTGCGCGGGCATGCCCGCGGCGGCCTCGACCGCGCCGCCCAGCGATTCGTGAGCGGCGGCCGGTGTGCCCGCGGGCCCGGTGAAGTCGCGGTAGACGCCGGTCACGATCGAGCCGAGCACGGCGATCCCGAGGGCGGCGCCGAGTTCGTACGCCGTCTCGGACACGGCGGACGCGGAGCCGGCCTGCTCCTTGGGCACGCTGGAGAGGATGACGTCGGCGGTCACGGTGAAGGAGAAGCCCGCACCGACGCCGACGACCAGCAACGCCGCCCCCAGCAGCGGGTAGCCGGTGGACTGGCCGATCACGGTGAGCGCGGCCAGCGCGAGTCCGATCGCCGCGAGCCCGCCGGAGACGACGGCGCGCACCGAGAGGCGGCGGGCCGCACGCCCCGCGACCAGACCGGCCACCACCGCGCCGACGGCGGCGGGCAGTTCGGCCAGACCCGCCTCGAACGGGCGCCTGCCCTGCACGAGTTGCAGGTACTGCGAGAGGAAGAACACCAGCCCGGACAGGCCGAGGATGGTCAGCAGGTCGGCGAGCACCGCCCCGCTGAAGCCGCGGTTGCGGAAGAGCCGCATGTCCAGCAGCGGTGCGGGGAGCCGCAGCTGACGGCGGACGAACCCGTGCAGGGCCGCCGCGCCCAGCAGCCCGGCGGCCGCCGTGCTCCAGGCGAAGCCGTGTGTCGCCGCTTCCTTGACTGCGTAGACGATGCCGATCATGCCGACCAGGGACAGCACGACGCTGATCAGGTCCCAGGGGCCGGGGTTCGTGGTGCGCGACTCGGGCAGCAGCCTGATGCCGACGAGGACCAGCACGATCATCACGGGCAGGTTGATCAGGAAGACCGAGCCCCACCAGAAGTGCTCCAGCAGGAAGCCGCCGACGATCGGCCCGACGGCCGTACCGGCCGAGGCCGTCGCGCCCCAGATGCCGACGGCGAGGCTGCGCTCGCGCGGATCGTGGAACAGGTTGCGGATCAGGGCGAGGGTGGCCGGCATCAGGGTGGCGCCGGCGACGCCGAGCAGCGCCCGGGCGACGATCAGCGTCTCGGGTGTGCCGGCGTAGGCGTTGAGGACGGATATCGCGCCGAACGCCGTGGCGCCCGCGAGCAGGATCCGCTTGCGGCCGATGCGGTCGCCGAGGCTGCCCATGGAGACGAGCAGGCCGGCGATGACGAACGAGTAGACGTCGCCGATCCACAGCAGCTGGGTGCCGGACGGCTCGAGATCCTCGCTGATGTAGGGGGTCGCGAGACCGAGGACGGTCGCGTCGACGGCCACCAGCAGCACGGCGAGCACGAGGACGCCGAGCGCGAGCCAGCGGCCCGGGCGCTTCACCGCCTCCGTCGTGGTCGTCGGCTGCAGGGTGCTGGTCATGATTCCTCTCTCCTGAGTGCGCCGCCGAGCAGCAGCTCGACGATCATGTGCGGGAAGTCCTTGGGGGCGCCCTTGCCGCTCTGCACCAGCCAGGCGCCGGAGGCCAGCAGGCCGTAGAGCGCCTCCGTGAGCCAGGCCGGCGTGAGGTCGATGCGGAACTCGCCCTCGCGCTGGCCGCGCCGGAACAGGGCGGAGATCCGGTCGTCGATCAGGGCCCAGCCCGCGTTCTGCTCCTCGCCCTCGAAGAGCTGGTTCTCGCTGTAGAGGAAGGCGAGCAGTCCGGCGGCGGGTTCGAGGGCGCCGACGAGCCGGCGCACGGCCTCGCTCGCCGTGCCCTCGTCCAGCCGGGCCGCGTCCAGCGCCGCCTCGCACTCGGCGATGCCGAGCGACTCCAGCGCGCGGACGAGGGCGTCACGCCCGGCGAAGTGCCGGTGCAGCGTGGCCCGGCTGATGCCGGCGGCCCTGGCGACCTCGTCCATGGTCGCGGTGGATCTGCGGGTCAGCAGGGCCGCGGCGGAGCGCAGCACGTGATCGAGGTCGACAGCCATGAGACAACGATAGCCCATATGAGACATCCATGTCTCATCGCGGGCATGCGTGACTCACGACTCGCTTCAGGATCGGTGGAGAGATCAGTGCCAGGGCAGCTGTCCGCGCCGCTCCCAGTAGGCGCGCGGGTCCTCGGCCAGTGTGGCGAGGCGGGTGAGCTGGTCGTCGTCGAGGTCGACCACGGCGGCGTGCAGGTTCGAGGCGAGCTGGGCGGTGGTGGCGGCGCCGGAGAGGACGACACCGGCCCAGGGCTGCCGCAGCACGAGGGCCAGGGCGACGGCGTCGCAGCCCAGTCCGGTCCGCTCGGCGATCTCCTGGACGACGGCCGGGGCGTGCGGCCCGGCGAGGCGCCCGTTGGCCATGCCCTCCTTGACGATCACCGTGAGGCCGGCGTCGTGCGCCTCGGCTAGGGCGGGGGCGGCGGAGGTCTCCAGCGCGTTGTACGTGGACTGCACGGTACGGAAGAGGGGTTCGCCGTCGACCGTCACGGCGAGGGCGGCGCGGATCGCCTCGGCCTGGGCCGGGCCGCTGGTGGAGAAGCCGACGGTGAGGCCCTGGGCGGCGGCCTCGGCGAGCTTCGCGTGCAGTTCCTTGTCGGTGAGGGCCGGGCTGTCCGGGGTCACCGAGTGGATCTGGTAGAGGTCGAGCCGGTCGCCGAGCAGCGCGTCGCTCTCGGCGCGCTGACGTTCGTAGGTGGCGAGGGTGTGGTCCTTGACCTCGTGCGTCTCGGCGTCGGTGGACCAGCCGGCGGTGTAGGTGTAGCCCCATTTGCTGCCGACGACGATGTCGTCCAGGCCGGGCCGCTCCTTGAGCCAGCCGGCCAGGAACTCCTCCGAGCGGCCGTAGGAGCGGGCGACGTCGAAGTAGCGGACGCCCTGGGCGTAGGCGGCGTCGAGGAGTTCGTGGGTGCGGGTGCGGAGCGCTTCGACACTGCGGTCCGCGCCGAGGTCCTCGTCCCGGCCGAGATTGATGTACCCGGGGCGGCCGACCGCGGCGAGGCCGAGGCCGATGTGGCAGGTGGGGGTCGTTGCTGTGGCCAGGCGGGCGAAGGGCATCGTCTGCTCCGTTCGGTCGGCTCCGGTTCGGCTCCGGTTCGGCTCCGACCCAACGTAACCCGCGATGACCTTCGCCTCAGCGCTCGGCCGTTGGCGGTGTTTCGGCGAGTGCGGGTCGTCTTCGCTTGTTCGCGCGGTTCCCCGCGCCCGGAGAGGGCGTCGCCGTCAGCCCCGCCGCTTCGCCACGGCCCACTCGTGCTGGGCGGCCACGTCCTGCTTCACCTCGGCCAGCTGGACCGCCACCGCGCTCGGGGCCGTGCCGCCTCGGCCGTCGCGGGAAGCCAGGGCTCCGGGGACGTTGAGGACCGAGCGGACCTCGGGCGTCAGGTGGGACGAGATCTTCGCGAACTGCTCGTCCGTCAGCTCGTCCAGTTCCTTGCCCTCGGCCTCGGCGGCCTTGACGCACTCGCCGGCGACCTCGTGGGCCACCCGGAACGGCACGCCCTGCTTGACCAGCCATTCGGCGATGTCGGTGGCGAGGGAGAAGCCGGCCGGGGCCAGTTCCTCCATGCGCTCGCGGTGGACGGTGAGGGTGGCCATCATGCCGGTGAAGGCGGGGAGCAGGACCTCCAGCTGGTCGATGGAGTCGAAGACCGGCTCCTTGTCCTCCTGCAGGTCACGGTTGTAGGCGAGCGGGAGGGCCTTGAGCGTGGCCAGCAGCCCCGTCAGGTTGCCGATCAGGCGGCCGGACTTGCCGCGGGCCAGCTCCGCGATGTCCGGGTTCTTCTTCTGCGGCATGATCGACGAGCCCGTCGAGAAGGCGTCGTGCAGGGTCACGAAGGAGAACTCCTTCGTGTTCCAGAGGATGACCTCCTCGGCGATCCGGGAGAGGTTGACCCCGATCATCGCCGTGATGAAGGCGAACTCGGCGACGAAGTCGCGCGAGGCCGTGCCGTCGATGGAGTTGGCCGCCGAGCCGTGCTCGAAGCCGAGGTCCCTGGCCACCGCCTCCGGGTCCAGACCGAGGGAGGAGCCGGCCAGAGCGCCCGAGCCGTAGGGCGACACGGCCGTGCGCGCGTCCCACTGGCGCAGTCGCTCCGCGTCCCGGGAGAGGGACTGGACGTGGGCGAGGACGTGGTGCGCGAAGAGGACCGGCTGGGCGTGCTGCAGGTGCGTGCGGCCGGGCATCGCCACGTCGGGGTGGGCCTCGGCGAGGCCGATCAGCGCGTCCTGGAGCTCGGCGATCAGGCCGCCGATGACCCGGGCGTGGTCGCGCAGGTACATGCGGAAGAGGGTGGCGACCTGGTCGTTGCGGGAGCGGCCCGCGCGGAGCTTGCCCCCGAGGTCGGGGCCGAGACGCTCCAGCAGGCCCCGCTCCAGGGCCGTGTGCACGTCCTCGTCGGCGATCGTGCCCGTGAAGGAGCCGTCGGCGACGTCGGTCTCCAGCTGGTCGAGACCGGCGATCATCCGGGTCAGCTCGTCGTCCGTGAGGAGGCCCGCCTTGTGCAGCACGCGCGCGTGCGCACGGGAACCGGCGATGTCGTACGGCGCGAGCCGCCAGTCGAAGTGGACGGACGCGGACAGCTTCGCCAGCGCCTCGGCGGGACCGTCGGCGAAACGGCCGCCCCAGAGCCGGACGTCACCGCTGTTGCTGCTCACCTGCTGCGCTCCTCACTGGGTGGGATGGGCACCGCCATGGGCAGTGTCCTGCATGATTATGCAGAGTTCTGCATGATTCGTCAATCGAGGCGACTGACGGGACGATCCGGGGCCGGTTTCCGGTCACGCCGAGGGAATTCGCGAGCCCATTGAACGCGGGAAACCGCTTACCCGTACCTCTCGGCGAACGCAGGCGCCGCGTTTGTACCCACAGGACCCACCGAACCCACCGACCCCTAGTGAGGCACCCCCATGTCCAGGGCTCTTCCGAAGTACGACAAGCGTCGCGTCGCGTTCATCGGCGGCGCGGCCGCGGTGGCGCTGTCCGGCACGGCGATCGCCGGTTTCGCGCTCGCCGGGGAGACGTCCGGGAGCGGCGGGACGAACGCCCGGACGCTGGCGGGCCCCGGCACCATCACGTGCCCGGACGTCACCTCCCGGCTGCCCGACGTCCCCGCTTCGGCGCGGGCGGAGGTCGACAGCAACCTGGCCCAGCTGAACACGCAGATCCAGGAGGCCAACAAGCGCCTGGTCGACACCGTCGGCCAGGGCGGCCCCAACTTCGTGCAGAACGCCATCCTCGGCCCGCTGGAGGACAAGCGCGTCGCCGCCCTCAACCGCATCGAGACCGCCATCGGGCGGGCCGCCGCCAAGCCCGAGGGCCTGGAGGCCTTCGCGGCCTGTCAGCTCGACGCCGACGGCGGTGCGGGAGCGGGCGAGGCGGGCGCGGGGGCCGGAGCCGAGGCGAGCGCGGGCGCCGGAGCCGGAGCCGATGAGGGCGGCGCGGGTGCCGGAGCCGGAGCCGATGAGGGCGGCGCGGGTGCCGGAGAGGGCGGCGCGGGCGAGGCGGGCAACGCCGGGGCCGGCACGATCGACTGCCCGGACGTCGCCTCGCGGCTGCCGGCGGTCCCGGCCTCCGCCCAGGCCGAGGTCGACCGCAACCTCGGCCAGCTGGACACCCAGATCCAGGAGGCCAACAAGCGCCTGGTCGACACCGTCGGCCAGGGCGGCCCCAACTTCGTCCAGAACGCCATTCTCGGCCCGCTGGAGGACAAGCGCGTCGCCGCGATCAACCGCATCGCCACCGCCATCGGCCGCACGGCCGAGCGCCCGGCCGGCCTGGACTCCCTGGCCGCCTGCACGCTCACCAAGTGAGGTGACAGGCGCCGTGGCCGCCCCGTGGGAGCGCCGGCCGGGGCGGCCACGGACACGTGCGGGATCCGGCAGAGGTGACCGGATCCCGCAATTCCTTAGACAGTCGAAGGACCTGCGTCCATAATCGTTAGACATGGGAAAGACTTATGAGGGCATAGACGGCCGGCTCCGCTCGTTCATCGAGGCGCAGCCGGTCTTCTTCACCGCCACCGCTCCCCTGTCCGCCGACGGCACGATCAACCTCTCCCCCAAGGGCCTCAAGGGCTCCTTCGCGGTGCTCGACGAACACACCGTGGCCTATCTGGACTTCGCCGGCTCCAACGCCGAGACCATCGCCCATCTGCGGGAGAACGGGCGGATCACCTTGATGTGGTGTGCCTTCCAGGGCCCGCCCAACATCGTGCGGGTGCACGGCAGGGGTGAGCCGGTCTTCCGCGACGACCCCCGGTTCGGGGAACTGCTCGCCCGCTTCCCGGACATCGACCCGGCCCCGCACGGCCTGCGCGCGATCATCGTCGTCACCGCCGAACTCGTCCGCGACACCTGCGGCTACGCCGTGCCCTTCATGACGTACGAGGAGGACCGCGACCTGCACGGCAAGCGGTTCGCCCGGGAGGACGACGCCTCGCTCGGCGCGTACTTCGCCAAGAAGGAGCACATCGCCACCAGCCTGGACGGACTACCCGGGCTGCCGTTGCCACTGCCGCCCTCTACGGTCTGAGGCATGCGCCCCGGTGCCGTCGCCCTCACCGTCTCCGCCCTCCTGCTGCTCGGCGCCGGGCCGCCCGCGCCGCCGCTGCCGGCCCGGATGGCCGACACGGGCGGCGGCACCCAGCTCATCACCGCGGTGGCCCCGGCGAGGACCTCGACCACGGGCACGGTCACCTGGTGGAACCGGACCCGGGGCGGCCGGTGGGTCGAGGCGGGTTCCGCGCCCGCGCGCTTCGGAGCGAACGGGCTCGTCGAGGGCGAGGCGCGCAGACAGGGCACCGACACCACACCCGCCGGTCTGTACGACCTGCCGTACGCCTTCGGCATCGAGGCGGCGCCGCGCGGGACGGCGTATCCGTACCGCCGGGTGCGCCAGGACTCCTGGTGGTGCCAGGACAACGACTCCCGCGCCTACAACCGCTGGAGCGAGCCCCGCGCGGCCGACTGCCGGGCCGCCGAGTCCGAGCACCTGGCCGGCTACCGGACGCAGTACGCGCACGCGCTGGTCATCGGCTTCAACTACGCGCGTCCCGTGCGGGGGCGGGGTGCGGGCATCTTCCTCCACGTCCACGGGCGGGGCCCGACGGCCGGCTGCGTGTCGGTGTCCGGGGCCGCGATGCGGCGGATCCTGACCTGGGCGGACCCCGCACGGCGGCCGCACATCGCCGTGGGCACCCAAAGCGGGAGCACGGCCGTCACGCGCTGGTGACGGCCGCCGTCACCAGCGGTCACGGCTGTCCGCACACGTATCGGTACGCGGCTGAACACTCCCGTGTCCCGGCGCGTATCTGTGGGCCAAGGGTCAAGTCCCCACGGAGGAACCGTGACCACCACGCTCGCAGGCGGCCGTGCCGCCCGCCGCCAGACGATGCGCCGCATCCGCCCGCGCCGCTCCCCGGCCGTACCGCTGCTGATCGCCCTGTGGGCGGGTGCGGCGGCCGTGCTGTGGCTGTGGTGGGACAACACACCGTCCCTCGCGGACACCACGAGCAAGATCGTGGCGGCCGGCCGGATCACGGGCCTGCTCGCCGGCTATCTGATGGCGCTGGTGGTGCTCCAGATGGCGCGGGTCCCGGCACTGGAGCGGCGGGTGGGCACCGACCGGGTCGCGCGCTGGCACGCCATGACAGGCCGCTACACGCTCTGCCTGGTCCTCGCCCACGTCTTCCTCATCATGTGGGGTTACGCGCTGCAGGCCGGCAAAGGGCTCGGCGACGTCGTCCAGCAGACCGTCGACTCCGTCAACCAGCTGCCGGACATGGGCAAGGCGGCCATCGGCACCGGCCTGCTGTTCGTCATCGGGATCCTGTCGATCGGCGGCGTACGCCGGCTGATCGGGTACGACACCTGGTACCACGTGCACCTGCTCACCTACGCGGCCGTGTACCTGACGTTCTGGCACCAGATCACCACGGGCAACGAATTCGCCGTCGAGCCCACCGCGAAGACCTTCTGGTACGGGCTGTACGGCGTGGTGACCGCGCTGGTGGTCTGGTACCGGATCCTCACCCCGATCCGGCTGAACGTGCGGCACCGCATGCGCGTCGAGGCGGTCATCGAGGAGACCCCGGGCATCGTGTCCGTGCTGATCGGCGGGCGCAAGCTGCACCGGATGGGCGCGGAGGCCGGGCACTTCTTCCGCTGGCGGTTCATGGCGCCGGGCATGCGCTTCAGCTCCCACCCGTACTCCCTGTCGGCGGCGCCCCGTCCGGACATGCTGCGCATCACCGTCAAGGCGATCGGCGACCACACCGAAAGGCTGCGCGAGCTGACGCCCGGCACCCGGGTGTGGGCGGAGGGCCCGTACGGCGCGTTGACCGCGCAGCGCCGCAGCCGCGGCAAGGTGCTGCTGGTGGCGGGCGGGGTGGGGATCACCCCGATGCGGGCGCTGTTCGAGACGCTGCCCGGCGCCGCCGGTGACATCACGCTGCTCTACCGCGCCAACAGCACCCAGGACCTGGCCCTGTGGGGCGAACTCGCCAAGATCGCCGACGAGCGCGGCGCGCGGCTGATGTACGCGGTCAACAGCCCGGACGGGGAACGCCCCGACATCTCCGCCGAGTCCCTCCAGCGGAAGATCCCGGACATCGGCGACCACGACGTCTTCATGTGCGGGCCGCCCGGCTTCGCGCAGTCGGTCTACGAGGCACTGCGCGGCGCGGGAGTCCCCGCCCGCCGTATCCATCACGAGTCGTTCGAGATGTGAGCGACGGGACATCAACGGCCCTTCAGGAGTTTGGGAAACGATGAGGAAGTCTCACCCCGTCCGGCGTGCCGTGCTCGCCGGCGCAGCCACCGTCTCCGGGATCGTGCTGCTGCTGTCGCTGAAGCCGGCCTCCGACCCGGGCTCCGCCCAGGCTGCGGGTGGCCAGCTCCCGCCGGCGGCGGCCGGGCAGGCCCCGCAGGGCGGCGTGAACGGCGCGGTCACCGGTGACGCGGCGCAGACGCAGTACGGCCCGGTGCAGGTCCGCGTCACCATGAGCAACGGCAAGATCACCAAAGCCGAGGCGGTCCGGACACCCGAGGGCGGCCGGAGCGACCAGATCACGGCCAACGCCGTGCCCCGGCTCAACCAGGCGGCGGTCGCGGCCCAGAGCGCGGACATCGACGCCGTGTCCGGGGCGACGTACACCAGTGCCGGCTACAAGAAGTCGCTCCAGTCCGCCCTGGACAAGGCGAAGGCCGCGGCGGGCGCCGCGCAGGGCGGAGGCGCGGGCGCGGGCGCCGCCGCGACGGTGACCGGGGACGTCGCGCAGACCGAGTACGGGCCGGTCCAGGTCCGGATCACCGTCGCCGGGGGCAAGATCACCAAGGCCGAGGCGGTGCAGGCCCCCAAGGGCGGCCGCAGCGACCAGATCACCTCCGCCTCCGTCCCCCGCCTCAACCAGGCCGCCGTCGCCGCGGGCAACGCACGGATCGACTCCGTCTCCGGAGCCACCTACACCAGCGCCGGCTACAAGAAGTCCCTCCAGTCCGCCCTGGACCAGGCCCCCCCGGCGCGGGGCGGCTCCTCGCAGGCCGCCGGTTCGGGAGGCGGCGGCGGGGAGCAGGCCGGGACCCGGACGCTCACCGGCGGCGTGGCGCAGACGCAGTACGGCCCGGTGCAGGTGCGGGTGACCGTGACGGGCGGGAAGATCACCAAGGCCGAGGCGGTGCAGGCCCCCAAGGGCGGCCGCAGCGACCAGATCACCTCCGCCTCCGTCCCCCGCCTCAACCAGGCCGCCGTCGCCGCGGGCAACGCACGGATCGACTCCGTCTCCGGAGCCACCTACACCAGCGCCGGCTACAAGAAGTCCCTCCAGTCCGCCCTGGACCAGGCCGGTGGCTGACACGGTGGCCGGCTCCGCACAGGCTCCCGCCGCGGTGCGTCACGTGGAGGAGACGATGGGGACCGTCTTCTCGCTCGACGTCCGCGGCGGGGAATCGGCCGCCGTGCGCGCGGCCCTGGACGAGGTCGTGGCCGGGCTGCACCGGGTCGACGAGGTGTTCAGCACCTACCGCGAGGACAGCCAGGTCTCCCGGCTGCGGCGCGGTGAGGTGAGTGTCGGGCAGTGCGACCCCGAGGTCGCCGAGGTGCTGGAGCTGGCGGCCGAGGCCGAGCGGGTGAGCGACGGCTGGTTCAGCACGTCGTACCAGGGCCGCCTCGATCCGACCGGCATCGTCAAGGGCTGGGCGGTCGAACGGTCGGCGCGGCGGCTGGCGGAGGTGCCCGGGGTGTGCGGGGTGAGCGTCAACGGCGGCGGGGACGTGCAGCTGCTGGGGGCGCCGGAGCCGCACCGGCCGTGGCGCGTGGGGGTGTCGGACCCGTTGCGGCCGGGCGGGCTGGCGGCGGTCGTCTCGGCGGCCGGGGCGGAGGAGCTGTCGGTGGCGACGTCCGGTACGGCGGAGCGGGGGGCGCACATCGTCGACCCGCGCACCGGCCGTCCGGCCGTGACCGACCTGGCCGCCGTGACGGTGGTGGGGCCCCGGCTGACCTGGGCGGACTGCTGGGCGACGGCGGCGTTCGCGATGGGCTCGCGGGAGGGCCTGGCCTGGCTGGAGTCGCTGCCCGACGTGGAGGCGCTGCTGATCACGGCCGGTGACGAGGTCCGGTGCACGGGGGGCCTGGCGACGCGGCTCGGGTGACCGGCCTCCGGGGCGCGGGGAACCGCGCGGCCAGGCACCACCCACGCGCACCCGAACGACGAACCTCACTGCCCGTTCTGCGCCAGCCGCAGCAGATGGTCCGCCAATGCCTGCCCACCCGTCGGCTCCCGGCTGATCAGCAGCAGCGTGTCGTCCCCGGCGATCGTGCCCAGGATGTCGTGCAGCTCGGCCTGGTCGATGGCCGAGGCCAGGAACTGCGCCGCCCCCGGAGGGGTCCGCAGGACCACGAGGTTCGCCGAGGCCTCGGCGGAGATCAGCAGCTCCTGGGAGAGCCGCCGCATCCGCTCCTCCTTCGCCGACCCGCCCAGCGGAGCCCGCGGGGTGCGGAACCCGCCCTCGCTCGGCACCGCGTAGATCAGGTCCCCGTCGGTGTTGCGGATCTTCACCGCGTTCAGCTCGTCCAGGTCCCGGGAGAGCGTCGCCTGCGTGACGCTCAGCCCGTCGTCGGCGAGCAGCTTCGCCAGCTGGCTCTGCGAGCGGACCGGCTGCCGGTTGAGGATGTCCACGATCCGGCGGTGGCGTGCGGTGCGGGTCTGCGGCACGGCGGGCCCGTTCGCCCCCGGCTGCTCGTGGTCCTGCGCCTGGCTCATCGTCGTCTCATTCCCCGGATCGTCCGTCCCCGTGCACTGCCTGGAGGATGCCGGGAAGTGCCCCCAGGAAGGCGTCCACGTCGGCGTCGCGGAGGTTCAGCGGCGGCATCAGCCGGACGACGTCGGGGGCGGGCGCGTTCACCAGGAAACCGGCCTCCTGAGCCGCCTGGCGCACCTGCGGCGCGAGCGGCTCGGTGAGCACGATACCCAGGAGGAGTCCCGCGCCCCGGACGGAGTCGATCAACTGATGGCCGAGGCCCTCGATTCCGTCCCGCAACTTCTCGCTCTGCCGCTTGACGTTCTCCAGCAACCCCTCGTTCTCGATGGTGTCGAGGACGGCGAGTCCGGCGGCGCAGGCGACGGGGTTGCCGCCGAAGGTCGTGCCGTGGTGGCCGGGACGCAGCAGCTCCGCGGCCCGTCCGAAGGCGACGGTCGCGCCGAGCGGCAGCCCGCCGCCGAGCTGCTTGGCCAGGGTCACGACGTCGGGCAGGACGCCCTCGTGGGCCTGGTACTCGAACCAGTGCCCGGTCCGGCCGATGCCGGTCTGCACCTCGTCCAGGACGAGGAGTGCCCCGGTCGCGGCCGTGATGGCCCGGGCGGCCTTGAGGTACCCGGCGGGCGGGACGACGACGCCGAGTTCGCCCTGGATCGGCTCCAGGACGACGAGCGCGGTCTCCTCGGTGACGGCGGCGGCCAGGGCCTGTGCGTCGCCGAACGGCACGTGCGTGACGTCGCCGGGCAGCGGCAGGAACGGCTCGCGCTTGGGCTGCTGGCCGGTGAGCGCCAGGGCGCCCATGGTCCGCCCGTGGAAGGCGCCCTCGGTGGCCACGACGTGGGTGCGCCCGGTCAGCCGGCCGATCTTGAAGGCGGCCTCGTTGGCCTCGGCGCCGGAGTTGCAGAAGAAGACCCTGCCGTCCCGGCCGAACAGCCTCAGCAGCCGTTCGGCGAGCGTCACGGTCGGGTCGGCCATGAAGAAGTTGGAGATGTGGCCGAGTGAGCCGATCTGCCGGGTCACGGCCTCGACGATCGCCGGGTGGGCGTGGCCGAGGGCGTTGGTCGCGATGCCGCCCACGAAGTCGAGGTAGGACCTGCCGTCGGCGTCCCACACCGTGGTGCCCGCACCGCGGACGAGGGGCAGCAGCGGGGTGCCGTAGTTGTTCATGAGCGCGCCCCGCCACCGCCCGGCGAGTTCCTCGTTGGCGGTCATACGGCATCCCCCTTCTCGTCGGGCACGACCATCGTGCCGATGCCCTCGTCGGTGAAGATCTCCAGCAGGATCGAGTGCTGGACCCGGCCGTCGATGACGCGGGCGGTGTTCACGCCGTTGCGCACGGCGTGCAGGCAGCCCTCCATCTTCGGCACCATGCCGGAGGACAGGTCCGGCAGCAGCCGCTCCAGCTCGGAGGCGGTGAGGCGGCTGATCACCTCGTCGCTGTGCGGCCAGTCCTCGTAGAGTCCCTCGACGTCCGTGAGGACCATGAGGGTTTCGGCGCCCAGTGCAGCAGCGAGTGCCGCAGCCGCCGTATCAGCATTGACGTTGTAGACATGCCCCGAATCACTGTCGTCCTGGGAGCGGGCGATCGAGGAGACGACCGGGATGCGGCCGTCCGCGAGCAGGGCCTCGATGACGCCCGTGTCGATCGCGGTGATCTCGCCGACCCGCCCGATGTCGACGAGTTCGCCGTCGATCTCGGGCTGGTGCTTGGTGGCGCTGATGGTGTGGGCGTCCTCGCCGGTCAGGCCGACGGCGAGCGGGCCGTGCCGGTTGAGCAGGCCGACCAGTTCGCGCTGCACCTGCCCGGCCAGCACCATGCGGACGACGTCCATGGCGTCCTCGGTGGTGACCCTCAGGCCCGCCTTGAACTCGCTGACGATGCCGTGCTGGTCGAGGGCGGCGCTGATCTGCGGGCCGCCGCCGTGCACGACGACCGGCTTGAGGCCGGCGTGGTGCAGGAAGACCACGTCCTGGGCGAAGGCGGCCTTGAGGTCCTCGTCGACCATGGCGTTGCCGCCGAACTTGATGACGACCGTCTTGCCGTTGTGCCGGACCAGCCAGGGCAGGGCCTCGATGAGGATCTGGGCCTTGGGCAGCGCGGTGTGCCTGCGTGTCGCTCCACTGCTCATGACGAGTACGCGCTGTTCTCGTGGACGTAGTCGGCGGTGAGGTCGTTGGTCCAGATGGTGGCGGTCTCGGACCCGGCGGCGAGGTCGGCGACGATGTGCACCTCGCGGTAGCGCATGTCGACCTTCTCGCGGTCCTCGCCGACGGAGCCGTTCTTGCAGACCCAGACGCCGTTGATGGCGACGTTGAGCCGGTCCGGCTCGAAGGCGGCCCGGGTCGTGCCGATCGCGGAGAGCACGCGGCCCCAGTTGGGGTCCTCGCCGTGGATGGCGCACTTGAGGAGGTTGTTGCGGGCGATGGAGCGGCCCACCTCGACGGCGTCGTCCTCGGTCGCGGCGTTGATCACCTCGACCTTGATGTCCTTGCTGGCGCCCTCGGCGTCGCGGATGAGCTGCCGGCCGAGGTCGTCGCAGACCTGCCGCACGGCCTCGGCGAACTCCTCGTAGGCGGGGGTGACGCCCGACGAGCCCGAGGCGAGCAGGAGCACGGTGTCGTTGGTGGACATGCAGCCGTCGGAGTCGACGCGGTCGAAGGTCGTGCGGGTGGCCGCGCGCAGCGCCTTGTCCAGGTCTCCGTTGCCGAGGTCGGCGTCGGTGGTGAGGACGACGAGCATGGTGGCGAGGCCGGGGGCGAGCATGCCCGCGCCCTTGGCCATGCCGCCGACCGTCCAGCCGTCCCTGGTCACGACGGACGTCTTGTGGACGGTGTCGGTGGTCTTGATGGCGATGGCGGCCTTCTCCCCGCCGTGCTCGCTCAGGGCCGCGGCGGCCTGCTCGACACCCGGGAGCAGCTTGTCCATCGGCAGCAGGACTCCGATGAGGCCGGTCGAGCAGACGGCGATCTCGATGGCGCCCCGCCCGAGGACCTCGGCGGCCTTCTCGGCCGTCGCGTGCGTGTCCTGGAAGCCCTTCGGCCCGGTGCAGGCGTTGGCGCCGCCGGAGTTGAGGACGACGGCGGAGACCTGGCCGCTCCTGAGGACCTGCTCGGACCACAGCACCGGGGCGGCCTTCACGCGGTTGGCGGTGAAGACGCCGGCGGCGGCGCGGCGCGGCCCGGTGTTGACCACGAGGGCCAGGTCGGGGTTGCCGTTCTCCTTGATCCCGGCGGCGATGCCCGCCGCCGTGAATCCCTTCGCTGCCGTCACGCTCACGGCGCAACTCCGATCGTCGTCAGTCCGGTGGTCTCGTCGAGACCCAGGGCGATGTTCATGCTCTGGACGGCACCGCCCGCGGTGCCCTTGGTGAGGTTGTCGATGGCGCTGATCACGATGATCCGTGCGGCGGCCTCGTCGTACGCGACCTGCAGCTGAACGGCGTTCGAACCGTGGACGGACGCCGTGGCGGGCCACTGGCCCTCGGGCAGCAGGTGCACGAAGGGCTCGTCGGCGTACGCCTTGTCGTAGGCGGCGCGCAGGGACTCGCCGGTGACGCCGGCCGTGGCCTTCGCGCTGCAGGTGGCGAGGATGCCGCGCGGCATCGGCGCGAGGGTCGGGGTGAAGGACACGGAGACCGTCGCGCCCGCGGCGGCGCTGAGGTTCTGGGTGATCTCGGGGGTGTGCCGGTGCCCGCCGCCGACGCCGTAGGGGGACATCGAGCCCATGACCTCGCTGCCCAGCAGGTGCGGCCTGGGCGCCTTGCCGGCGCCGGACGTGCCGGACGCGGCGACGATCACCGCCTCGGGCTCGGCCAGGCCCGCCGTGTACGCGGGGACGAGGGCCAGGGAGACGGCGGTCGGGTAGCAGCCGGGTACCGCGATGCGCTTGGCCCCTTCCAGAGCGGCGCGGGCACCCGGCAGTTCGGGAAGGCCGTAGGGCCAGGTTCCGGCGTGCGGCGAGCCGTAGAACCTCTCCCAGGCGGCGGCGTCGGTGAGCCGGAAGTCGGCGCCCATGTCGACGACCAGCACGTCCGGCCCGAGTCGCTCGGCGACGGCGGCGGACTGACCGTGCGGCAGCGCCAGGAAGACGACGTCGTGGCCGTCGAGGGCCTCCGGGGTGGTCTCCCGCAGCACGCGGCCGGCCAGGGGCAGCAGGTGCGGCTGGAGCGCGCCGAGCCGCTGCCCGGCGTTGGAGTTGCCGGTCAGGGCGCCGATCTCGACCTCGGGGTGGGCCAGGAGCAGACGCAGCAGTTCCCCGCCCGCGTATCCACTCGCTCCGGCCACTGCCGCTCGTACCGCCATGGAATCCTCCTCCTCAGAGGGCATGACTATACGTTTCCATGCACGTTTATGCAATCCTGTCCGGTGGTCTCGCGCGAGTGGGCCGCTGCCCGGAGGACAGCGGCCCACGAGGGGAGACGGGTATCACCCCTGCTTGATCCGCAGGAACGTCACGGAGTTCGCCGGGAAGGTGTAGGTGAACTTCTCGGCCGCACCCCGGAACGTGGACGTCACCGGCGTCACCGGCGTGTCCGTCTCGGTGTTCACCGCGTCCGGGTCGGCGGCGAGCGTGGTCACTCGGGCCGTGGAGGCGACCTTCGCGCCCCCGAGGTCGACCGATGTGCGGGCCTGGGCCGACTGGGCGTTGACGACCTTGACGATCAGGTCACCGGTCCTGGCGTCCTCGGTGACGACCTGGCGGAACGGCTCGGCCGGCTTGTCGTCGGTGAAGCCGCCCCACAACTCGCCGTCGAGGAACAGGGTCACCTGACGGCCGCGCACCTTGATGTCGATGTCGTAGGCGCGGCCCGTCTCGATGGACCCGGCCTTCGTCAGCAGGGTGCCCTTGCCGCCGTCCACGGCCTGCTCGATCGCGGACTGGGTGTTGTTCCAGCCGCCCAGGTTCCACCAGTAGTGGTTGCCGGTGTCCTTGACGCCGAAGGCGACGAGGAAGCCCTCCTTGCCGGACTTCTTGGTGGCCTTCACATGCAGGTCGTAGTCCTTCCAGGCCGGATCGCCCGCCGTGACCATGGTGTTCTCCGCGGCGGTGTCGGTCTGCACGTACTGCCCGTCCTGGATGCTCCAGCTGCCGGCGCCCCGGTGCTGCCACTTCGAGGCGTCACCGGAGAAGTCGTCGCTCAGCAGCGTCGAGCCGTCCGCCGAGGTGACCTTCACGTCGTCGTACGCGGCGCTCGTCGCCCACGTCGACAGGCCGACGGCGCCGGTGATCGGGCCGCTGACGTCCGGCGTGGTCGTGGCCTTCGAGGGGACCACGCGGTCGCCGACGTTCGTCATGAACAGCTTCTGGACCTCGTAGTTGGCCGAGTTCCATGAGGCCCGGTTGTTGAACCAGATCATGTCCGGCCGCCACTGCACGTAGTCCTCGTTGGCGAGCAGCGGGGCGTAGGAGGCCAGCTTGACGATGTCCGCGTTGCGCTCCAGGCCGGTCATGAAGGCGGCCTCGGCCAGGCCGTTCTTCCACGCGTTGCCCTGGGAGGCGTACTCGCCGAGGAAGACCTTGGGCCCCTGGCGGTCGTAGGAGTCGTAGCGGTCGTTGTTCTGCAGGAACCAGTTCGGGCTGTTGTAGTAGTGCTCGTCGACCATGTCGACCCTGCCCTCGCGGTTGAGCTGCCAGGCGGTGTCGAAGGTCGGGCCGGCGTCGTCCGGGCCCGAGTTGGAGATGACCGTGATGTCCGGGTACTTCGCCTTGATGGCGGCCCGGAACCGCTCGAAGCGGGCGAAGAACTCGCGCGGGAGGTTCTCCTCGTTGCCGACCCCGATGTGGGTGAGGCGGAAGGGCTTCGGGTGGCCCATCCGCGCGCGCACCTTGCCCCACTCGGAGGTCGCCGGGCCGTTGGCGAACTCGATGAGGTCGAGGGTGTCCTGGATGTGCCGCTTCAGCAGGGCGTCGTCGTCGGTGGCCTTGTTCTGGCCGCAGCCGGTCACCAGGGCCGGGACGACGGGCAGCGGCATGGCGCCGATGTCCTCGGAGAAGCGGAAGTACTCGTAGTAGCCGAGGCCGTAAGTCTGGTTGTAGCCCCAGAAGTTGGCGTTGGTCGCGCGCTCCTCGACGGGTCCGATGGTGTCCTTCCACTGGTAGCTGCGCTTGCGCTGCCAGTTCGAGGACTCGCTGTAGTCCTCCATGGAGCCGGTGTTGACCAGGCAGCCGCCGGGGAAGCGCACGAAGCCGGGCTTCAGGGCGGCGATCTTCTCGGCGAGGTCCTCGCGCAGGCCGTTGGGCTGGTTCTTGTACGTCTCGCGCGGGAACAGCGACACCATGTCGAGCGCGGCGGCGTGCGTCGCGGCGACGGCGAGACGGCCCCGGTTGCTGGTGCGCGTCGGGGTGAAGGTGGCCTTGTACTTGGCCCAGCCGCCCCTGACGGCGACCTGGCGAGCGGTGGCGAGGCCGCCCGCGGCGTCCTTCAGGGAGACGGTGAGCGTGCTGCCGCCCTCGGCACGGGCCCACACGGAGAAGTCGTACCGCTTGCCCTGCTCGAGACGGATGCCGGTGTTGTAGCCGGCGTTGGTGACCGACGAACCGGCGCCCAGGGAGAGGTAGTTGCGGTTGCGCTCGTTGAGCCGGCCGGAGTCGTTCACCACCTCGGCCGTGCCACCGACCGCCCAGGAGGTCAGGGGCGTGTACGAGCCGTTGTCGGCGGTGGAGTACTCGAAGGAGCGGTTCTGCACGAGTTCGGCGTACAGACCGCCGTCGGCGGCCCGGTTGATGTCCTCGAAGAAGACGCCGTACATCGTGTCGTCGATCGTCGCGCCCCGGGCGGACGGGTCGACGGTGATCGCGTAGTCGGTGACGTCCTCGGCGTGCGCGGGGGCCGGTACGAGGGCTGCTGCCGTCAGGAGGGCGGTGACGGCGAGGCCGGCTCTCCATCGGGTGCGGACGGTGCGTGGCATGGATACTCCGCGGCTCTCTGGTAGAGGAGTGTTCGAAATATCAGACATTGATCAGCACTTCGAACGGCAAGATAGGGAGGGGGCAGGTGCGCGTCAATGGGTCGCGCAGCACCGGACAGGACGGAGAGCGGGGCAGGATGGGCGAGTTCTGGCCAGTGCCGGACGTACTGGCGTATCTGGCCGGGCGCTGGCGCGTGACGCGGTCGGTGCGGGATCACGCGAGCGGCGCGGAGGGCGAGTTCACCGGCAGCACCCGGTTCGAGGCGCTGGAGACCGGAGGGCTGCTGCACCTGGAATCGGGCACGTTCGTCTGGCAGGGCGTGGCCCGGCCCGCCGAGCGGACGCTGCGGTTCCTGCCCGGTCCGGACGGCACGGCGGACGTGCGGTTCGCGGACGGCCGGCCCTTCCACGACCTGGACCTGACGTCCGGGCGGCACGTCGCCGACCATCCCTGCGCGGCGGACCTCTATCGCGGCGAGTTCACGGTCCGCGACGCCGGCCACTGGCGGACGGTGTGGCGCGTCCGCGGACCGGCGAAGGACCTGGTGCTGCGCACGGAGTACGCACGCGAGGCGTGAGCGCCCGAAGGGAACCTGCGCGTGAGCGGACGTACTACGCGCGCGAGCGCTGAGCCGCCGCCCCGTCGAACCGCAGATGCCAGCGCCCCGCGCGACCCGTCACCGTGGTCGTCGACAGCGGGCGGACGTCGATGTTCCAGTACGTCGCGGGCGGCGCCTTCAGGGCGTACACCAGGGCGGCGCGGATCACGGACGGCTCGGCCACCGCCACCACCCGGCAGCCGTCCTCCACGGGCCGGGTGTCCAGCCAGCCGCCGACGCGGGTGATGAAGTCCACCAGGGACTCACCGCCGTGCGGCGTGGCCCGCGGGTCGGCGAGCCAGGCGTCCACGGCCTCGGGCTCCCGGGCCATCGCCTCACCCAGGGTCAGCCCGCGCCACCGGCCCATGTCGCAGTCGCGCAGCCCCAGTTGAACCAGCGGCGCGTACCCGAGCCCCTCCCCCGTCGCCCGGCTGCGCGGGGCAGGCGAGCAGTAGCGCAACTCGGCCGCCGCGAGCGGCAGCAGGTCCTGGACGACGCGCTCCACCTCGCCCCAGCCGGCCTGGTCCAGGGGCCGGTCGTCCTCGAAACGTTCGGCGAGCAGCGGTGCGCTGCTCGCGGCGGCGACGAACGTGACCCGAAGTGGCATGCCGCGATCGTGGGCGCCGCAAGTGCGCAGGTCAAGAGGTGTTGCCTGGGAGTTACCGAGGGTGCGGCGGCCCTCACTGCCCGAAGAGGAGCACCATCCAGTGCTCGGGCCGCTCCAGGGGCGCGAACCCGATCTTCTCGTACACGCCGTGCGCGTCGTGCGTGGCCAGCAGCACCCGCCGCACCCCGTAGGACCGCACCTCCTCCCGCGCGGCCGTCACGAGCGCCGTCCCGACGCCCTTGCCGCGCACCGACGGGTCCACGTACACGTCGCACAGCCACGCGAAGGTCGCCCGGTCGGTGACGACCCGGGCGTAGGCCACCTGCTCCCCCGAGGCGGTGTCGTACACACCGAAGTTGAGCGAGCCCTCGATGGCACGGTCCTGCTTCTCGCGCGGGCGGCCCAGCGCCCAGTAGGCGTCGATGGACAGCCAGCGGTGCACGCGCTCGGCGTCGACGCGGGAGGAGTCGGTGGATATCTCGTAGCCCTCGGGCAGGCTCGGTGTGTCGGTCATGACGGGATGCTCGCAAATCAGCTGTCCGGGGTCGAGCGGTTATCCCAGCACCTCCGCGCACGCCGTGCGCAGCCGCCGCACCCCCTCCGTGATCTCCCCGGTCCCGGCGACCGCGGCGAAGCTCAGCCGCAGGTGCGCGGCGGGCGGCTCGGCGCTGAAGTAGGGGCGGCCGGGCGTGACGGCGACGCCGGCGCGCAGGGCCGCCGCCGTCAGGGCCGCCTCGTCCGTGCCGTCGGGCAGGCGCGGCCACAGGTGGTAGCCGCCGGACGGGATGTGCGCGAGCTCCAGCTCCGGCAGGTGCAGCCCGAGCGCGCCGGTCATCGCGTCCCGGCGCGCCCTCAGCTCAGCGGAGACGGCCCGCAGGTGCCGTGGCCAGGCGGGTGAGCCGACGAGTTCGAGCGCGGCCTCCTGCAGGGGGCGGGGCACGAAGAAGGTGTCGACGACCTGGATGGCGCGCAGCCGCTCCAGGACCGGCCCGCGGGCGGCCAGCGCGCTCACCCGGAAGCTCGGCGAGGTCGCCTTGGTCAGCGAGGAGACGTGGACGACGACGCCGTCGGGGTCGTCGGCGGCCAGCGGGCGCGGCAGCGGCCCGGCGTCCTCGTGCACGAGCCGCCGCACGAAGTCGTCCTCGACGACGAACGCCCCCGCCGCCCGGGCGATGCGCAGCACCTCGGCGCGCCGCTCGGGCGCGAGCACCGCGCCGGTGGGGTTCTGGAAGAGCGGCTGGCAGACGAAGGCCGGTGCTCCGGTGGCGCGGAACGCGTCGGCGAGCAGCGCCGGTCTCACGCCGTCGGCGTCCACCGGGACGGGCACCGGGCGCAGGCCGGCGGCCCGGGCGATGGCGAGCATGCCGGGGTAGGTCGGCGACTCGACCAGGACGGGGGCGCCGGGCGGGGCGAGGGCGCGCAGGGCGGTGGTGAGCGCGGACTGGCCGCCCGCGGTCACCAGCACCTCGGCGGCGGTGACGGAGCCGCCGATGGCCCGCGCGAACCACTCGCGCAGTTCGGGCAGCCCTTCCATGGGCGGCCGCCCCCAGGCACCCGGGCGGCGCCCGGCCCGGGACAGGGCGGCGGCCATCGCCCGCTCGGGCTGGAGCGAGGGGTGCAGATAGCCGCCGTTGAACTCGATCACGCCGGGCGGCGGCGCGGCCAGCGACACCAGCACCCCGGAGGCGTCCACCGAGCGCGGTACGAGGTCGGCGGCGCCGTCCGCGCTGAGCGCCACCTCCTGCCAGGAGGTGTCGCCGGTGGGAGCCGGTGCCGTGCGGGGCTGTGCGCGGAAGGCGCCCGCGCCGGGGCGGGTGACGACGAGGCCTTCGGCGGCGAGCTGTGCCAGCGCCCGCGACACCGTCACCGGACTGACCCGGAACCGCTCGACCAGCGCCCGGCTGGACGGCAGCTTTCCACCCGGTGAGTAGCGGTCGAACTCACGCCTCAGCTGTTCCGCCAGTTCAGCCACGCTGCTACGCTCATGCATGAGAGCACAGAGTAGCGCTACTGCCGCACCCCGGATAGCAGTCGCCACCCCGGAGCGGGACCGCCCCGGCTTCGGCACCCTCCAGGCGGCCCTCGGCGTCGTCGCCTTCTCCCTCACCTTCCCCGCCACCGCGTGGGGTCTGGAGGGGTTCGGGCCCTGGTCGCTCGTCGCCGTGCGCAGCGTCCTGGCCGCGCTGATCGCGGGCGGTGCTCTGCTGGCCCTGCGCGTACCGCTGCCCGCCCGCCGCCACTGGCCCGGTCTGGCCGTCGTCGCGGCCGGTGTCGTCCTCGGCTTCCCGCTGCTGACGACGCTGGCGCTGCGGACCTCCACCACCGCGCACGCCGCCGTGGTGGTCGGCCTGCTCCCGCTGACCACCGCGCTCTGCTCCGCGCTGCGCGTCGGCACCCGGCCCTCGCGCACCTTCTGGGTCGCGGCGCTCGCCGGTGCGGCGGCCGTGGTGGCCTTCACGGTGCAGCAGAGCGGCGGCGCCCTGACCACCGCCGACCTGTACCTCTTCGCGGCGCTGCTGGTGTGCGCGGCCGGCTACACCGAGGGCGGCCGGCTGGCCCGGGTCATGCCGGGCTGGCAGGTGATCGGCTGGGCGCTGGTGTTGTGCCTGCCGCTGACCGTGCCCGTGGCCGTGCTCGCGCTGGCCCACGAACCGTGGCAGCTGACCGGGCACAGCGTCACCGGGCTGCTGTGGGTCGCGGCGGGCTCGCAGTTCCTCGGGCTGGTCGTCTGGTACCGGGGCATGGCGGCCATCGGCATCCCGAAGGCCAGCCAGTTGCAGCTCGCTCAGCCCCTGCTCACACTGGTGTGGTCGGTGCTGCTGCTGGGCGAGCACCTGACGGTGGCCGCCCCGCTGACGGCGGCGGCGGTGCTCGTCTGCATCGCCGTGACACAACGGGCGCGCGGCTGAGCAGGGCGGTGCACGGCCCCTGCCGACCCGCGTACCCGGCCGTGGGCTTCGAGGCCACGGACCGCTGCTCCGCTCCCTGTGAGGAGGCCCCAGATGCGCGCAACCGTGGGCGACCAGCTTGTCCAGCACGGCAGGGTGGTCGGTCAGCACGACAAGGTCGGCGAGATCGTCGAGGTGCTCGGCCAGGAGGGCAACCCGCCGTACCGCGTCCGGTTCGAGGACGGGCACGAGGGCGTGTGCTCGCCGGGGCCCGACACCGAGATCCGCCACCGGGAGACCACCACCGGGCCGTGACGTCAGCGCGGGGGCTCCGCCGGTTGCCCGTAGTGGTCGGCGACCACCCTCGCCATCGCCCCGGTCCGGTCGGCCGCCACGTCCCTGGCGCCGAAGAACACGTGCCCGCGCACCTGCGCGTGCTCCTTGGCGAGCGCCAGGTGCCGGGACAGTTCGGCCGGGTCCTGCCAGGGCGCCGCCTGGGCGGGGTCGCCGGCCTTGTACAGCGCCTCCCCCACGTACAGCTGGGTCGAGCTGCCGCGCGCCACCTCCGTCCACCAGGGCAGCAGCTTGGCGTAGTCGGCGGCGGCGAAGCCGATGTTCCAGTACAGCTGCGGGACGATGTAGTCGATCCAGCCCTCGCGCACCCACTTCCGGGTGTCCGCGTGCAGATCGTCGTACGTCTCCACGCCGGCCCGGCTGTCGGAACCGGCCGGGTCCGTCGAGGCGTTGCGCCACACGCCGAAGGGGCTGATCCCGAAGCGGACGCCCGGCCGGGTCTCCTTCACGCGGTCCGCGGTCTCGCGCACCAGCCGGTCGATGTTGTCCCGCCGCCACGCGGCCCGGTCCGGGAACCCGCCGCCGTGCTCCTCGTAGGCCGCGTCGTCGTCGAACGTCTCCCCGGCCACCGGGTAGGGGTAGAAGTAGTCGTCGAAGTGCACCCCGTCGACGGGGTAGCGCGCCACGGCGTCCAGCATCGCGTCCTCGACGAAGGCCCTGACCTGTGGCAGCCCCGGGTCGTAGAAGAGCTTCCCGCCGTAGGCGACCACCCAGTCGGGGTTCCGGCGGGCCGGGTGCGAGGCGGCGAGCCGGGTCGGGTCGGCGTGGGCGGCGACCCGGTAGGGGTTGAACCAGGCGTGCAGTTCCAGGCCCCGGGCGTGCGCTTCCTCCACGGCAGTGCCCAGCGGGTCCCAGCCGGGGTCCTTGCCCTGGGTGCCGGTGAGGTACTGCGACCACGGCTCGTACGGCGAGGGCCACAGGGCGTCGGCCGTGGGCCGGACCTGGAAGACGACGGTGTTGAGCCGGTTGCGGACGGCCGTGTCGAGGTGGGTGAGGAGCTCGGAGCGCTGCTGCGACGCGGTCAGCCCCGGCTTCGACGGCCAGTCCCGGTTGGCCACCGTCGCCAGCCACACACCCCGCATCTCGGGGACCGGCGCGCCGCCCCTGCGCCCGGGGGCGGCCGATGCCGCGGGCGTCATAGCGAAAGCCGACAGCGCCGCCACGGCGAACGCCCTGCGTGAGACTCGTCCCATGCGCATGCCCCAAATGCCGCGGATCCGCCCGGTCGCGGATCGCTCCGCGCCCAGCATGCCCGAACCGCACCCGCCCCCCGCGATCGATCATCGATACTTGGCGGTAACGTGCACGAACGGAGCAGGCGCCGGGACCCGGCCGGCCTGCCCGGTCGTGGATCAGCAGCGAAAGGGACGATGTGACGGACACCCCAGCGGGAGACATTGCACGCGTCGGAGTCGTGGGCTGCGGTCAGATGGGCGCGGGGATCGCCGAGGTGTGCGCCCGGGCCGGCCTGGACGTCATGGTCGCCGAGACCACCGGAGAAGCCCTGGAGATCGGCCGCACCCGGCTGTTCACCTCCCTGGCCAAGGCCGCCGAGCGCGGCAAGATCACCGAGGAGGAGCAGGAGGCCACGCTGGCCCGCCTGAGCTTCACCACGGACCTCGGCGAGTTCGCCGACCGCGACCTGGTGATCGAGGCGGTCGTCGAGAACGAGCAGGTCAAGACCGAGATCTTCCAGGTGCTCGACCAGGTCGTGACCCGGCCGGACGCCATCCTGGCCTCCAACACCTCCTCGATCCCGCTGGTGAAGCTGGCGGTGGCGACCTCGCGGCCGGACCAGGTCATCGGCGTCCACTTCTTCAACCCGGCCCCGGTGCAGAAGCTCGTCGAGCTCATCCCGGCGCTCACCACGTCCGAGGGCACGATCAGCCGCGCCCAGCTGTTCACCGAGAAGCTGCTCGGCAAGCACGCGATCCGTGCGCAGGACCGGTCCGGCTTCGTGGTCAACGCGCTGCTGATCCCGTACCTGCTCTCCGCGATCCGCATGTTCGAGACGGGCATCGCCAGCCGCGAGGACATCGACAACGGCATGGAGATGGGCTGCGCCCACCCGATGGGCCCGCTCAAGCTGTCCGACCTGATCGGCCTGGACACGGTCGCCTCCGTCGCGCAGTCGATGTACGAGGAGTACAAGGAGCCGCTGTACGCCGCTCCCCCGCTGCTGCAGCGCATGGTCGACGCGGGCCGCCTCGGCCGCAAGACGGGTTCGGGCTTCTACACGTACGGCTGACCGCCCGGTCGCGCGCCGCACCTCAACGCCGCCGCTCCTCCGGCCACGGCCGGACGCGGCGGCGTCCCCATTCCACCGCCTGCTCGTTCAGGCGGCCGCGCAGCCATCCCGTCCACAGGGCGAGCGGAGCGGCCACGAGGGCCACCAGCAGCGCCGTGCCCCATCCCGTACCGCCGGAGGAGTACCGGATCACCACGGCCATGACCGCGTAGAGCGCCAGCGCGTACGCCGCGTTCTTCTGCCACTTCGTCATGACGTCCCGGGTACCCTCGGAGGCCGATTACGGACGGTCAGATTTCGGCCAAGCGGCGGGCCCGGCAGCCGGATTGGTGCCGGGCCCGCAGCATTCACACACCGTGTGCGGGCCGGGCTCGCATATGCCCCTCGCACACTCTCCCCAGGCACCCACCAGGGGAGTTGACTCCTGTGCACGTACCAGGGATGTGTCATGACTACGGAAAGGAGCGGACTCGTGACCGTCGATCCCGAGCATCCCGTCGTCCATGGAGAACTCGCAGAGTTACGACGCCGCCTCGATGTGGCGTGCGCCCGCGTCGAGGGCGGCCTGGCACTGCTCAGTCACCGCACCCAGGAGACCGCCAAGGAGATCGAGGAACTCAACACCCGGATCCACACACTGGAACACGCGCGCTGGCCGCTGCCCGCGGTAGCCGCCCTCACCGCCGTGGGTGCCCTCGTCGTGGCGATCTGGCAGGCGTTCGGACGGTAGGCCACACCGGGTCAGGGCAACGGGTCCTGTCCGAGCCTGAGATGGTGCAGCAGAAGTAACGCGGCCGCCATGTTGGCGGCCGGGACCTCGCCGCGGGCGACCATGTCGGGGACGAGTTTGAGGGGCACCCATTCCCGGCGGTCCGACTCGAAGTCGTCCACGGGGTGCCCGACGTACTCGCCCTCGTCGGACCAGTACACGTGGTGCCGGGCGTCGGTGAGCCCGTTGGACGGCTCCACGCTCATGAGGTGGTGCAGGGGTCCCGGCCGCCAGCCGGTCTCCTCCTCCAGTTCCCTGGCGGCCGCGCGGGCGATGTCCTCGCCGTCCTCCACGACCCCCGCCGCGAGTTCCCACCCCCAGCTGTCCGTGATGAAGCGGTGCCGCCACAGCAGCAGCACCTCGTTGGCCCCGTTGACCACCGTGGCGACGGCGACCGGCCGCAGCCGTATGAGGAAGTGGTCGAGGTGCTGACCGTCCGGCAGTTCGACGTCTGCGAGATTGACGCTGAACCAGCGGTTTGCGTACACAGTTTGTTCGTTGTGTTTCGTCCACTGCACGGTTCTGCCACCTTCCGTCGGGTAAGGGGCAATATCGCAGCAGGGACGTGGGGACAGCAGGCGCACAGGAAGCGGCGCGGGATCAGGCGGGCGACGCAGCCCGGGATCTACAACGGTACGCGCAGGGCTCCGTCGATGAGTTCGGCGGCATCGGTCGTGCCGGCGCACCCACTGCGCACCAGGTGCTCGCGCACCGCGCGCAGCCGGTCGCGCAACCGCTGGGACTCCATGCCGCGGGCCTGCTCGGCCATCTGCACGGCGATGGCGACCGCCTTGTCGGCGTTGCCCTGCCGCAGCTCGATGGTGCTGAGCATCGCGAGCCGGTGCACACGCCCCCGGTCGTGCGCCGGGTTGTCGACGGCCGCCGCGGCGTGCTCCCCCGCGGCCGCGATCTCGCCGAGGCTGAGCAGCGCCTCCGCCACCTGGACGTTGACCAGGCCCGGCTGGACATAGCCGGTCTCGTCGGGCTCGTGACCGCGCCGGATGCGCTCGGCGGCCTGCTCGGCGCGCCGGATGCGGGACAGGGCGCTGCCGCCGTCGCCGAGATGCGCGTACGCCTTGGCCTGCATCGCGTAGAGGTCGGAGGCGAGCGCCGGGGTGATGTGCTTGCCGGCCGCCCGCAGCGCGGCCTCCGCGAAGGCCACCGCCTGCCGGTACTCCCGCATGAACAGCGACTGGTTGACCAGCAGGGCGATGACGTACGCCCCGAGCCCCCGGTCGCCGCTGGCCTTGGCGAGACGCAGCGCCTGGTGGAAGTAGCGCTGGGCGAGCCCGTGCGCGTCGGAGTCGTAGGCGCAGATGCCGGCGACCGCCACCAACCCGCCGGTGGCCCGGTGCAGTTGGCGGCCGGTCTCGTCGGTGTAGCTGCCGCGCAGCAGCGGGGCGGCCTCGGCGTTGAGGAAGCCGACGATCCGGGCGCGCGTCGCGATACCCCCGGCCTTGCGGTACATCTGCTCGTAGTGGGTGCGGGCCGCCCGCAGCATCTCCAGGTCGCCCGGGGTGACCCGGTGTCTGCCGCCCCGGGAGACGTCGACGTCCTCGGGCGGGTTCTCCCACTCCCACACGGGCATCACGGCGGGGGTGCCCGTGAGGGCGGGCGCGTCCAGGATGTGGGGGCGCTGCTGCTGGTCGGAGCGCCACAGGGCGGTGGCCCGTTCGACGAACCCGGAGAGCGAGCCGGTGTGCGGGGCGGACGGTTCGCCGGGCACGCCGAGGCCGATGTCGTCGAGGGTGACCTGCCGCTGCAGCCGGGCGGCGAGCACCTCGCAGATCAGGTCGGGCACCTGGCCCCGGGGGCGCTGCCCCTTCAGCCACCGGGCGACGGCGGTGTGTTCGTAACGCAGGGACAGACCTCGTGCCCGTCCCGCCTGGTTGACGTGTGCGGCCAGCCCCGCGTGCGAGATCCCCGCCTCGTCAAGGATCGCGTCCAGCAGAGTGTTGGGCTGCATGTGGGCCCCCCGGGTGGCTCGGTGCGGACAGATTAGTGGTTCCGCGTTCACACGGGGTGTGAACGGAGTGCTCGAATCCGCACTGTGTGCACGCTGTCGCTCTGCGTGGCGGGCCGGTTGACTGAAATGCCTCGCAAGAGGCCGGCCGGGCCGCCGGCTCCCCCTCACACAGTGCGGCGGCCCGCTTCCGCCGTCCGCCCGGCCGCCTGCCCGACACTCCGTGGCGGGGCGGACGGCATCGCCGGCCGGGTCGCTATCGCCCGGGTGCGCTGCCGGGTGCGGGTCCCTCGTGGCCGGCCGCGCGGCTCCCCGCGCCCTTGAGGATCGCGCGCCGGCCGTTGGTGAGGACCAGCAGGGCCATGTCGTCCTGTGGTGCGCCCCGGGTGTGGTGCCGGAGAGCGGTGGAGACCCGGCCGAGGACGGTCCGCGACGAGGACGGCCCGTCCCGTACGGCGCTCTCCAGCACGGCCGGCAGGGGGAAGAACCGGCCACGCCCGTCCCGCGCGTCCTGGGCCCCGTCCGTGTGGAGGAACAGGCCGTCACCGGGCCGCAGACACCCCAGGCCGACGGTGGGCAGGTCGGTTTCCGGCAGAGGGAACATCCCCAGGGGCGGATACGGGTCTGCGGCGGCGAGTTGTTCCACCTCGGTGCCGCTGAGCCGGTACGGCCACGGGTGACCGCAGTTCAGCGCGAGGATCTCGCCGTCGGGCCGGATCTCCACCAGCAGCAGGGTCACGAACTCCTCGAGGTCACCGGTGGGGTGCTCCTGACGCAGGTGCCGGTCCAGGGCGCGCTCCAGCCGGCGCAGCACTCCGCCGAGGTCCTTTTCGTCGTGCACCGCCTCACGGAAGCAGCCGAGCACGGCGGCGACGGTGCCGAGCGCTCCGATCCCGTGTCCGCGGACGTCTCCCATCACGGCCCGGACGCCGTACTCGGTGGCGACGACCTCGTACAGGTCGCCACCGATCGCGGCACCGCGCTCCGCCGACACCTGGGCGGCGGCGACGTCCAGCCCGTCGACGTGGGACGGCGGCGGACGCAGCAGCGCGTTCTGCGCGGCGCCCGCGACCCGGCGCAGCTGCCGCAGCTCACGCGTCAGCGACCGGCGCGCGTGGAGGATCAGCCCGGTGCCGACCACGAAGAAGACGGCGCTGGTGAGGATGCGCGCCGGAAGATCGTCCTGCTGGGCGAGCGGGCAGGCCAGCTTGTACGTGACGGCCGCCGCGCCCCACACCGTCGGCAGTCCGAGGAAACGCATCCGGCCCCTGACGCGGATCATGCCGATGGCCCCCCATCAGGCCCCTGACACACAGAATCGGACCGGCCCGAGAAGGCCGGTCCGATTCTGTGGGACAGTCCACCCGAAAAGGCGGGATCACCCACCTTTACCACTCGAACGAGTGAGGTGACCCGCCCCGCAAGGGGCACGGGGAACTGCGCGATCTGCCGCAACGAACCCGCAGCCGACGTCACCGCACAGCCAGCCCCACGGCGCTAACTCCGCAACTCGGCCCCCACGCGCTCACCGGCGAGGGCGACGGCCGCGTCCCGGGCCGCGGACGCCTCGTCCACGGTCAGCGTCCGGTCGGCCGCCCGGAACCGCAGCGCGTAGGCGAGCGACTTCCGGCCCTCGCCCAGCTGCTCGGCGTTCTCGTACACGTCGAACAGCCGGATCGACTCCAGCAGCTCACCGGCGCCCTCCCGCAGGGCCGTCTCGACCTCGGCCGCCGGCACGAACGCGTCGACGACCAGGGCCACATCCTGCGTGGCGACGGGGAACGTGGAGATCCGCGGTGCCCCCACCGTGGCGTCGCCCGCCGACTCCACCGCGTCCAGGTCGAGCTCCATCGCACAGGTGCGCGCGGGCAGGCCCAGCGCCTTCACCACGCGCGGGTGCAGCTCGCCGGCGTGCCCCACGACCCGCTCGGCACCGTCCACGGTCACGGCCAGCTCCGCGCACCGCCCCGGGTGCCACGGCCCGTACTGGCCCTTGCGAATGATCAGCTCGGCACCGGCCTCACGGGCGACGGACCGCGCCGCCTCGACGGCGTCGGCCCAGTCCGCCGGACGGCCCTTGCCCCACCAGCCGGCCTGCTCGCGCGCACCGGCGAGCACGACGGCGACGTGCCGCGGCTGCTCGGGCAGTGCCGCGTTCAGCTCGGCGAGTTCCTCGTCGGTCGGGCGGCGGTCGACGGGCAGCACGGCGGCGATGCGCTGCTCCTCGCGCGGCCGGAAGACCAGGCCGGACTCGAACAGCGCGAGGTCGTGCGAGCCCCGGCCGTCGTTGCGGCGCAGCGCGGCGAGCAGGCCCGGCAGCAGCGTCGTGCGCAGCGCGGGCTCCTCGTCGCTGAGCGGGTTGCTGAGCTTCACGACGCGGCGGGCCGGGTCGTCCTTCTCCAGGCCGAGCTGGTCGAAGACCGGCTCGCCGATGAAGGGGTAGTTCAGCGCCTCGACGTAGCCGGCGCCGGCCAGGGCGCGGCCGACGCGGCGGTGCAGCCGCTGCCGGTCCGTCAGGCCGAGGCCGGCCGGCGGCTTGGGCAGCGTGGAGGGCAGGTTCTCGTAGCCCTCCAGCCGGATGACCTCTTCGGCCAGGTCGTTCGGGTCGGTCAGGTCGGGCCGCCAGGACGGCACGGTGACGAGGAGTTCGTCCTGCCCGTACACGTCGCAGCCGATCTCCTGCAGCCGCCGGACGACCGTCTCGCGGCCGTAGGCGACGCCCGCGACCTTGTCCGGGTGGTCGGCCGGGATGGTGATGGTGCGCGGCGCGCTCGGCGCGAGGACCTCGGTGACGCCGGCCTCGGCGGTGCCGCCGGCGAGGAGGACCAGCAGGTCGACCGTGCGCTGCGCGGCAGCGGCGGCGGCCTGCGGGTCGACGCCGCGCTCGAAGCGCCGGGACGCCTCGGAGGACAGCTTGTGCCGGCGGGCCGTGCGCGCGATGGACACCGCGTCGAAGTGCGCCGCCTCGATGACGACGTCCGCGGTGGCGTTCTCGGTGTCGTCGTGGTCGGCGATCTCCGTGTCGGCGCCGCCCATGACACCGGCGAGGCCGATGGGGCCGCGGTCGTCGGTGATCACCAGGTCCTCGGCGTCCAGCGTGCGCTCCACGCCGTCGAGGGTGGTGAGCTTCTCGCCCGGCTCGGCCCGGCGCACACCGATGGTCCCCTGGACCAGGGACCGGTCGTAGGCGTGCAACGGCTGGCCGAGCTCCATCATCACGTAGTTGGTGACGTCGACGGCGAGCGAGATCGGGCGCATGCCGACCTTCTGCAGCCGGCGCTGGAGCCAGATCGGCGAGCGGGCCTCGGCGCTCAGGCCGGTGACCGTGCGGGCAGTGAAGCGGTCACAGCCGGTCGGGTCGGAGATCCGCACCGGGTAGCCGTACGCGTTCGGGCCGGGCACGTCGATCAGCGCCGGGTCGCGCAGCGGCAGGCCGTAGGCGATGGCGGTCTCGCGGGCGACGCCGCGGATGGACAGGCAGTAGCCGCGGTCGGGCGTGACGGCGATGTCGAGGACCTCGTCGACCAGTTCCAGCAGCTCGACGGCGTCCTTGCCGACCTCGGTCTCCGGCGGCAGCACGATGATGCCCTTGGTGCCGTCGTCGCCCATGTTCAGCTCGTCGCTGGAGCAGATCATGCCGCGCGACATCTTGCCGTAGGTCTTGCGCTCGGCGATCTGGAAGTCACCGGGCAGGACGGAGCCGGGCAGGGCCACGACGACCTTGTCGCCGACGGCGAAGTTGCGGGCGCCGCAGACGATCTCCTGGGGCTCGCCGGTGCCGTTGGCCTGGCCGACGTCGACGGTGCAGAAGCGGATCGGCTTCTTGAACTCCGTCAGTTCCTCGATGGTCAGCACCTGGCCGACGACCAGCGGGCCCTTGAGGTCGGCGCCGAGCTGCTCGACGGTCTCGACCTCCAGACCGGCCGAAATGAGCTTGGCCTGGACGTCCCGGCCGGTCTCCGTCGCCGGCAGGTCGACGTACTCCCGCAGCCAAGAAAGCGGGACCCGCATCAGATCTCCATCCCGAACGGCCGGGTGAACCGGACGTCACCCTCGACCATGTCTCGCATGTCCTCGACGTTGTGGCGGAACATCAGCATCCGCTCGATGCCGAACCCGAAGGCGAAGCCGCTGTACTTCTCCGGGTCGACACCGCAGGCCCGCAGCACGCGGGGGTTGACCATGCCGCAGCCGCCGAGCTCGATCCAGCCCTCGGACGAGCAGGTGCGGCAGGAACGGTCGGGATTGCCGACGGACTCGCCCTTGCAGACGTAGCAGAGCATGTCCATCTCGGCGCTGGGCTCGGTGAACGGGAAGTAGTTCGGCCGCAGCCGGGTCTTCATGTCCGCGCCGAACAGCGACCGCACCATGTGGTCCAGGGTGCCCTTGAGGTCGGCCATCGTCAGGCCCTCGTCCACCGCGAGCAGCTCGATCTGGTGGAAGACCGGCGTGTGCGTGGCGTCCAGCTCGTCGGTGCGGAACACCCGGCCGGGGCAGACGATGTAGACCGGCAGCTCACGGTCGAGCAGGGCGCGCGCCTGCACCGGGGAGGTGTGCGTGCGCAGCACGACGCCGGAGCCGGACTCCTCGGTGCCCTTGGGGCCCTGCACGAAGAAGGTGTCCTGCATCTGCCGGGCCGGGTGGTCGGGCAGGAAGTTGAGCGCGTCGAAGTTGAACCACTCCGCCTCGGCCTCCGGCCCCTCGGCGACCTCGTAACCCATGGCCACGAAGACGTCGGCGACCCGCTCCATCATGGTGGTGAGCGGGTGGCGGGCGCCGGACGGTACGCGGTCGTAGGGCAGTGTGACGTCCACCGCCTCCTCGACGAGCACGCGCGCGTCCCGCTCGGCCTCCAGCTCGGCCTGGCGCGCGGCGAGCCCCTTGTTGACGGCGCCGCGGGCCTGGCCGACGCGCTTACCGGCCTCGGCCTTGGCGTGCGGGGGCAGGGCGCCGATCTCGCGGTTGGCGAGGGCCAGCGGCGAGGCGGGGCCAGTGTGGGCGACCTTGGCCTCGTGGAGCGCGTCGAGGGAGTCCGCGGCGGCGAAGGCGGCGAGCGCCTCGTCCCGCATGCGCTCGATCTCTTCCGGTTTCAACGTCTCGACCTCGACCGGGTCGTACGACTTATTCGGTGCCGACATCTCTTCCCGTGCTTCCGATTGTCCCCCAGCTGTCGCTGGGAGGTGCCCCGAGGCTGAAGGTCCCCGTCACCGGCTCCGACGGCCGTCTGCGGGACACAAAGGTGCCAGGGGCCGAGTCTAACGGGGTGGAGGTGTACGAATGCGCCCGTGGGCCTCAGGCGAGATACGCCGGGGCCGCCACGGGCAACGTAAATCGGAACTCGGCGCCGGCGCCGGGGGCGCGGCCGACCGTGATGGTACCGCCGTGGGCCTCGACGATGCCCTTGACGATGTAGAGCCCGAGGCCCGTGCCACCGCGCTTGCTGCCCCGCCAGAAGCGGGTGAAGACGCGGTTCATGGACTCCTCCGGGATGCCGGGCCCCTCGTCGCTCACCGTGACCGACGTGGCTGCGTACTCGGCGGGCTCGCCCTCGCGGGAGGACGCCGTGGCCGTGACGTCGATCGTGACAGTTCCCTCGCCGTGCCGCACGGCATTTTCCAGCAGGTTGCTGAGCACCTGATCGATCTTGTCCGGGTCGGCCCACAGATCGGGCAGCGGCTGCTGGACGCGCAGCAGGAAGCGGTCGGCGGGCTGCCCGGCGGCGACGTAGGCCTGGATGTGCCGTCCGACGGCGGCGCCGATGTCGACGGGCTGGCGGCGCAGCTCCAGGCGGCCGGAGTCGATGCGGGAGATGTCGAGCAGCTCGGCGATGAGCCGGGTGACCCGGTCGGCGTCGGCGTCGACGGTCTCCAGCATCAGCCGCTTCTGGTCGTCGGTGAACCGTTCCCACTTGGCCAGCAGCGTGGCGGTGAAGCCCTTGACGGAGGTCAGCGGGGAGCGCAGCTCGTGGGCGACGGTGGCGATCAGCTCGGCATGGCTGCGCTCGGTGCGGCGGCGGGCCTCGGTGTCGCGCAGGGTGACGATCAGGCGCCGCACGGGTCCGGTGGGGTGGGTGCGGACGTAGCGCGCGGAGACCAGCACCTCGCGTCCGCCGGGCAGCAGGAGGTTGCGCTCGGGCTGTCCGATCCGGATGGCGAGGCCGCCGTAGGGGTCGGTCAGCTGCCACCAGCGGCGCCCTTCGAGGTCCTCTAACGGCAGGGCCTTCTCCAGGCTCTGCCCGAGGGCGTCGCGGGCGCGGACGGCGGTGATGCGCTCGGCGGCGGCGTTGAAGCAGATGACGCGGCCCTGCTCGTCCGCGACGACGAGCCCGTCGGGCAGCTGGTCGGGGTCGATGCCGAGGCCGGCGAGATCACCGGACGGCCGGGTCGCGGCGGGCGGGCTCCCGGCGTCCCGTGCTCCCGGTGCGCTGCTCGTGCCGACGCTCATCCCCGTACCCCACCTCTCAGGCTCCGCGGAGGGTCCCTGAGCTGGTCACCCTACTAGTTCCCGGTGACGGAGCGGCACCCTCCGGGGGCGCGCTGTGCACGCGCCGACGCATAGAGACATACGGCGGCGGCGGTGGCGAGGTTCAGGCTCTCGGCCTTCCCGTGGATCGGGACGCGTACGACGGCGTCGGTGAGGGCGCGGGTCTCCTGCGGCAGGCCCCAGGCCTCGTTGCCGAAGACCCAGGCGGTGGGCCCGCCCATGGTGCCCTTGTCGAGTTCGTCGTCGAGGTCTCGGTCGCCCGCCCCGTCGGCGGCGAGGACGCGGACACCGGCGGCGCGCAGCGCCTCGACGGCCCGCTCCACGGGGACGCCGACGGCGACGGGAAGGTGGAACAGGGAGCCGACGGAGGCGCGGACGGCCTTGGGGTTGTACACGTCGACGGAGGCGTCGGTGAGGACGACCGCCTCCGCGCCGGCGGCGTCGGCGCAGCGCAGCACGGTGCCCGCGTTGCCGGGGTCGCGGACGTTGGCGAGGAGGGCGACGAGCCGCGGACGGGCCGCGAGGACCTCCTCGAACGGCGTGTCCAGGAACCGGCAGATACCGACGAGTCCCTGCGGGGTGACGGTGGTGGAGATGTCGGCGATGACCTGCTCGGCGGCCAGGTGCACCCGCGCTCCGGCGTCCCGGGCGGCCCCGACGATGTCGGCGTACCGGTCGGCGGTCTCCGGCGTCACGAACAGCTCGACGAGCGTGGCCTCGCCCCCGGCCCGGTGCCCGGCCGCCTCCCGCACGGCCTGCGGTCCCTCCGCGAGGAACAGCCGCTCCTTCCCCCGGAAGTTCCGCTTGGCCAGCCGGCGTGCCGCCAGGACGCGGGCGGAGCGGGGGGAGATGAGCTCGGGGGTGGCAGGGGACATCCTGTTCGCTTTCTCGGTAGCTGCACAGCAGGACCCGCAGGCCGTTCGGCCTGCGGGTCCTGTCAGTCACATCGGCTCGAAGCCGGCGTCAGGCCGCCTTGGGGGCGTTGACGTCGCTCGGCAGCGCCTTCTGGGCGACCTCGACGAGCGCGGCGAACGCACCGGCGTCGTTGACGGCCAGCTCGGCCAGGATCTTGCGGTCGACCTCGACGTTGGCGGCCTTCAGACCCTGGATGAAGCGGTTGTAGGTCATGCCGTTGGCGCGGGCAGCGGCGTTGATGCGCTGGATCCACAGCTGGCGGAAGTCACCCTTGCGCTTCTTGCGGTCGTTGTAGTTGTAGACCAGCGAGTGGGTGACCTGCTCCTTGGCCTTGCGGTACAGGCGCGAACGCTGACCGCGGTAGCCGGAGGCCTGCTCGAGGATCGCCCGGCGCTTCTTGTGGGCGTTGACTGCCCGCTTGACGCGTGCCACTTCTTAACTCCTTGTAGCGGGGCCGCGGTGATCCTCACACGGCCCGAATTCGATTGGGTCCCGGTCCTGACGTGCGGCGCTCACGCGCCGGGCGTCACTTGCCGAGAAGCTTCTTGATCTTCGCGGCGTCGCCCGGGGCCATCTCGGCGTTGCCGGTGAGGCGACGCGTCACACGGGACGACTTGTGCTCGAGCAGGTGGCGCTTGCCGGCGCGCTCGCGGAGCACCTTGCCGGAGCCGGTGATCTTGAAGCGCTTGCTGGCACCGCTGTGCGACTTGTTCTTCGGCATAGCGCCGTTCTCTCCTCGTCGGTGGCGCTCCGGTGCCCGGTCGCGAAACCGGGCACGGTGGAGCGTCGTCTTGTTTCGGTTGCTTCCTGGGACCGGGGTCCCGGGGGTCACGCCTCGGCGGGCTCCTCGGCGGGCTCCTCGGCCGGCTCCTCGGCCGACGCCTCGGCGTCCGCGGCGTTCTGCGACTTGCCGGGGTTGGCCTTCGCTTCCGCCTTGCGGGCTTCCTGCGCCTGGCGAGCCTCGGCCATCGCCTCGGTCTTCTTCTTGTGCGGACCGAGGACCATGATCATGTTGCGGCCGTCCTGCTTCGGGTTCGACTCCACGAACCCGAGGTCGGCCACGTCCTCCGCGAGACGCTGCAGCAGCCGGTAGCCCAGCTCGGGCCGGGACTGCTCGCGACCACGGAACATGATCGTGATCTTGACCTTGTCGCCCTGCTTGAGGAACCGAACGACGTGACCCTTCTTGGTGTCATAGTCGTGCGGGTCGATCTTCGGCCGGAGCTTCATCTCCTTGATGACCGTGTGCGCCTGGTTCTTGCGCGCCTCACGGGCCTTCATGGCCGACTCGTACTTGAACTTCCCGTAGTCCATGAGCTTGCACACGGGCGGACGGGCGTTCGCCGCGACCTCGACCAGGTCCAGGTCGTACTCCTGCGCAAGCTCCAGTGCCTTGGCCAGGGGGACGATGCCCACCTGCTCGCCACTGGGACCGACAAGTCGCACCTCGGGAACGCGAATCCGGTCGTTGATGCGGGGCTCGGCGCTGATGGATCCTCCTCGGTAGCACCACGCGACGGTCTGGCGGACGGCCGCGTAACGTCTCTGTTCGTTAGACCTAACCGCGCCGAAGCACAAAAAATGCCCCGGACGATTCCCAGGCGGGGCTCCTCGAACTACCGGAGCACCGCCGCGGGATCCGCGGGGCGCGCTTTCGGACGGATCGCCGCCGCTGGGACGGAACCGTCTGACCGGTGACCCGCCGCCCTGGGGGTGGTCGGGTGGGAGTTCGAAAGCCTCCACTTGTGGGCCGGGCGCGCGGGCTGTGAGGCATACGTGTCCGACCGGTCGTTACACGAGGTTACCAGCATTGGCCAGGAAGGGCTAATTCAGACGCCGCGGGCCCTGGTGCGGCACGCTCCCCTCGTGCGCCTATCGTGTGGGGCATGAGTGAGACCCCTCCTGAGTCCCCCGACTTCGACGCCATGGCCCGCGACATCGCCGAGGTCCCGGCGGTCGAGGTGATCGTGACGGTCGCCGTCAACCTGATGAGCGCGGCCGCCGTGAAGCTCGGTCTGACCGAGGAGGGCGACAAGCACAAGGACCTCGACGAGGCCCGCAAGCTGGTGCACGCGCTGGCCGGTCTGCTGGACGCGTCCACGACCGAGATCAGCTCCTTCCACGCGGCCCCCCTGCGCGACGGCCTGAAGTCGCTCCAGCTGGCGTTCCGCGAGGCCTCGCTCGTCCCGGACGAGCCGGGCCAGGGCCCGGGCGAGAAGTACACGGGCCCGGTCTACGGCTAGCGGTTCAGCGTACGAAGAGGGGCTCGCCCGGGGGCGTCGCCTCGGCCGGCAGCAGTGCCAGGTCGAGGCCGCGCACCAGGCGGGCCCTGAGTGTTTCGTCGGCGGCCAGGCGCCCGGCGACGGCCCGCGCGGCTGTGGCCGGGGCCGCGGACGGGTCCAGGACCAGGGCCAGGGTGCCGTCGGCCTGGCCGGGGCCGAGATGAGCGCGCAGCACGGCGGGCTCGGCGGCCACGGCCTCGCGTACGGCCGCGACGACGGCCGGGTCGGCGAGCGGGTCGGTGGTGGCGCGGCCCTCCGCCAGGGCGAGCAGGGCGGGGCCGGTGAGCTCGAACGGCACGGGCCCGGCCAGGTCCAGCACGATCGTGTCGGCCTTCTCGTGCGCGGCGGCCTGCAGCGCCTGGTGCAGCGGTACGGCGACGGGGCGCGCCCCGGGGTCCCAGCGGGCGAGGGAGTCCGTGGAGGTGAAGGCGGGCAGGGCGGTGCGACCGCCGGCCTTGAGGGTCGGTACGGCCATCTCGCTGGTCTTCTCGCGGCGCAGTCCCCGCTCGTCCTCCTCGACCTCGCCGAGCACGGCCACGACGGGGACCAGCAGCCGGGCGCCCCTGAGGGCCTCCAGCACGGGTCCGACGGCGGTGCGGTCCTGGGACCAGGCGGCGAGGGCCGCGCTCAGCCGGGGGTCGGCGGAGCCGTCGTCGTCGGAGAAGCCGGGGTCGGGGATGTTCTTGTTCGCCACGGTCGTCGAGCCTATCGGCCGGGTGGCAGGCGCCGGGCAGCGGCTCAGAAGTCCTGGTGGCCCGTGCGCCGGCCGCGCCACAGGACGACCGCCGCGACCAGCAGCACGCCGCCCGCGCCGCCCGCGAGGGGGGCGGCCCAGTCGGCGGTGCCGTCGCCGGAGGAGGCGGCGTCCGGGCCGCTGCCGAAGTACTTCTCACCGTAGGACGCCGACTGCAGGCCCTCGGGCTTCAGGCGGGCGGCGGCCCTGATGGCGGCGGCCGGGTCGACGAAGCCGAAGCCGCGCGAGTCGTCGCGGCCGTCGACGGGGGCGTTGCGGGCGGTGTCCTCCAGGAGCGTCTTGATCTGGGCCGGGGTCAGGCCCGGGTGGGCGGCCTTGACCAGGGCGGCGGCGCCGGAGACGAAGGCGGCGGCGGCGCTGGTGCCCCAGCCCTCGTAGTACTTGTGGTCCGGGTCGGCGATGACGACGTCGACGCCGGGGGCGCTGACGGTGGCGTACCAGCGGCGGGTGGAGAAGGAGGCGCGGGTGCCGGCGCGGTCGACGGCGGTGGCGGCGATGACGCCCGGGTAGGCGGCCGGGTAGGAGATGCGGTCGCCCTTCTCGCCGCCGTTCCCGGCGGAGGCGACGACGACCACGCCCTTCTTCAGGGCGTACTGGATCGCCTGGTCCTCGGTGGGTTCCGGGTGGGCGGAGGCGGAGTCGTCGCCGAGGGAGAGGTTGATGACGTCGGCGCCGTGGTCGGCGGCCCAGCGGATGCCCTCGGCGAGGGCGTTGCCGCGGGTGTTGCGGGCCTTGGCGCGGGAGGGGTCGCCGTCCTCCAGGATCACGCGCACGGGCAGGATCTTCGCCTCGGGGGCGATGCCGAGGACGCCGTCGGCGTTGCCCGGGCCGTGTCCGTGCCCGGCGATGATGCCGGCCATGGCGGTGCCGTGGCGGGCCCAGGCGCGGTCGCCGGGCTCGGCTCCGAAGCCGACCAGGTCCTTGCCGGGCAGGACGTTGCCGGCCAGGTCGGGGTGGTCGGCCTCGACGCCGGTGTCCAGGACGGCGACGGTGACGCCCGCGCCCTTCGTGGTCTGCCAGGCCTGCGTGGTGTGCATGGCCTCCAGGGCCCACTGCTGGGCTCGGATGCCGTCGGCGTGGGCGGTGGCGGCCGGGACCAGGGTGAGGCCTGCGGCGAGGAGCACGCTCAGGAGCCCGCCCGCGCGGGAGGTGAGGGCTTTCACGACGGCTGCTCCGTGGCCGAGCGGACGTTCTTGCGGAGGTCGCGTTCGACGCGGTCGGCGAGGCCCTGGGCCTCGTGTCCGAGGCCGGCCTGGGCGGGGGCGGTGGTGGCGCCCGGCCCCATGGCGTCCCCGGCGGGCTGGGGGTCGTCGACCGTACGGCCGTCGGCCCAGCCGGAGACGGCGTAGACGACGACCGGGGCCTCGGTGAGCACCGAGACGGTCCAGGAGGCGCGCTGCTCGGCCGCGAAGTCCGCGGCGGGGGTGTCCTTCGCGGCGTACGGCAGGGGCATCAGGTCGCTGCGGCGGTCCAGGCGCTCTTTGCGGAAACGGTTCGCGAGGGAGGTCATGGCCGGGGCGTCGGCCGTGGTGAAGAGCAGGCCCACGGTGGTCACGTAACTCTCGGTGGCGTCGGTGTAGGTGGCGCGCAGCAGGCGTTCGCAGCCGACGGGGGCGAGGGCCTTGCGGAGCAGGGGGTCGAAGGCGTCCTTGCAACCGCTGTCCGGGGCGACGGCTATCCGGGTCCAGGTGCGGTCGGCGCCGCCGGGGCCGGCGCCGCGGCCCTGCACGGTGCGGGGGAACAACTGGTCGACCGGGACGCTGTGCCAAAGGCTGCCGGCGGCGCTGAACGTGCTGCGCGCGCCCTCCTCGCCGGAGTCCCCGACGAGCCAGCTCCCGGTGACCGCGCCCGACATCAGCCCCAGCCCGAGCACCAGGCAGACGGCGGCAGCGGCGGCCTGCGACGCCCCCCGCCGCCCGATCGGCCTGGGCCGGGCGGCCCCGTCGTACCCCTCGGGCTGCCCGAACGACACGCGGGGGCGCGTGGCGCCCGGAGCACCGCCGGGGCTGAGGGGAGCGCTCCAGGAGAGCGCGGGGTCGGGCGAGACGGGGCTCGTGTCCGTGGCCGGCGGGGTGCCGGGAGCCGGGCGGTGGGCCGGAACGGGCGGGGTGGGCCGCTGGACGGACCACTGGGGGTGCATGGTGCCGCGCGGTGGCTCGGTGGGGACGGGCGGGGCCGGCCGCCGCGTCGGGGCGGCGCCGCGGGGCCGGTCGACGGACGCCGGAGGGGTCGCGTGGTGGGGCCGGTCGGCGGGCGCCGGAGGGGTCGCGTGGTGGGGCCGGTCGGCGGGCGGCCGGGACTGCCGGGTGGGGGCGGCGCCGCGCGGCCGGTCGGTGGGGCCTGCGGGTGCGGCTCGCTCGGCGGGGGGCGCGGGCAGGCGCGTCCCCCGGGCGGTGGCGGACGCGGCACCGGTTTCCGTGCCGGCACAGACGTCCCTGCCGGGACCGGCGTTGCCGTCGGCGCCGGGCCTCGGCTCGTGCGTCGGGCGCGGCGGGATGTCGGAGCGGACGGAACCGGAACGGTCCGCCGGCGTCCGGGGTGTGGCGGGCGTGCCCTGCCGACCTGGACGACCGGAGGATCCGGCGGAGTCGGTGGCGAGCGGGTCCCCGGCGCCCGGGCGCGTACGGGCCGTGGATTCGGACGGGTACTCGCCGGAGGCCCGGGCGGGGCGGGGAGGGGGCAGCCGGAACGGCCGGCCGGTCGCGGCCGCCGAGCTCCCGGCAGAGGCGTCGGCACGGCCGGGAGGGGCGAAACGCCGCGACGCGGCACCCGCCTCGGAGAAACCCCCGGCAGGGCCGCCCTCGCCGGAAGGCGACGACCCACCAGCCGCCTCTGACGAGGCTTCGGCACGGCCGCCCTCGGCCGCACGCGACCACCCACCAGCCACCTCGGACGAACTCCCGGCAGGACCGCCCTCAGCCGCACGCGCGGACCCATGAACCGCGCCTCCACGACCGCCCTCAGTCGCACGCTGGGACCCGTCAGCCGACCCCGCACGGCCGCCCTCGGCCGGGCGCGGTGAGGTGCTGGTCTCCTGCGGTGACGTGCCGGACGGCGGCTGCGTGCCGCCTCGTGCGGTCAGGCGGAAGGGACGGGTGGGTGTCTCGGGGGCGGGGCCGCGGTCGTCCTCCGGGCGGGGCGGCGTGTCCGGGAAGCGGGACGACGCGCGGGGCGGCGGAGGCGATGTCGGTTCGTCGCGCCGGGGCGCCGTCGCGCCGAGGCTGGGGAAGCGGGGGCCGTACGGGCGGCGGTCGTTGGAGGTGCCGTCCTCGGCGGAGCTCGCCGTACCGTCCGGGCCGTGACCGGTGCCGTCCGGCGTCGGCGCGTCGCCGGGGGCGAAGGATCCGGAGCCCTGCGGGCCGGACGCGGCCGACGGGGCCTCCGCAGGTGCCGGTGGACGCGCGGGGCGTGGGGGGAAGGAGGCGCGTCGCGCTTCCGTGCTCATGCACCCCCCGTTTCCCCGGCCCGGGCCGCTGCGCGCGCGGGCCGGTGTCGTTCCGCCCGAGGCCCGGCACCGACGCGTCCGGGCACACATACCCGTGCGGACGGAGCGTCATCCCGGCACGGCTGAGCGGCCGGCGTCGTCCGCCGTACGTGCGCGTCACTCTACGGCTTGTCCCGGGGCGAACGGGAACCAGTCCGCGAGCCCGGGGCATCTGCCCGGAACGTCCCCCTACCCTGCGGTAATCCGGTCTGGCAGGCTGCGTTCATGACTGCGCGCGCCGCCGACCGGGCCCGTTACGACCGGGCCACCGCCCATCTGGACGCCCCTCTCGCGATCGTGGACCTGGACGCCTTCGACGCCAACGCCGAGGACCTGGTCCGCCGTGCCGGGGGCAAGCCCGTCCGGGTCGCCAGCAAGTCCGTGCGGTGCCGGGCGCTGCTGGAACGCGTCCTGGCCCGGGACGGCTTCGCGGGGATCATGTCGTTCACGCTCACCGAGTCGCTGTGGCTCGCCCGGTCGGGGTTCGAGGACGTGCTGCTCGCCTACCCGTCCGCCGACCGCGCCGCGTACGCCGAGCTCGCCGGTGACCCCAAGCTCGCCGCCGCCGTGACCGTCATGGTCGACGACGTGGCGCAGCTGGACCTGATCGACGCCTCCCGGGGCGGCGGGCGCGAAGTCGTGCGGGTGTGCCTGGAGTTGGACACCTCGCTCCGGCTGCTGGGCGGGCGGGTGCGGATCGGGGCCCGGCGCTCGCCGCTGCACTCCCCCGCCGAAGTCGCCGACGTGGCCCGCGCGGTGGCCCGGCGGCCGGGCTTCGAGGTCGTGGGGATCATGGCGTACGAGGGGCATGTCGCCGGGGTCGGGGACGCCGTGGCGGGGCGGCCGTTGCGCTCGCGTGCCGTCCGGCTGATGCAGGCCGCCGCCAGGCGCGAACTGGCCGAGCGGCGCGCGGAGGTGGTGCGCGCGGTGCGGGCCGTGGTGCCGGGGCTGGAGTTCGTCAACGGCGGGGGCACCGGGTCGGTGCAGCACACGGCGGCCGAGGACGCCGTCACCGAGATCGCGGCCGGTTCGGGGCTGTACGTGCCGCGGCTGTTCGACAACTACACCTCGTTCCGCGGCAGGCCGGCCGCCCTGTTCGCGCAGCCCGTGGTGCGGCGGCCGGGGGTCGGGGTCGTGACGGTGCTCGGCGGCGGGTATCCCGCGTCCGGTGCGGCCGGGCCCGACCGGTCGCCCGTGCCGTACCTGCCCGAGGGGCTGCGCTACGACCCGCAGGAGGGGGCCGGTGAGGTGCAGACGCCGCTGCTCGGCTCGCCCGCCGACGATCTGCTGATCGGCGACAAGGTGTGGTTCCGGCACGCGAAGGCCGGTGAGCTGTGCGAGCGGTTCGAGGCGCTGCACCTGGTCGAGGGCGACGCGGTGACGGCGACCGTGCCGACCTACCGCGGCGAGGGGCAGACGTTCCTCTAGCCGGCTGCCTCGTCAGTCCGTCGGGCCGATGCTGCTGCCCACGCCGCCGCCGGTGCCCGCGTCACCGACCGGGCGGATGCCCTTGGTGATGCGGTCCATGTCGGCGAGCGGCGGCCCGTCCGCGCCCGCGTCGAAGACGTACCGGACGAGGACCGGCGACTCGGTGCCGACGCTGGAGGGGAAGACGAGCGACTGGACGTAGCCGCCCGGGCCCTCGGCGGTGTGCACGCGCCAGCGCACGAAGTACCCGGCACGGCCCGCCACCGCGACCGGCCCGGACTTGACGAGCTCGTGGGACTCCATGCCCCCGTAGGGCTTCTGGCCGATCGCGTCGCGGTCGAAGGCGTCCTCGGCCGCGTCGGAGATGTCCGCCTTGGCCAGGGCCTCGGGGGAGGTCTCGTCGTTCGCGGTCACGGTGCGGGAGACGACCAGGCCGTGGCGGCAGACGGCGCCGTCGCCGGGGCAGTCGTACGTGCCGTCCGTGGTCATGACGACGTCGTCCTGGGCGACGTGCCGGGGGCGGACCCAGCCGTCGAGGAGCGGGAAGGTGACGCCGTTGAGCTGGTCCTCGACGACCGAGGGGTCGTCCGCGGACGGCTGGGAGGTGGACTCCTCGGGGGTCGGCTCCGGCGGTTCGGGCGCGGCGGAGGTGGTGGACGTCGGGGCCGTCCTGGTCTCCGCCCCGCCGTCGTCGCCGCTGCCGAGGACCGCCGCTCCGGTGACGATCGCCGCGACCAGGACGGCCCCCGCCGCGACCAGGGCGACGGTCCTGGCCCGTCCGGTGCCGCCGCCCGGAGGCGTGGGCACCGGGACGGTGGGGGCCTCGGGCGTGCGGCGGTGCTCGGTCCAGGCCGTGCCGTCCCACCAGCGCCGCAGGTGCGGTGCGTGCGGGTCCGGATACCAGCCGGGTGGGGGCGTCATGCTCATCCCGGCACTGTAGGCCGCGATCCGGGCCGCGCGGACACGGGCTTACAGGGGTGTGACGTACGCCCCCGCGATGCCGCCGTCGACGAGGAAGTCGGTGGCGTTCACGAAGGAGGAGTCGTCGCTGGCGAGGAAGGCCACGGCGGCGGCGATCTCGTCGGCCTCGGCGAAGCGGCCCAGCGGGATGTGCACCAGGCGGCGCGCGGCCCGCTCCGGGTCCTTGGCGAACAGCTCCTGCAGCAGCGGGGTGTTGACCGGCCCCGGGCACAGGGCGTTGACGCGGATGCCCTCGCGGGCGAACTGCACGCCCAGTTCCCGGGACATGGCGAGCACGCCGCCCTTGGAGGCGGTGTAGGAGATCTGCGAGGTGGCCGCGCCCATCCTGGCCACGAAGGAGGCCGTGTTGATGATCGAGCCCTTGCCCTGGCGCCGCATGTAGGGGATGGCGGCCTTGCAGCACAGGTAGACGGAGGTGAGGTTGACCTCCTGGACGCGCTTCCAGGCCTCCAGGCCGGTCTCCAGGATGGAGTCGTCGTCGGGCGGTGAGATGCCGGCGTTGTTGAAGGCGATGTCGACGCTGCCGTAGGTGTCGTAGGCGGTTCTGAAGAGGGCCTCGACCTCCTCGGGGTCGGTCACGTCGACCTTCACGAAGGTGCCGCCGGCCTCTTCGGCGGCGGCCTTGCCGCGGGTCTCGTCGACGTCGCCGCAGACGACGTGCGCGCCCTCGGAGGCGAGACGGCGGGCGGCGGCGAGTCCGATGCCGCTGCCGGCTCCGGTGACGACGGCGGTACGGCCGACCAGACGGCGGCAGATGATGTCCTGGGCAGTCACTGTGCGGGGCCCTCCGTGCTGATGAAGACGTTCTTGGTTTCGGTGAAGGCGGCCAGGGCGTCGGGGCCGAGTTCACGGCCGACGCCGGACTGCTTGTAGCCGCCGAACGGGGTCCAGTAGCGGACGCTGGCGTGGGAGTTGACGGACAGGTTGCCGGCGCGGACGGCCCGGGAGACGCGCAGGGCACGGCCGACGTCCCGGGTCCAGATGGAGCCGGAGAGGCCGTAGGGGGTGTCGTTGGCGAGGCGGATCGCGTCCTCCTCGTCGGTGAAGGGCAGCAGGACGGCCACGGGGCCGAAGATCTCCTCGCAGGCGGCGGGCGAGTCCGGCCGCTCCCCGGTGAGGACGGTCGGCGGGAACCAGAAGCCGGGGCCCTCGGGGGCGCTGCCGCGCAGGGCCGGGGCGTCATCGGGCACGAAGCCGCGGACCCGGTCCAGTTGCTGCCGGGAGATCAGCGGGCCCATCTGCGTCTTCTCGTCGGCCGGATCGCCCACCACCACGGCGGACAGGGCGTCGGCGAGCAGGCCGCGGACCTCGTCGTAGACGGAGTCCTGGACCAGGACGCGGGTGCGGGCGCAGCAGTCCTGGCCGGAGTTGTCGAGGAACGAGAAGGGGTCGACGGCGGCCCTCAGGTCGGCGTCGGCGAAGACGATGTTGGGGCTCTTGCCGCCGAGTTCGAGGGTGACCGGCTTGACCTGCTCGGCGGCGAGAGCGGCGACGCGCGTGCCGGTCCGGGTGGAGCCGGTGAAGACGATCTTGGCGACTCCGGGGTGCCGGACCAGCGCGTCGCCGGTGATGTCGCCGCGCCCGGGCAGGACCTGGAAGAGATGCTCGGGGAGCCCGGCCTCCAGGGCGAGTTCGGCCAGGCGCAGGGCGGTGAGCGGGGTGGTCTCGGCGGGCTTGAGCAGGACGGCGTTGCCGGCCGCGAGGGCGGGGGCGGTGCCCCAGGCGGCGATCGGCATCGGGAAGTTCCAGGGGGCGATCACGCCGACCACGCCGAGCGGTTCGAGGATCGTGACGTCCAGGCCGCCGGGCACCGGGATCTGCCGGCCGGTGAGCCGCTCCACTCCCCCGGCCGCGTAGTCCAGCAGGTCGCGGACGTTGCCGGCCTCCCAGCGGGCGTTGCCGATGAGGTGGCTGGCCTCCCGGACCTCAAGGCGGGCCAGTTCCTCCAGGTGCTCGTCGACGGTGGCGGCGAAACGGCGCAGCAGCCGGGCCCGGTCGCCGGGGGCGAGGGCGGCCCAGGTCCGCTGCGCCCGGGCGGCGCGGACGACGGCCGTGTCGACGTCGGCCGGGCTCGCGCCGGCGACGGCGGCGACGACCTCCTCGGTCGCGGGGTTCAGTACTTCCAGGAGGTGTCCGGAAGACGACTCTGCAGACTCTGAAGACAACGAGGGCCTCACAGACGTTCGAAGGAGCGGCGCAGCTCCCAGTCGGTCACCGCGGCGTCGAAGGCGTCCAGCTCGACGCGCGCCATGTTGCGGTAGTGCGCGACGACCTCGTCCCCGAAGGCCGCCTTGGCGATGGCGCTGTGCTCCCAGAGCTCGGCGGCCTCGCGCAGGGTGGTGGGGACGTGGGCGAAGTCGGCGGTGTAGGCGTTGCCGGCGCAGGGCTCGGGCAGGTCGAGTTTCTGCTCGATGCCGTGCAGCCCGGCCGCGACCAGTCCGGCGACGGCGAGGTAGGGGTTGACGTCGCCGCCGGGCAGGCGGTTCTCGAAGCGCATCGAGCGGCCGTGGCCGACCACGCGCAGCGCGCAGGTGCGGTTGTCGTGGCCCCAGGCGACGGCGGTCGGGGCGAAGGAGCCGGGCTGGAACCGCTTGTAGGAGTTGATGTTGGGGGCGTAGAGCAGGGAGAACTCGCGCAGGGCGGCGAGCTGGCCGGCGAGGAAGTGCCGCATGACGCCGGACATGCCGCCGTGGTCGTCGGAGGGTCCGGCCATGGCGTTGTTGCCGTCCGCGTCGGCGAGCGAGAGGTGGATGTGACAGGAGTTGCCCTCGCGCTCGTTGTACTTGGCCATGAAGGTGATCGACATGCCGTCCTGGGCGGCGATCTCCTTGGCGCCGGTCTTGTAGACGGCGTGCTGGTCGCAGGTGATAAGGGCGTCGTCGTAGCGGAAGGCGATCTCGTGCTGGCCGGGGTTGCACTCGCCCTTGGCGGACTCGACGGTGAGGCCGGCGCCGGCCATCTCGTTGCGGATGCGGCGCAGCAGGGGCTCGATGCGGCCGGTGCCGAGGACGGAGTAGTCGATGTTGTACTGGTTGGCCGGGGTCAGGCCGCGGTAGTTCGCGTCCCAGGCCTGTTCGTAGGTGTCCTTGAAGACGATGAACTCCAGCTCGGTGCCGACCTGGGCGGTGTAGCCGAGCTCGGCCAGGCGCTCCAGCTGGCGGCGCAGGATCTGGCGGGGGGCGGCGACGACCGGGGAGCCGTCCTCCCAGGCGAGGTCGGCCAGCACCATGGCCGTGCCCTCGTTCCAGGGCACCCGGCGCAGGGTGGCCAGGTCCGGATGCATGGCGAAGTCGCCGTAGCCGCGGTCCCAGGAGGACATCGCGTAGCCGTCGACGGTGTTCATCTCGGTGTCGACGGCGAGCAGGTAGTTGCAGCCCTCGGTGCCGTGGTGGAGGACTTCGTCGAGGAAGAAACGTGCGGCGAACCGCTTGCCCTGGAGCCGCCCTTGCATGTCGGGGAAGGCCAGGACGACAGTGTCGATCTCACCGCCGGCGACGAGGGCGTGCAGCTCCTCGACGCTCAGCGGGGGTGTGCGGTCTGCCACGGGAGAGCCTCCTTCGGCCTTCTTTCGGCGAGCCGGGAGCCATAAGGTATTGCGGAGAACCATTGCTTGGGAAGGGGGTACGGCCACATGCCGGAGGAATCGGCCGGCGGGGTGCGGGACCGGCTGACGCCGGTACTGCGGCCGGTGCGCGCGGGCAACGGCTTCGAGGAGGCCCTGGAGCAGATCCTCCAGGTCCTGCGGCTTGGGTTGGTGGCGGGGGGCGAGCGGCTGCCGGCCGAGCGGGAACTCGCGGAGCGGCTCGGGATCAGCCGGGTGACGCTGCGCGAGGTGCTGAAGGTGCTCCAGGACCAGGGTCTGGTCGAGTCGCGGCGCGGGCGCTACGGGGGCACGTTCGTACTGCCGCGCACCGACGCCGGCGGCGAGGACGAGCTGCGGCGGCGGATCGCCGAGACCGACATAGAGGACGTGCTGCGGTTCCGCGAGGTGCTGGAGGTCGGCGCGGCCGGGCTGTGCGCGGCGCACGGGCTGACCGGGGACCAGGAGGCCCGGCTGCGCGCGGCGCTGGCGGGCACGCACGACGCGCCGCTGAGCGACTACCGGCGCCGGGACACACTGCTGCACCTCACGCTCGCCGAGCTGTCCGGCTCCCCCACGCTGACCGCCCAGTACGCGGCGGTGCGCGCGAGCGTCAACGACCTGCTCGACTGCATCCCGCTGCTGGTCCGCAACCTGGAGCACTCCCAGCGGCAGCACGCGGCCCTGGTGGAGGCCGTGATCGAGGGCGACGCCGACCAGGCGCGGGAGATCATGCGCGAGCACTGCGGGGGAACCGCGGCGCTCCTGCGGGGCTTCCTCGGCTGACCCGCGCGGCGGCCCGGGCTCGGTGAGGATTTACGGGCGATTAACGCACGGGGCTTGCCTTCCCTCGGTCGGCACCGCAAAGGTATGGCCTCATTCCATTGAGTCGTAGTGCGCTCGACCCCGTGACCGCCGCCCCGTGGGGAGTCTGCCCATGTCCGAGGAACCCACCACCCCATCCGTCGCCCCCGAGGGCGACGACTACCTGGAGCGCAGAGCGCTCCGCCGCGGCAGCGCCGGCTGGGTGCTGCTGACCGGCCTCGGTGTCGCCTATGTCGTCTCCGGCGACTACTCGGGCTGGAACTTCGGCCTGGCCGAGGGCGGCTTCGGGGGCCTGGCCATCGCCATGGTGCTCATGGGCGCCATGTACGCCTGCATGGTCTTCGCCCTCGCCGAGCTGTCCTCGATCCTGCCCACCGCGGGCGGCGGCTACGGTTTCGCCCGCCGCGCGCTGGGCCCCTGGGGCGGCTTCCTGACCGGTACGGCGATCCTCATCGAGTACGTCCTCGCGCCGGCCGCGATCGTCATCTTCATCGGCGACTACGTCGAGTCGCTCGGGCTGTTCGGCCTGGAGTCGGGCTGGCCGCTGTACCTGGTCTGTTTCGCGATCTTCCTCGGCATCCACCTGTGGGGCGTGGGCGAGGCACTGCGGTTCAGCTTCGTCGTCACGGGCATCGCGGTGGCCGCCCTGGTCGTGTTCGCGCTGGCGGCCCTGCCGGACTTCTCCTTCGGGACGCTGGACGACATCCCGGTCGACGCCTCGGCCGCCGGGTCGAACTCCTGGCTGCCGTTCGGGCTGCTCGGAATCTGGGCGGCGTTCCCGTTCGGCATGTGGTTCTTCCTGGGCGTCGAGGGCGTGCCGCTGGCCGCCGAGGAGACCCGGGACCCCGCCCGTACGCTGCCGAAGGCGATCCGCTGGTCGATGGGCATCCTGGTGGTGCTCGCGGTGGTCACGTTCTTCGCGGCGGCCGGGGCGCGCGGGTCGGCGGCCGTGCAGGAGGCGGGCAACCCGCTGGTGGAGGCGCTCCAGCCGGACGGCGAGGCGACGACCCTGAGCCGGATCGTCAACTACGCGGGCCTGGCGGGCCTGGTGGCCTCCTTCTTCTCGCTGATCTACGCGGGCTCGCGCCAGCTGTTCGCCCTCTCCCGCGCGGGCTACCTGCCCCGCTTCCTGTCCCTGACCAGCCGCCGCAAGGCGCCCTACCTGGGCCTGCTGGTGCCCGGCACGATCGGCTTCCTGCTGGCCGCGGTGTCCGGCGACGGCGCGCGCATGCTGAACATCGCCGTCTTCGGCGCGACCATCTCCTACGCGCTGATGTCCCTGTCGCACATCGTGCTGCGCCGCCGCGAGCCGGAGCTGCCCCGGCCGTACCGCACACCGGGCGGGGTGCTGACCTCCTCGGTCGCGCTGGTGCTGGCCTCCGCGGCGCTGGTGGCGACGTTCCTGGTGGATGTGACGGCCGCGTTCATCGCGCTCGTGGTGTACGCCGTGGCCGTCGCGTACTTCGGCCTGTACAGCCGTAAGCGGCTGGTGGCGAAAGCGCCGGAGGAGGAGTTCGCGGCGCTGGCCGCGGCCGAGGCGGAGTTGGCACGGGACTGAGGCGTCGAGCGAGGAGGAGTCTGCCGTGGCCAGGCCGTTGATCGGGGTCAGCACCTATCTGGAGACCGCTGCGCGCTGGGGCGTGTGGGAGCTGGAGGCGGCGTTGCTGCCGGTCGGCTACCCCCGGCTGGTGCAGCGGGCCGGGGGCCTGGCCGCGATGCTGCCGCCGGACGCCCCGGAACGGGCCGCGGAGGCCGTGGCCCGGCTGGACGGGCTGGTCGTCGCGGGCGGTCCCGATGTGGAGCCGGTGCGCTACGGCGCCGAGCGCGACCCGCGGACGGGGCCGCCGGCGCCGGAGCGGGACGCGTGGGAACTGGCCCTGATCGACGCGGCCCTGGCGGGGGGTGTGCCGCTGCTGGGGATCTGCCGGGGCATGCAGCTGCTGAACGTCGCCCTGGGCGGCACGCTCGTGCAGCACCTCGACGGGCACGCGGAGGTCGTGGGCGTGTTCGGCGGGCACCCCGTCAAGCCGGTGCCGGGCACGCTGTACGCCGGGATCGTGCCGGAGGAGACGTCGGTGCCGACCTACCACCACCAGGCCGTGGACCGGCTCGGCGAGGGCCTGGTGCCTTCGGCCTACGCGGCGGACGGCACGGTGGAGGCGGTGGAACTCCCCGCTCCCGGCTGGGTGCTCGGGGTGCAGTGGCACCCGGAGATGGGAGACGACGTGCGGGTCATGCGGGCGCTGGTGAAGGCGGCGGCTTCTGAGTGACCGCGCCCGCCGGCGCGCGGAGGCGGCGGCGTCTCAGTGCCCCGTGCCCGGCCGACGCGTGGGGGAGAGCCGGCGCTTGACGCGGTCGACGACGGGCGCGAGGTCGACGGTGACCGGGGCGGCCGGCGCGTCGGTGAGAAGGCGGCGGCTTCGGAGTGACCCGCACCCGCCATGCATGGAGGCAGCAGCTTCGGAGTGACCCGCACCCGGCCGACACACGGAGGCGGCAGCCCCGCAGCGACCCGCGCCCGGCCCACGCACGGAGGCGGCAGCGCCGCAGTGGCCCGCGCCCGGCCCACGCACGGAGGCGGCAGTGTCGGAGTGACCCGCACCCGCCCACGCACGGAAGCGGCAGCCCCCCCCAGCGACCCGCGCCCGGCCCACGCCTCGGGCCGGGGCGGGCCGGGGTCAGCCGTCCGGTGCCGCCCGGCTCCCGAGGGGCGGCACCGGACGCCCCTGCACGACACCGGCCCGGACCGGGACGCCCCTGCACGACACCGGCCCGCAGACCGGGCCGGTGCCCCCCGCCGGGGACCTAGTCCCGCGTCAGCGACAGCAGGTCGCGGGCCGGGCCCGTGGGGCGGTGCCCCGTCGGCCACACCGCGCGCAGGTCCCGCGCCAGGGCCACCCCGGCCACCGGCACCCGCACCAGCCGCCGCATCGCCAGCTCCTCCCCGACCGCCAGCTCGCTCAGCACGGCCGGTCCGGCCCCGCTGACCGCCGCGGCCTTCACCGCGGTCGTCGAGGACAGCTCGATCAGCGGCCGGGCCAGCCCGCCCAGCGCCGCGTCCAGCACCTGGCGCGTCCCGGAGCCCTTCTCCCGCAGGATCAGCGGTGTCGACGCCAGCTCCTCGGCCGCCACCGGCCGTCCGCGGCGGCCCCATGGGTGTCCCGGTGCCGTGACCACTATCAGCCGGTCGTGGGCGATGACGACCGAGTCCAGCCCGGTCGGCACCGTCAGCCCCTCCACGAAGCCCAGGTCCGCCTCGTCCGACAGCAGTCGTTCCGCGACCACTGTGGAGTTGCCCGCGTGCAGGGACACCGCCGTGTCGGGCCGCTGCGCCCGCAGCGCGAGCAGCCACCCCGGCAGCAGGTACTCCGCGATCGTCATGCTCGCCGCCACCCGCAACCGCGAGTCACGGCGGTCGCGCAGCGCCTGCGCCCCGGCGTCGAACGCCTCCGCCGCCTCCACGATCCGCCGCGCCCAGTCCGTCACCAGCGCACCGGCGTCGGTGAGCCGGGACCCGCGGGGCGAGCGGTCGACCAGCGCCACGCCGAGCTGCCGCTCCATCGACCGGATCCGGCTGCTGGCCGCGGGCTGGGTGATACCGACCTCCCGCGCCGCCCCGCCGAGACTGCCGACCCGCGCCACCGCCAGCAGCAGCTCCAGGGCGCCAAGGTCCGGCACCCGGTGCGCCAGGGACCCGGCGGCCGACGGACCGGCCTGCTCCTCCGTGTTGCTCATAAAGCCAGCTTATGTCGCCATAGAGGCGAACTCCCTGGTGATGCGCCTCCCCCGGCCCGACCGTGGAGTCATGGTCACCGCAGTCCCGCCCGCCGCGTACCCGCTGTCCGTCCGGCATCTCGGGCCCAACTGGTACGCCACCGTCATGGGCACGGCCGTCGTGGCCACCGCCGGAGCCGCTCTCCCGACGCACCTCCCCGCGCTGCGCGGCGTCCTCGCCGGTGTGTGGGCCCTCTCCCTCGCGCTGCTCCTGGTCCTGCTCCTCGCCCGGTCGGCCCACTGGGCCCGCCACCGCGACCAGGCCCGCGCCCACCTGCTCGACCCGGCGACGGCGCCCTTCTACGGCTGCCTCGCCATGGCCCTGCTCGCCGTCGGCGGCGGTGCCCTCGCCGTCGGCCAGGACGTGATCGGCGTGCGGGCCGCGGTGGCGCTCGACGCCGTGCTGTTCACCGCCGGTACGGCCGTCGGACTGGCCGCCGCCGTGGCCGTTCCGTACCTGATGGCCGTACGCCACCGGGTGGAGCCGGGGCAGGCCACGCCGGTGTGGCTGCTGCCGCTGGTCGCGCCCATGGTGTCGGCCGCCGTGGGACCGCGGCTGGTGCCGCATCTGCCTCCCGGTCAGGCCCGGGAGACGCTGCTGCTGCTCTGTTTCGCGCTGTTCGGGCTCAGCCTGCTCGCGACCCTTCTCATGCTGCCCCTGGTCTTCGCCCGGCTGCTCACCGGCGGGCCGCTGCCCCTCGCCCTCACCCCGACGCTGTTCCTGGTGCTGGGCCCGCTCGGCCAGTCCACGACCGCCGTCGGCGCCTTCGCGGACATCGCCCCCGGGGTCGTACCGGAGCCGTACAGCCAGGGCTTCGGCGCCCTCGCCGTGCTCTACGGCGTGCCCGTCATGGGGTTCGCGCTGCTGTGGTCCTGCCTGGCCGGCGCCCATGTGTGGCGTGCCCGGCGGCAGGGGATGCGGTTCGCGATGACCTGGTGGTCGTTCACCTTCCCGGTCGGCACCTGCGTCACCGGCGCCGAGGCGCTGGGGCGGCACACCGGGCTGGTGGCCTACGCGGGGCCGGCGGTCGTGCTGTACGGGGTGCTGGTCGCCGCCTGGGGCACGGCCGTCGTGGGCACCGTGCGCGGGCTGGTCAGGGGCGAGCTGCTCGCAGGGCCCGGCCCAGCACCCGCGGCGTCTCGGCCAGCGACGGCCCGTACCACGTCAGGTGCCGTCCGCTGACGAGCGCGCACGGCAGCCCGGGGAAGGCCTCGGGTCCGTCGTCCGCCGTGAAGCGGTACGGCTCGTCCGGCAGGACCACCACGTCCGGCGCCGCCGCGCGCAGTTCCTCCAGGGGAACGCGGGGGTAGCGCTCGGGGTGCGCCGCGTGCACGTGGTCCACTCCGAGGCGGGCCAGCACGTCGCCGGCGAAGGTGTCGTGGCCCAGGACCATCCACGGACGGCGCCAGACCGGCACGACCGCCGTGCGGCGGACCTCCGGCGGCGGCAGGGCCGACCAGGTCTCCTCCGCCTCGTCCAGCCAGCACGGCCGGACCGTGACGCCGCAGGCGTGCAGGACCCGGTCGAGTTCCCGGAAGGCCTGCGGCACGTCGCGGACCTCCGTCACCAGGACCTCGACGCCCGCCGCGCGCAGGGCCGCCAGGTCGGGCTCGCGGTTCTCCTCCTCGTTGGCGATGACGAGGTCGGGCGCGAGGGAGACGATCCGGTCGGTCTTCGGGTTCTTGGTGCCGCCGACACGGACGACGTCCAGGTCCGGCGGATGCGTGCACCAGTCGGTGGCACCGGCCAGGACGCCGGGCGCGGACCGGGCCACCGCCTCGGTCAGCGAGGGGACGAGCGAGACGACCCTCACCGGCGTGGCCGGTCCCGGACCGCCTCGATGTGCTCCGCCACGGCGACGACGATCAGGCGCGTGTCCGACTCCGTCGCCCGCCAGCGGTGCCGTACGCCGCCGGTGAGGTACAGCGTGTCGCCGCGGCCGAGCCGGTAGGCGCGGCCCTCGGCCTCGATCTCCACGGCACCGTCGGCGACGTACATCAACTGGTCGTTGCGATACTGGAATTCGCGGCCCGCGTCATGGTCGCCGATGAACTCCGAGGCGTGCATCTGGTGGTGGCCGCGCACCAGGGACCGGGTCCGCGGCCGGGGGGACGGCGGCTCGGTGGCGTCGGCGCGGACGACGTCCACGCTGCACGCCGGATCGGCCGCGGCGAGGAGTTCGACGGCGGTGGTGCGCAGGGCGTCGGCGACCTTCTCCAGGGAACTGGTGCTGGGCCGCGCCCGGTCGTTCTCGATCTGGCTCAGGAACGGAACCGACAGGCCGCTGCGCTCGGCCACGACGGCGAGGGTGAGGTCCAGCGCGCGGCGCCGCCGGCGCACGGCCGCGCCCACCCGCAGGGGCTGCTCTTTGTGGTCGCCCATCGCTCCGGCTCCCTCCTTCGCCCGTCGATCCGCGTCCCGTGCGCCGATGGCGCGGCGCACGGCTCCTGTTGAGTTGTCTGCACCCTACGCATGTTCGGCAAACCGTTCCCCGTGCCCGTCACATCGACGTCATCCGGGGTGGGACGCGACCTCACGGTTCGCGCCAGGAGATCCGCCGCCCGGAGGCCGGGACGGGGATCCCTCCTCCGGGAGGAACAGGGAGGGAGAGGGACTTGAGGGGGTGGTGTAGCGCTCTGTGGTTGTCCGGATCCTGATCGTGGATCCAGGGGGTGCGGGGCGGGACGCGGAGGTGTCGCGCGTCCCACCCCGGAACCCTACTGCGGTGTCATCCGGTTCACCATCTCCGGGTGCCGCTTCAGCCACGCGGCGACGGCTTCTTCCTCATGGCCCTGGCCGCGGTCCTTGATCTCGCTCTCCAGGCTGCCGAGCTCCTCCTCACTCATCCTGAAGTTCTTGATCCACTTCGTGAGCTGCGGGTAGCGCTCGGGGAACTCCTCGTTGGAGATGGTGCGGATCGTGTTGCCCTCACCGAAGGCCTTCTTCGGGTCCTTCAGCTTGGTCAGCTCGTAGTCGCTGTACGCCCAGTGCGGCGACCACAGGGTGACGGCGATCGGCTCCTTCTCGGCGTAGGCGCGCTTCAGCTCGGCCAGCATGGCCGGGGTGGAGCCGTCGACGACCTCGTACTCCTCGTCGAGGCCGTAGCCGGGCAGCACCTTGTTCTTCAGCAGGTCCATCTCGCCGGTGCCGGGCTCGATGCCGATGATCTTCCCCTTGAAGGTGCCGGACTTGCCCTTGAGGTCCTCCAGGGAGTCGACGCCCTTCACGTACGACGGCACCGCGATCTCCAGGGAGGTCGGTTCGTACCAGGTGCCGAGGTCCTTGAGCCGGTCCTTGTTCTTGTCCCAGTAGTTCTTCTGGGCGTAGGGCAGCCAGGCATCGAAGTTGAGGTCGATGTCGCCCGAGGCGAGGCCGGTGTAGACGGGGCCGACGTCCATCTGCTTCAGGTTCATCCTGTAGCCGCGACGCTCCAGGACGTTCTTCCACAGGTAGGTGACGGCGATGTCCTCGTCCCAGGGGAACCAGGCCACGTCCAGCGGCCGCTCGGCCTCGGCGGGGGTGGCGCCGGCGTTGGGCACCGGGGCCATCCTGTCGGCGTAGCCGGGGTGCTGCTTCAGCCAGGCGCGGACGGCGTCCTGCTGCCGGCCCTTGCCCGCCTTGTTGATCTCGGCTTCGAGGCTGGTGAGGTCCTTCTCGCTCATCTCGAAGTCCTTCAGCCACCCGGCGACCGTCGGGTCGTCGTCGGCGAAGCCCTTGCGGGACAGGGTGTGCACACCGTCGCCCTCGCCCCAGGCGCCCTTGGGGTCCTTGAGCTTCTTCAGGTCGTAGTCGTTGTACGCCCAGTGCGGCGACCAGAGCGTGACGACGATCGGCTTCTTCCGGGCGTACGCGCGCTTGAGCTCGGCCAGCATCGCCGGCGTGGAGCTGTCGACGACCTCGTACTCCTCGTCCAGGCCGTACTCCTTGAGGACCTTGCTCTTGAGCAGGGCCATCTCGCCGGCGCCGGACTCGATGCCGGTGATCCTGCCACCGAACTGCGACGCCTTGCCCTTGAGGTCCTCCAGGGAGTCGACGCCCTTCACGTACGAGGGCACCGACAGCTCCAGGGACGTCTTGTCGTACCAGGCGCCGAGGTCGTCGAGCTGCTTGCCGTACTTCTTCCAGTACTGGGCGTGGGTCGTGGGCAGCCAGGCGTCGGTCTGGAAGTCGACGTCGCCCCGGGCGAGCGAGGTGTACAGGGGGCCCGCGTCGAACTGCTTGGCCTCGACCTCGTAGCCGCGCCGCTCCAGGACCTCCTTCCACAGGAAGGTGGAGGCGACGCCCTCGTCCCAGGGGATGTAACCGATGCTGATCTTCTTGCCCTGGCCGACGTCGCCGCCGTCGCCCGCGGCCTCGGTGCCGGTCTTGCCGCCGCCGAGGACACCCATGCCGCCCGCGGCGAGCGCGAGGACGACCACGCCGATCACGGCGACGACCGGGCGGGGCCGGTAGGACCAGATCTTGAGCCCCTGCGCGGCGCGCAGCCGGGCGGCGGCGCGGCGGCCGAGCGGGGAGACCTGCGTGCCGAGCGCACTGGTCATGCGGTCGAGGTAGATCGCGAGGATCACGATGGCCACGCCGGCCTCGGAGCCGAGCCCGACGTTGAGCTGGCCGATGGCCTCGTTCACGTCGCCGCCGAGGCCGCCGGTGCCGACCATGCCGGCGATCGCGGCCATGGAAAGGCCCAGCATGATGACCTGGTTGACGCCGGCCATGACGGTGGGCAGGGCGAGCGGAAGCTGGACGCGCAGCAGCGTGTTGCGGGGCGTGGTGCCGAACGCCTCGGCCGCCTCGACCAGTTCCTTGTCGACCTGCCGGATGCCCAGCTCGGTCATGCGCACGCCCGGGGCGAGCGCGAAGATCAGGGTGGCGACGATGCCCGCGGGGGCGCCGGTGCCGAAGAACAGGATCGCCGGGATGAGGTAGATCATCGCGGGCAGTGTCTGCATGAAGTCCAGCACGGGCCGGACCAGACCGCTGACGCGGTCGGAGCGGGCGGCCCAGATGCCCACGGGCAGGGCGATCACCAGGGCGATGACGGTCGCCACGAGGACGAGCGCCAGGGTGATCATCGCGTTCTCCCACAGCTCGAGGGAGTCGATGAACGCGAACCCGGCGAAGGTGAGGACACCGGCGAGGGTGCCGCGCAGCCAGAAGGCGAGCACGGCGAAGATGCCCGCGAGGAGCAGCGGTTCGGGGGCCTGGAGAACGGCGTTGACGCCGTCGTAGAGGCCGAGGAAGACGGTCTTGCAGAAGTCGAACAGCCACGCCATGTGGGTGGTGAGCCAGTCGACCGCGTCGTTGACCCAGGTGCCGAGCTGGATCCTAGGCACGGGCGGTCACCTTCTCTCCGCCCTTGTCGCGCGGGGAGTCGCAGGGCTGCGGGGCGGTGTCCTCCTCGTCGCCGAGGAAGCCGACCAGCCGCTGCCGCGGGACGACGCCGATCTGCCTGTTGTCCTGGTCCACGACCGGGACCGGGTGGGTGAGCCGGGCGCTGATCGCGCACAGCTCGGTGAACGGGGTGTCGGGCGTGGCGGTCTCGCAGTGGCAGCCGGGGCCGTCGGCGGTGACCGAGGGGTCCATGAGTTCCCCGGCGGTCAGGACGCGGGAGCGGTCGACGTCCTGGGTGAAGGAGGCGACGTAGTCGTCGGCGGGCCGCAGCAGGATGTCCTGGGCGGTGCCGTTCTGGACGATGCGGCCGTCGCGCATGACGGCGATGCGGTCGCCCAGGCGCATGGCCTCGTTCAGGTCGTGGGTGATGAAGACGATCGTCTTCTCGAGCTTGTGCTGGAGCTCCAGCAGCTGGTCCTGCATGTCGCGGCGGATCAGCGGGTCCAGGGCGCTGAAGGACTCGTCCATCAGCAGCAGGTCGGCGTCCGTGGCCAGCGCCCGGGCGAGGCCGACGCGCTGCTGCATGCCGCCGGACAGTTCGTCGGGCCAGGACTTCTCCCAGCCGGCCAGGCCGCACAGGGCGAGCGCCTCGTCGGCGCGGCGTTCGCGCTCGGCGCGGGGCACGCCCTGCACTTCCAGACCGTAGGCGGCGTTCTCGCGGACGCTGCGGTGGGGGAAGAGCGCGAAGTGCTGGAACACCATGCTGATCTTCTTCGAGCGGACCTCGCGCAGCTCGCGGTCGCTCAGCGCGGTCAGGTCCTGGCCGTCGAAGCGCACGTGTCCGGCGGTCGGTTCGAGCAGGCCGTTCAGCATGCGCAGCAGGGTCGACTTGCCGGAGCCGGACAGCCCCATGACGACGAAGATCTGCCCCGGCTCGACCGTGAAGGACGCGTCGATCACCGCGGCGGTCGCGCCCTCGGCGCGCAGGTCCTCCCGGTCGGCGCCGTCGCGGAGCCGCTCGACCGCCCGCTCCGTTCTCCTGCCGAACACCTTGTACAGGCTCTCTGCCTCAAGGGTCGCTGACACGTGCACCTCTACTTCCTCGGCAACAGAAACAGAGCGAGGACAGGGCGCAACAGTTGAAATGCGCAATCAGCCTCGCTCCGGAGCGGCGCCTCCCCCCGATCCCCAGGGGCAAACGCGGAAGTGGGCCGCTTCACACGGGGCGCGCTCTGCGCAACGCGTTGCGCGACGCGACCGGCTGTCGGTGGCGTACGGCATGATGCGTGGCGTGACCGGACGACTGATGCTCCTCGACACCGCCTCCCTGTACTTCCGCGCCTACTTCGGCGTGCCCGAGTCGGTCAAGGCACCGGACGGCACGCCGGTGAACGCCGTGCGCGGCCTGCTCGACTTCATCGACCGCCTGGTCAAGGACCACCGGCCGGACGCCCTGGTGGCCTGCATGGACGCCGACTGGCGCCCGCAGTGGCGGGTGGAGCTGATCCCCTCCTACAAGGCCCACCGCGTCGCCGAGGAGCGCGCGGCCGGCCCGGACGAGGAGGAGGTGCCCGACACGCTCTCGCCGCAGGTGCCGGTCATCGAGGCCGTGCTGGACGCGGTGGGCATCGCGCGCGTGGGCGTCGCGGGGTACGAGGCGGACGACGTGATCGGCACGTTCACGGCGCGGGCGAAGGGCCCGGTCGACATCGTCACGGGCGACCGCGACCTGTACCAGCTGGTGGACGACGCGCGGGGGGTGCGCGTGCTGTACCCGCTGAAGGGCGTGGGCTCGCTGCAGCTCACCGATGAGGCGGTGCTGCGTGCGAAGTATGGGGTCGGCGGGAGCGGGTACGCGGATCTGGCCCTGCTGCGTGGCGACCCCAGCGACGGACTGCCGGGGGTGCCGGGCGTCGGCGAGAAGACGGCTGCGAAGCTGCTGGCCGAGTTCGGGGACCTGCCCGGGATCCTGGCGGCGGTCGAGGACCGGCGGTCGAGGCTGACGCCGACGCAGCGCAGGCGGCTGGACGAGTCGCGCCCGTACCTCGCGGTCGCGCCGAAGGTGGTCCGGGTCGCCGACGACGTGCCGCTCCCGGACGTCACCACGGCGCTGCCGCGGGCCCCGCGCGACCCGGCGGCGCTGGAGGCGCTGGCGGCGCGCTGGGGACTGGGCGGGTCCCTGGAGCGTCTGCTGACGACGCTGGCGGCGGGAGTGCGGGTAAGTGACTGACGTGACCTTCGTGTTCAAGAGGTGGGAAACGGGGGCGGGGTGCTAACTTAGGTAACCCTAACTATGCGACACAGGGAGGCCCTCATGGCAGAGCGACCGGGACGCCAGCCGCGCAAGCCGCATTCCGCTCAGGTCGTGCGCACCGAGCGGCTGACCCCGCACATGCAGCGTGTGGTGCTCGGCGGCGAGGGCCTCGCCGACTTCGCTGCGGACACGTGCACCGACCACTATGTGAAGCTGCTGTTCCCGCCGGCGGGCGTGACCTACCCGGAGCCGTTCGACCTGCAGCGCGTCCGCGACGAGCTGCCGCGCGAACAGTGGCCGGTGACCCGGACGTACACGGTGCGCCAGTGGGACGCCGAGCACCGGGAGCTGACGCTGGACTTCGTGATCCACGGGGACGAGGGCCTGGCCGGTCCGTGGGCCACGCGGGTCCGGCCGGGTGAGACGGTGCGCTTCATGGGACCCGGCGGGGCCTACGCGCCCGATCCGCAGGCCGACTGGCACCTGCTCGTCGGCGACGAGAGCGCGCTGCCCGCGATCGCCCGCGCCCTGGAGGCCTTGCCGCGCGGGGCGACGGCGCACGCCTTCGTGGAGATCTCCGGCCCCGAGGAGGAGCAGAAGATCGACTCGGACGTGGACGTCGTCTGGCTGCACCGCGGTGCCCGGCCCCGCGGCGAGGCGCTGGTCGAGGCCGTGCGGGACCTGGAGTTCCCCGCAGGCCGGGTGCATGCCTTCGTCCACGGCGAGGCGCACTTCGTGAAGGAGCTGCGCCGTCTGCTGCGGGTCGAGCGCGGCATCCCGCGCGAGGACCTGTCGATCTCCGGCTACTGGCGCCTCGGCCACAACGAGGACGGCTGGCAGGCGTCGAAGCGGGAGTGGAACGCACGCATCGAGGCGGAACAGGAGAACGCGCCCGCGGCGTGAGCGGACCGGGTCGGTCCCGGGCCGCCGGGAAGCGGGCTACCCGTACGCTGGGCCGCGATGAGACGCAAGACCCGCACCCCGCCCTCTCCCCTGCCGCAGCGCCACGGCGTGGATCCGGTACGGGTGCGCCTGCCGGCCACCGGCTCGTGGGCCACCGTGCGCGAGCATCTGGTGGAACGGCTCACCGGGGCGGGGGACGGAACCGTCGACGGACTGTTCGAGGCGGGGCTGATCGTCGGGGCGGACGGACGGCCGGTCCCGGCTGACGCGCCCTACGTGCCCGGGATGTTCGTGTGGTTCCACCGCGAACTGCCCGACGAGGTGCCCGTGCCGTTCCCGCTGGAGATCGTGCACCGGGACGAGCACATCGTCGTCGCCGACAAGCCGCACTTCCTCGCCACCACCCCGCGCGGCGGCCATGTCGCCGAGACCGCGCTGGCCCGGCTCCGCCGGAAGCTGGACCTGCCCACTCTCACCGCCGCACACCGGCTGGACCGGCTCACCGCCGGGCTCGTGCTGTTCACCGTGCGCCCCGGGGAGCGCGGCGCGTACCAGACGCTGTTCCGCGACCGGCGGGTCCGCAAGGAGTACGAGGCCGTCGCCCCCCACGACCCCGCCCTCCCCCTCCCGCGCACCGTACGCAGCCGGATCGTGAAGGAGCGCGGGGTGCTGACCGCCCGCGAGGTGCCGGGCGAGCCGAACGCGGAGAGCCGCGTCGAACTCCTCGGACACCGCCCCGCCGGAAGCGCCGCGCAAGGCCCGGGCGGACTCGCCCGGTACCGGCTGGTCCCGGCCACCGGGCAGACCCACCAGCTGCGCGTGCACATGACCGCGCTGGGCGTGCCGATCCTCGGTGATCCGCTCTATCCCGAGGTGACCGGTCCCGTACCGGTCGGCGACTTCCGCCGCCCGCTTCAACTCCTGGCCCGGACCCTTGAGTTCACCGACCCGGTCACGGGCGAGGAGCACCGGTTCCGCAGCGGCCGGACGCTCGCGGCCTGGACGTCGTACGACCGGTGGGCCGCCGGGACGTACGACGGCCCGCGGGACGGTCAGTAACCGCGCCACCAGAGCAGGAAGCGCTGCCAGACACCCTTGCGGCGCACCGGCTCCGCGGCCGGGGGCTGCGGGGGCACCGGGACGGGCTGCGGCTGCACCGGAGCCGGCTCGGGCTGGGGCTGGGACTGGGACTGGGAGTGGGGCCGGGGCCGCGCGGCCGCCGGGGCGGGCTGCGGATCCGGCTGCGAGATGCTGATCTGCCAGTCCGCGCGCTGTGTGGGCACCACCTTGTGGTGCGGCGTCTCCGACACGTCCTGCGGCGGCTTGGGCGAGAACTGCACGGGCAGTTCCACCAGGTGCCGCGAGGCGATGGACGCCGTCCAGCGCAGCTCGTCCTGGTCGCAGTCGAGCTCGACGTCCGGCAGCCGCAGCAGCAGCGCGTCGACGCCGACGTCGGCGATGGAGCGGCCGATGTCCTGGCCCGGGCACTCGTGCGGCCCGCCGCCGAACGCCAGGTGGGACCGGTTGCCCTGCATGCTGGCCTTCAGGTCGGGCCGCACCCGCGGGTCGACGTTCGCCGGGAGCGGGGCGAACAGCAGTCCGTCACCCCGGCGGATGCGCTGCCCGCCGAGCTCCGTCTCCTGCTTGGCGAAGTAGGCGAAGACCGTGCTGAACGGCGGTTCGTTCCACAGTGACTGCTCCACCGCCTCGGGCACCGTCATCTGGCCGCCGTTGAGCTGGGCCCGGAAGCGCGGGTCGATGAGCACGGTCAGCAGCACGTTGGACAGCAGGTTGGTGGTGGCCTCGTAGGCGGCGAAGAGGACCAGGCGCAGGTGCTCCCTGACCTCGTCGTCGGTCAGCCGGGCCGGGTGCGTGATCAGATAGCTGGCGAGGTCTTCCTCCGGCTGGGCGCGGCGCCGGGCGGTGAGCCGGCTGAGCGCCTCCATGACGTAGGTGTGGCTGGCGATGGCGGTCTCGGTGCCCTTGAGCGCGTCGCGGGCGGCCTCGACGAGACGGTCGTCGTACTCGTCGGGCATGCCGAGGATCTCGCACATCACGGCCATCGGCAGGTGCTCGGTGAACTGGCCGACGAGGTCGGCCTCGCCCTGCTCGCAGAAGCGGTTGACGATGGCCTGCGTGCTGCGGTTGATGTAGCGGCGCAGACTGCGGAAGTCGATGGTGGAGATGGCACCCATGACCGCGCCGCGCAGCCTCTTGTGCTCGTCGCCCTCGGCGTGCGAGGCGATGGGCTGCCAGGCGATGTGCGGCATCAGCGGGTGGTCGGGCTTGACCAGCCCCTCCCGCAGCGGGGTCCAGATACGGCTGTCCCGGCAGAACTGCGAGGGCGAGCGCACCATGTGCAGGTTCTCGGTGTGACCGAGGACGATCCAGATCGGCACGTCGTCGTGGAGCAGCACGGGCGCCACGGGGCCGTGTTCCTCCCGCAGTTTCTCGTACAGCGCTCCCAGGTCCTCCGACTCGTGCAGCCGGTGCAGCCCCCCGGGCCCGAGGCCGTGCGCGGGGCAGCCGGGGGGCGGATCGAGCCGGGGTCCGTCCGTACCGGTCCGGGCGTGGGATTCAGGCGTCACAGTGGTCGCTCCGAGGCTTTCCAGATGTCTGGGGGAAGTGGGTGGGGGGCGAACGGGGTCAGGTGGACGCGCCCTGCATGGCGAGCGAGTGCAGGAAGCGCATCAGCGTCATCAGGACGTCCCGGCTGGAGGCCCGGCGGCGTGCGTCGCACTCCATGATCGGGATGTCCGGGGTGAGGTCGAGGGCCGCGCGCAGCTCCTCGATGTCGTAACGGGGCGCGTCGGGGAAGGTGTTGACGGCGACCACGAAGGGCACGCCGCGCTCCTCCAGGCGCCCCATGACGTCGAAGCTCACCTCCAGCCGGCGGGTGTCGACCAGGACCACCGCGCCGAGCGCGCCCTCGAACAGGCCGTTCCACAGGAACCAGAAGCGCTGCTGTCCGGGCGTGCCGAACAGGTACAGCACGAGCTGCTCGGTGATGCTGATGCGGCCGAAGTCCATGGCGACGGTGGTCGCCGTCTTGGACGCGGAGCCGAAGTTGTCGTCGACACCGATGCCGGCCTGCGTCATGGTCTCCTCGGTGGTCAGCGGTGTGATCTCGCTGACCGAGCCGACCATGGTCGTCTTGCCGACGCCGAAGCCACCCGCGATCACGATCTTGGCAGCGGCCTGTGCCGTGTGGGGCAGTTGGTCCTCGGCCCGGGGGCCCGGGATGGTGTCAGAGCCTTTGAAGTCCATTCATCACCGCTTCGAGAAGGGAACGGTCGGAACGCGCCTTGCGGACGATCGGGGCGCGCGCCTGTACCAGTTCCGCCGTCAGCATCTCGGTGAGCAGCACGCCCATCGCGCTGAACGGCAGGTGGAGGTAGGCCGACAGCTCGGCCACGGACAGCGGGGCGGCGCAGAGCCGGAGCAGCGCCGCCTGCTCGGGGGAGGCGGAGGGTGGCGGGTCCGTGGCCCGCGCCACGATCAAGGTCACCAGGTCGAGCTCGGCCCGTTCTCCGTCCGGGCCCGCCACCACGTACATCCGCTCGGGATTCTTGACCTTCCCCTCGCCCTGCTGGGCGGGCTGCGAGGGCGGTTCGGGTGCGGGGCTGCGCCTCTGGCGTTGCGGAGGGGTCATACGATCTGCCCGTTCCGCCGGGGCGGACTGGTCAGGTGGCCGCCGATCCGGACGACGAGGTCACGCATCATCGCGCTCATCCGGCCGGGTTCGCAGCGCACGTCGGAGAGCACCGCGAGGAAGGCGTTGGCCCCCGCGTTCATCAGGTAGAAGTAGCCGCGGTCGATCTCGATCATGACGAGCTTCATCTCGCCGTCGCCGACGGTGAGTTCCTGGCAGACGCTGCTCGCCAGGGACTGCAGACCGGCGCAGGCCGCGGCGACCCGGTCGGCCGCGTCGGGCTCGCCGCCGTAGCGGGCGATGCGCAGGCCGTCGGCCGAGAGCACCACGATCATCTCGATGCCCGGCACGCCGTCGGCGAGTTGCTTGAGCATCCAGTCGAAGTTGCCTCGCTGCTGGATCACTTGAGATCCCCCTCGTCATCGGCCTCGGTGGGGGCCGGGTCGTTGAGCAGGTGCAGGTACTTGGTGGGGTTGCGGATGAAGTCGGTCGGGTGGGTGCCGGGTTCGATGCCCTGCTTGAGCCCCTCCCAGAAGGCCTCCAGGCCCTTGCCGGGGGCGTCGGGGGCGCTCATGTCGCGCAGCGGCGGCACCTCGGGCTCCTTGGCCGCGGCCCACGGGTTGTACTCGCCACGCTCCTCGGCCTCGCGGTCCTCCTTCTCGTAGGCGGCCTGCTGGGCGAGCCGTTCGGCGAGCGGCATCTTCACCCGGCTGCGGCGCTGCGGCAGGCCGTTCGCCGTCCACTCGGTGACCTCGGGGACGTCGTCGTCCTCCAGGGAGACCGTGGCGGGGAGCTTCGGCATGGTGGGACGGCGCTTCTTCGGGGTGCGCTTGGGCCCCTCGGGGATGCCGACCGTCATGGGGATGCCGGTGGCGCCGATGCCGTGGGCGAGGCCGACACCGGGCGCGTGGGTGATCATCTCGCTCGGCACGATGAGGATGGCCCGGACCCCGCCGTAGGCGGAGGCGCGCAGGGAGACCTCCATGTTGTACGCCGTGCACAGACGGCCCACGACGGCCAGTCCCAGGCGCGGGTGCTCGCCGATGTCCTGGAGGTCGACGCCGGCCTTGGCGGCCTCCAGCATGCCCTCGATCCGGGTCCTGGCCTCCTCGTTGAGGTTGACACCGCCGTCCTCGATCTCGATACAGACGCCGGTCTGCACCTCGGTGGCGGTGACGTGGACCTTGGTCTGGGGCGGCGAGTAGCGCGTGGCGTTGTCGAGGAGTTCGGCGGCGGCGTGGATGACCGGCTCGACGTAGATGCCCTTGACGCTGACCTTCGCGATGGAGGCCAGCTGGATGCGCCGGTACTCCAGGATGCGGGACATGGCGCCGCGCAGCGTGCTGTAGAGGGACACCGGCTCGGGCCACTGGCGGCCGGGGCGGCCGCCGCCGAGGACGGAGACGGAGTCGGCGAGGCGGCCGATCAGGGCGTTGCCGTGGTCGATGCGCAGCAGGTCGTCGAAGACCTCGGGGTTGCGGCCGTGGTCCTCCTCCATCTCCCGCAGTTCCTGGGCCTGCTGGTGGATGATCGCCTGGACGCGGCGGGCGACCGTGACGAAGGACCGCGCGGCGGCGTCCCGCATGACCACTTCGTGGTCGACGATCTTCAGGGCCGTCAGCAGGGTCTCGTGCAGCGGCTTCGGGAGGTCGCGGTACTCGGGGTGGCGCAGGCCGAGCTTGCGAATCGCCTCTCTGGGGGATTCTCCGGTGTGCAGCAGGTTCAGCGCGGCGGGGAAGATCTTCCGGGAGAAGCGCAGGAACTCCTTCTCGTGGGCGGCGATCCGCTGTTCCAGCAACGCGCTGTGACGGGCGTGCTCATCCTGCTGCCTGCGCAGCGCACGGCCGCGACGCACCGCTACGACCGCCATGGCGAGGACCAGCACCGTGGCGAGGCCACCCAGCCAGCCGACGGCGGGCCGGGCCGGCGCCGACACCAGGGCGACAGCGGCTCCGGACGCCGCGGCCATCGCTATGGCGGGCAGCAACAACAGGCGCGCGTAAGGGAGTTCACCGCGAACAGGGGGGGATTGAACACTCACCATGTAGGCCTTCTGACAGGAGTCGGCTGGGGTTCAGGGGAACGTGCAGATGGGTATGTCATGAAACCGTTGGACTTTCCACACATGGGGGAACAAGCGCACGAATTCATCTCAAGCCGGTGCGCTGCGGGCGAGCTTAATCCGACCGGATCATCGCCGTGTCATATTCAGCAACTGCCGGAAACCGGACGCGAAGGGATAGTAGGCTCATTCGTCTACACGCTGTGAAACCGTTCGAATGCGCAAAGTAATCACGAACTCGCGTACGAAAGCCCACTCACCGTGACGGGTGAATGGGCTTCAGTACCGGGTGGGTGCGGTCACCCCACCGACGAGTAGGCGACAACTCCCCGCAGCAACAGATCAACGGCCTTCCGCGCGTTCTTCACCACGGAAGACCCCTGCGGCGCAGCCGCCGCGATCTGCCCCAGCACGTCGATGACCTGCTTGCACCAGCGCACGAAGTCCCCGGCCGGCATCTCCGCCTCGCGCAGCACCTCGTCGAGCCCCTTCCCCAAGGCCCACTCGTACGCGGCCCAGGCGAAGCCGAGATCGGGCTCGCGCTGCCCGACCCCCTCGGTCTGGGTGATCCGGAACTCCTCCTCCAGCGCGTCCAGCCGGCCCCAGATCCGCACCATCTCGCCCAGCGCGGCCTTGGCCCTGCCCGTCGGCAGCTTCGGCGCCATCGCGTCGTCCCCGACGCGCGACTCGTAGACCAACGCCGAGACGCACCCGGCCAGTTCGGCCGGACCGAGACCTTCCCAGACGCCCTCGCGCAGGCACTCGCTGGCCAGCAGGTCGAGCTCGCCGTACAGGCGCGCCAGCCGCTTGCCGTGCTCGGTGACCTCGTCGCCGCGCAGGTAGTCCAGCTCGGTCAGCAGCGCGACGATACGGTCGAACGTCCGGGCGATCGTGTTCGTCCGGCCCTCGATCCGCCGCTCCAGCTGTGAAGTGTCCCGCAGCAGCCGGTGGTAGCGCTCGGCCCAGCGGGCGTGGTCCTCACGGTCGCTGCACCCGTGGCACGGGTGCGCGCGCAGCGCGGTCCGCAGCCGGGCGATCTCGCGGTCGTCCGCCGCCTGGGAGCGCCGCTTGCGGTGCCGGTCGGCCGGGATGTGCCCGGCCTTGGTGCGCAGCGCCGACGCGAGGTCCCGACGGGACTGCGGGGAACGCGGATTGAAGGACTTCGGGATCCGCATCCGCTCCAGCGCCTCGACGGGGACCGGGAAGTCGATGGCCGCCAGCCGCTTCACCTGCCGCTCAGCGGTCAGCACCAGCGGGCGCGGCCCGTCGTGGTGGTCGAAGCCGCGATGGCCGTTCGAACGGCCCGCCGGCAGGCCCGGGTCCAGCACCAGCGCCAGACCCGCGTACTTGCCGGTGGGCACATGGATCACGTCACCCGGCTTCAGCTTCTCCAGCGCGACGGCGGCCTCCGCGCGCCGCTGCGCCGCGCCCTGCCGGGCCAGCTCGTTCTCCCGGTCCTTCAGCTCACGGCGCAGCCGCGCGTACTCCTCGAAGTCGCCGAGGTGGCAGGTCATGGAGGCCTTGTAGCCCTCCAGGCCCTCCTCGTTTCGCTGCACCTGACGCGAGATCCCGACGACCGACTTGTCGGCCTGGAACTGCGCGAAGGACGTCTCCAGCAGCTCCCGCGAGCGGTGCCGCCCGAACTGCTCGACCAGGTTGACCGCCATGTTGTACGACGGCTTGAAGCTGGAGCGCAGCGGGTACGTGCGCGTGCCCGCGAGACCGGCCAGGTGCTCGGGGTTCATGCCGCGCTGCCACAGCACCACGGCGTGGCCCTCGACGTCGATGCCGCGCCGTCCGGCCCGGCCCGTCAGCTGCGTGAACTCGCCCGGGGTGATGTCCGCGTGCTGCTCGCCGTTCCACTTGACGAGCTTCTCCAGGACCACCGAGCGGGCGGGCATGTTGATGCCGAGCGCGAGGGTCTCGGTCGCGAAGACGGCCTTGACCAGCCCGCGCACGAACAGCTCCTCGACGACCTCCTTGAAGGTGGGCAGCATGCCCGCGTGGTGGGCGGCGATGCCGCGCTCCAGGCCCTCCAGCCACTCGTAGTAGCCCAGGACGTGCAGGTCCTCGCGCGGGATGGACGCCGTGCGCTCCTCCACCAGGGAGCGGACCCGGTGCCGCGCCTCCTCGTCGTTGAGCCGCAGGCCCGCGTACAGGCACTGCTGGACGGCGGCCTCGCAGGCGGCGCGGCTGAAGATGAAGGTGATGGCGGGCAGCAGCCCCTCGGCGTCGAGCCGCTCGATGACCTCGGGCCGGCTCGGCGTCCACACCCGGGAGCGCTGTCTGCGCTCGCGCTCGCGGTCGGCCTCGCGCAGCCGGCCGCGCCGGCGGTCCTGGTACGACGGACGGCTCGCCTCCATGCGCGCCATGCGCGTGAGGTCGGGGTTGACGGCCTTCTTGTGGCCCTCCCCCTCCTCGAACAGGTCGTACATCCGCCGTCCGGCGAGCACGTGCTGGAACAGCGGCACGGGCCGGTGCTCGGAGACGATCACCTCGGTGTCGCCGCGGACCGTGTCGAGCCAGTCGCCGAACTCCTCGGCGTTCGACACGGTCGCCGAGAGGGAGACCAGCGTGACCGACTCGGGCAGGTGGATGATCACCTCTTCCCAGACGGCGCCCCGGAACCGGTCGGAGAGGTAGTGCACCTCGTCCATGACCACGTAGCCGAGGCCCAGGAGCGTCTGGGAACCGGCGTACAGCATGTTCCGCAGCACCTCGGTGGTCATCACGACCACCGGGGCGTCGGAGTTGACGCTGTTGTCGCCGGTGAGCAGGCCGACCTTGTCCGTGCCGTAGCGGCGGCACAGGTCGGCGTACTTCTGGTTCGACAGCGCCTTGATGGGTGTCGTGTAGAAGCACTTCTTGCCCTGCCCGAGGGCGAGGTGGACGGCGAACTCGCCGACGATCGTCTTGCCGGAGCCGGTGGGCGCGGCCACCAGCACGCCCTTCCCCGCCTCGAGAGCCTGACAGGCCTCGATCTGGAAGGGGTCGAGGCCGAAGTCGTACATCTCGCGGAAGGAGGCGAGCGCGGTGGCCTGCTCGGCAGCGCGCTTGCGGGCTGCCGCGTACCGCTCGGCCGGTGAGAGATCCTCTGTCATCGTGCTTTCGAGCGTACCGGGCCGCACTGACAACAGGACGATCATTATCCGGATCCGTTCCCGCGTGAGCTGGAATCGGCGCAGCTCAGGGGCGCCGGCCCACAGGCACGCCGCGCCTCGGGCGTGGCGGGGCGACGCGGTCAGGGACGGCGGGGCGACGGGCCCGGGGGTCGGGGGGCCGGGGGGCCGGGGGGCCCGGGCCGGCACGGTGATCCTCACCGACCTGCGCGTCGGCGAGATCGCTGCCGGCGACCTGCTGCTGCGGATGGACATCTCC